>CALWDR010000001.1 GCA_944376745.1 uncultured Lachnospiraceae bacterium
AAAAAGAAATCCAGGCTCTTATTGTCCAGCACCACCTGCTCGCCCCGGTTGATCTTGTGGGCGTTGACGATGATGTCGCTCTGGCTGGCCTGCCGGAAGATCTTGGAAAGCCGCACCACATGAAACATCTGGGAATCAATGATGTCCTTCAGCACGCTTCCCGGCCCCACGCTGGGGAGCTGGTTCACATCTCCCACCAGGATCAGCCGTGTGCCCGCCACCACGGCCTTCAAGAGGGCGCACATCAAGCTTAAGTCCACCATGGACATCTCGTCGATGATGATGAGGTCCGTCTCCAGCGGATTCTGCTGGTCCCGCGCAAAGCCTCCCTCCCCATCCACGCCGCCGTTCACCTCCAGCATGCGGTGGATGGTCCGGGCCTCATACCCGGTGGTCTCGCTCATGCGCTTGGCCGCCCGCCCGGTGGGCGCCGCCAGAAACATGTCCAGGCCCTCCAGCTCGAAATATTTGATGATGGTGTTGATGGTGGTGGTCTTCCCCGTTCCCGGTCCCCCGGTGATCACCAGAAGCCCGTTTTTCACCGCCTCCTTGACGGCCTCTGCCTGGAGAGGGTCAAGCTCCATCCCGGTGCTCTTCTCGATCTGGCGGATTCGCTGCTCGATCTCAATATCCGGCACGTCGTAGGTAACATTTAAGTTCTTCAGCATGGCGGCTGTGTTGAGCTCCATGTAATAGTAGACGGCGGCGTAGATGTAGACCTGCCCCGACCCCTCCTTCATCATCAGCTTTTTCTCCATGGTCAGGTCCATGTAATGCTTCTCGATGTAGGCGCTTTCCACATTTAAAAGCTCCACGGCCCGCCGGGTCAGCTCCTCCCTGGGAAGGCAGGTGTGCCCCTCCGCCGCGGCCTGCAGCAGCACATACAAAATACCGCTCCGGATACGAAAATCCGAATCGGCCCGTATTCCCACCCGCCCCGCGATCTCATCGGCGATCTTAAAGCCCACCCCCTGGATGTCGTCCGCCAGGCGGTAGGGGTTTTCCTTCAAAATGCGGTAGATTTCCTGACCGTAGGTCTGATAAATTTTCACCGCCAGGTTCAGGGAAATTCCGTACTGCTGTAAGAAAAGCATGGCCTCCCGCAGCTCCCGCTTCTCCTCCACCTGTTCCGCGATCTCCATGGCCTTCCGCTGGCTGATGCCCTTGATCTCCGCCAGCCGCTCCGGCTCCTCCTCGATGATGCGGAAGGTATCCTGCTTAAATCTGCGCACAATTCGAGAGGCCAGGGCAACCCCGATTCCCTTGATTGCGCCTGACCCCAGATAGCGTTCGATGGACATGATGTCTTCCGGCGCCTTTACCCGGAAGCTCTCCATTTTAAATTGCTGCCCGTAGGAGGGATGACTGGTATAGCTTCCCGTCATCTCAAGGGTCTCCCCCTCGCTGACCACGTGGAAGATCCCCACGCAGGTTACTTCCTCCTCCTGGCAGACCAGATTCAAAACGGTGTAGCCGTTTTCCTCATTCCGGTATATGATATGCTCTACATATCCTGTGAGTGTTTCCATTTTGTGCTTCCTGTATCTATAAACCGCCTGCGCCGGCATTTCCTGATGAATTTCCCTGCCTGCCGCCTGTGCCGGCGCGGATATTTTCCGTCAGATCAATCGTCTATCTTCCCTGACAGGAATTCCACATATTTGCCGGTGCCGATGGCCACGCAGGTCATGGGCTCCTCCGCCGTCATGGTGTTGATCCCGGTTCTGTCCTCGATCAGCTCCTCCAGTCCCCGCAGCAGCGCGCCGCCCCCGGTCAGGACGATCCCCCGGTCCGCCACGTCCGCCGCAAGCTCGGGGGGCGTCTTCTCCAGCACGCTGTGGACCGCCTCCACGATCTGCAGGGTAGCCTCTCTCAAAGCCTCCTCGGTCTCCTCGGAGGATACGGACACGGTCTTGGGCAGGCCCGTCACCAGATTTCTTCCACGCACGTCCATGGTCTCATTCTGGGCCAGGGGGAAGCAGGTTCCGATCTTGATCTTAATATCCTCCGCCGTCCGCTCGCCGATCAGGAGATTGTGCTTCTTTCTCATATAGCGGACGATGGCCTCGTCAAAGTCATCCCCCGCGATCTTGATGGAGGTGCTCACCACGGTGCCGCCCAGAGAGATCACCGCTATGTCCGCGGTGCCCCCGCCGATGTCCACGATCATATTTCCGCAGGGCTTGCCGATGTCGATCCCGGCGCCGATGGCCGCCGCAATGGGCTCCTCGATGATGGATACCTCACGGGCCCCCGCCTGATAAGTGGCATCCTCCACGGCCTTCTTCTCCACCTCGGTGGCTCCGCTGGGCACGCACACGCTGATGCGGGGCTTGCGGAAGCTCTTCTTGCCCAGGGCCTTCTGGATAAAATATTTGATCATCTTCTCCGTCACGGTGTAATCGGAAATTACCCCCTGGCGCAGGGGCCGCACCGCCACGATATTGCCGGGGGTTCTTCCCAGCATCAGCCTGGCTTCCTCGCCGATGGCCTTTATCTTGTTGGTATCTCTGTCAAATGCCACGACGGAAGGCTCCTTTAACACGACGCCTTTTCCTTTGATGTACACCAGAATACTGGCAGTTCCCAAATCAATTCCTATATCTGTCGAAACCATTTTGTTTCCCCTTTCGTTTTCTCATGCCACCCTGTTTTGATGGTCACATTGTATTTATAGCCACATACTTGGGATTTAAACATAATTTTGTACATTAACATTATATACAATAACTGGAAAATTTCAAAGTCTTTTTTTCGAAAAGATGAAAAACATTGGTTTTTTAAGAAAATCTAAAAAATTTGTTTCTGGTTTTTATTTTTATTTTATACTTTTTTAGGAATTTTTCTTTTCTCGTCACACAGGGGACACAAATAGCGGTTATACTTATACCTGTACTAGCTGATAAGCTAATATAATTTTTCATAACTCATGCTCCGGGGGCCAAGGCCCCCGGGGTACTCCCCTAAAATTCCGTCGCTGCGCAGTGCGCAGGGGCGTTTTTTTATTCCAGATTCCGCGCTGTGCCTGGCACAGGAGCATTTTTATTCCAAATACTTCTTCACGTACTGGCCAGTGTAGGAGCCTGGGATTTCGGCCACCTCCTCCGGGGTGCCCTGGGCGATGACCGTGCCGCCGCCGTCCCCGCCCTCGGGGCCCATGTCGATGATATAGTCGGCGGTTTTGATGACGTCCAGGTTGTGCTCGATCACCACCACGGTGTTGCCGCCCTCCGCCAGCCGCTGGAGAATCTCCGTCAGCTTGTGGACGTCGGCAAAGTGCAGGCCCGTGGTGGGCTCGTCCAGGATATAGATGGTCCTGCCGGTACTGCGTCGGCTCAGCTCCGTGGCCAGCTTGATCCGCTGGGCTTCCCCGCCGGATAAGGTGGTGGAGGGCTGTCCTAATTTGATATAGGAAAGGCCCACGTCATACAGGGTCTCGATCTTGCGGCGGATGGAGGGAACATTTTCAAAAAATTCCAGCGCCTCCTCCACGGTCATATCCAGCACATCATAGATACTCTTGCCCTTATATTTTACCTCAAGGGTCTCCCGGTTATACCGTTTTCCCTGGCAAACCTCGCAGGGCACGTACACGTCCGGCAGGAAATGCATCTCGATCTTCAAAATACCGTCCCCGGCGCAGGCCTCGCAGCGGCCCCCCTTGACGTTGAAGCTGAAGCGGCCCTTTTTGTAACCCTTGGCCTTGGCGTCCGGGGTGGTGGCGAACAGATCCCGGATCTGATCGAACACGCCCGTGTAGGTGGCCGGGTTGGAGCGGGGCGTCCGCCCGATGGGGGACTGGTCGATGTCGATGACCTTGTCCAGCTGCTCAATGCCCTTCATGTCCCGGTGCTTGCCGGGAATGACCCTGGCCCGGTTCAGATCTCTGGCCAGGCGCTTATAGAGGATCTCGTTGGTCAGGGAGCTTTTCCCGGAGCCGGACACGCCGGTGACGCAGGTCATCACCCCCAGAGGCAGCTTTACGTCGATATTTTTCAGGTTATTCTCCGCCGCCCCCAGGATGGTCAGCCAGCCCGTGGGCTTCCTTCTGGTCTTCGGCACCGGTATCTTGATTCTGCCGCTCAGGTAGGCTCCGGTGATGGACTCTGGGCAGTTCATGATATCCTCCGCCGTCCCCTGGGCCACCAGCTTACCGCCGTGGGAGCCGGCGCCGGGGCCGATGTCCACCACGTGATCCGCCGCCCGCATGGTGTCCTCGTCGTGCTCCACCACGATCAGGGTGTTGCCCAGATCTCTTAAATTTTTCAGGGTGCGCAGCAGCTTGTCGTTGTCCCGCTGGTGAAGGCCGATGCTGGGCTCGTCCAGGATGTAGGCCACGCCCACCAGGCCGGAGCCGATCTGGGTAGCCAGACGGATGCGCTGGGCCTCCCCGCCGGACAGGCTGGCGGTGGCCCGGGCCAGGGTCAGGTAATCCAGCCCCACGTCGATCAGAAAGCCCACCCTGGCTTTGATCTCCTTTAACACCTGGGCGCCGATGAGCTTCTGCTGCTTGGTCAGCTCCAGATTTTCCAGAAATTCATGGAGCCTGCGGATGGACATGGAGGTGACCTCATGGATATTTTTCCCGGAAACGGTCACCGCCAAAGCTTCCTTCTTCAGTCTCTGGCCGCCGCAGTCCTTACAGGGCGTGATCCGCATAAAAGCCTCGTACTCCTGCTTCATGGCCTCGGACCCGGTCTCCCGGTAACGGCGCTCCACATTTTTCAGAAGGCCCTCGAAGGCCACGTCGTAGACACCCTCTCCCCGCTGACCCCTGTAGTACACCTTCACCTGTTTTCCGCCGGTGCCGTGGACGATCACGTCCTGGATCTTCTGGGGATACTCCCCGAAGGGCGTATCCAGGTCGAAGCCGTACTCCTGGCTGAGAGCCTTCAGGATGGCGTAGGTAAAGCTGTGGGGGTCCATGCAGGACTGCCAGCCCATGGCCTGGATGGCTCCCTGGGCAATGCTCAGCCGCTTGTCGGGGATCATCAGGTCCACGTCAAATTCCATCTTATAGCCCAGCCCGTAGCAGGTGGGGCAGGCCCCGAAGGGATTGTTGAAGGAAAAGCTTCTGGGCTCGATCTCATCGATGCTGATTCCGCAGTCCGGGCAGGAAAAGCTCTGGGAAAAATGGATGGGCTCCCCGCCGATGACGTCCACCGTCAAAAGCCCCTCCGCCAGCTCCAGACAGGTCTCGATGGAGTCGGTCAGCCGCTTCTGTATCCCGTCCCGCACCACCAGGCGGTCCACCACGATATCCACGTTGTGCTTTTTATTTTTGTCCAGGGAAATCTCCTCCGTCAGCTCGTACATGCTGCCGTCCACCTGGACCCGCACGTAGCCGCTGCGCTTGGCCTGCTCGAAGATCTTCTGGTGGGTGCCCTTCCGGCCCCGCACCACCGGAGCCAGAAGCTGGATCCTGGTGCCCTCGGGCAGGTCCAGGATCTGGTCCACCATCTGATCCACGCTCTGCTTCTTGATCTCCTTGCCGCACTGGGGGCAGTGGGGGATTCCGATCCTGGCGTAGAGCAGACGGAAATAGTCGTAAATCTCCGTGACGGTCCCCACAGTGGAACGGGGGTTCCGGTTGGTGGATTTCTGGTCGATGGAAATGGCCGGGGAGAGGCCCTCGATCTTCTCCACATTTGGCTTCTCCATCTGGCCCAGGAACCGCCTGGCGTAGGAGGACAGCGACTCCATATAACGGCGCTGGCCCTCCGCGTAAATGGTATCGAAGGCCAGGGAGGATTTTCCCGAGCCGCTTAAGCCCGTCAGCACCACAAATTCATTTCTGGGGATGTCCACATCGAGATTCTGCAGATTGTGCTCGTTGGCACCCCGTATCTTGATATATTGTTTTTCGTGATTCATAAAAACCGTAACTCCTTCTGTATGGTATGCCGTATCTGTCCGCGAAACCGCCGCTTGTACCAGCTCCAAATCAGCAGATATCGGCCTGGAACACTACATGTCCCGCAGCATGACTTTTAAGTCGATCATCTTGTCCCGCAGCTCCGCCGCCGCCTCGAAATTCAAGTCCGCCGCCGCCTGCTGCATCTTCTTCTGCACCTCGGCGATCAACTTCTCCAGTTCCTTGCGGCTCATGGACTCCGGCTCCTTCTTGAACTCGTACTCCTCCTTGGCCACCTTCTTGGAAATGCTGATCAGATCCCGCACGGATTTCTCAATGGTTTTGGGCGTGATCCCGTGCTCCTTGTTGTATGCTTCCTGGATGGAGCGCCTGCGGTTCGTCTCATCGATGGCCACCTCCATGGAATCCGTCACGGTGTCCGCGTACATGATCACGTGGCCGTCGGAATTCCGGGCCGCCCGCCCGATGGTCTGGATCAGGGAGGTCTCGGAGCGCAAAAAGCCCTCCTTGTCCGCGTCCAGAATGGCCACCAGCGTGATCTCCGGAATGTCCAGCCCCTCCCGCAGGAGGTTGATGCCCACCAGCACGTCAAAGACGTCCAGACGCAGATCCCGGATGATCTCGGCCCGCTCCAGGGTATCGATATCCGAGTGCAGGTATTTTACCCGAATGCCCACCTCCCGCATGTAGTCCGTCAGATCCTCGGCCATCCGCTTGGTCAGGGTGGTGATCAGCACCTTATGACCGGCGGCGGTCTCCTTGTTGACCTCGCCGATCAGATCGTCGATCTGGCCTTCCACCGGGCGCACCTCCACCCGCGGGTCCAAAAGCCCCGTGGGCCGGATGATCTGCTCCACCCGCAGAAGCTCATGCTCCTTCTCGTACACGTTGGGCGTGGCCGACACAAAGAGCATCTGATCTATTTTACTCTCAAATTCTTCAAAATTCAAGGGCCGGTTGTCCAGAGCCGAGGGCAGCCGGAACCCGTAGTCCACCAGCGTGGTCTTCCGGGACCGGTCTCCGGCATACATCCCCCGTACCTGGGGGATCGTGATATGGGACTCGTCCACGATGATGAGAAATTCCTCCGGGAAGTAGTCCAGCAGGGTCTTGGGCGGCACCCCCGGCGCGGAACCGGCCAAATGCCGGGAATAGTTCTCTATCCCGCTGCAGAAGCCCGTCTCCTTGAGCATCTCGATATCGAAGTTGGTGCGCTCCGCGATCCGCTGGGCCTCCAGAAGCTTGCCCTCGCTCTTAAAATATTTTACCCGCTCCTCCAGCTCCTTCTCGATGTCCACCGCCGCCCGGTTGATGGCCTCCTGGGGCACCACATAGTGGGAGGCCGGGAAAATGCTGACGTGCTCCCGCCGGCTCTTGATCTCCCCGGTGAGAATATCGATCTCCGTGATCCGGTCTATCTCGTCCCCGAAAAATTCCACCCGTATGCCGGTCTCTCCCCGGTCTGCCGGAAAGATCTCCACCACGTCCCCCCGCACCCGGAAGGTCCCCCGGTGGAAATCCATATCATTCCGGGTGTACTGGATGTCTATGAGCTTGCGGATGACCTCGTCCCGGTCCCGCTGCATGCCGGGCCGCAGGGACACCATCATTTTCTCAAAATTCTCCGGCTCCCCCAACCCATAGATACAGGACACGCTGGAAATGATCACCACGTCCCTTCTCTCCACCAGGGCCGCCGTGGCCGAAAGGCGCAGCTTGTCGATCTCCTCGTTGATGGAGGAGTCCTTGGCGATGTAGGTATCGGTGGAGGGAACGTAAGCCTCCGGCTGGTAGTAATCGTAATAGCTCACGAAATACTCCACCGCGTTATTGGGAAAAAATTCCTTGAACTCGCCGTAGAGCTGGGCCGCCAGTGTCTTGTTGTGGGCGATGACCAGGGTGGGCTTGTTCAATGCCTGGATGACATTCGCCATCGTGAAGGTCTTGCCGGAGCCCGTGACCCCCAGCAGCGTTTCAAACTGATTGCCTTCCTTGAAGCCCCTGACCAGGGCCTCGATGGCCTGGGGCTGGTCGCCGGTGGGGGCGTATTGTGATACTAGTTCGAAGTGATCCATGCGTTTATCATTGCTCCTCTTCCTGCAATATTTGAGATGCTTTATTCTGTATAAGATAATACACTTTCTTTTTTGTATGGCCACCCGATCCTATGATTCTCTCATCAGCCATTTCTTTCAGCAAGACTCTTGTTCTGGCTTCACTCAGATTTAGCCAGTCAGCGATTTCACTTGTTTTTCCTATATTAAATTGCAACAGATAATCCAGGATTTTTTCTTTATTTTCCACTGTCTTCTTTGTCTGTTTCAATTCACTCGTTTTTTTCGCTTGTTTTTTTCGCTTGTTTTTACATTATAGCAAATATGACACAAAAAGTCCATAGAAAAAAGTACAAATGTTCGGGTTGACATCTGTACCTTTTTGATTGTTTCCTTATATTATTGTCCTGCCGTCCTGAAATATTCCCCGGCTCTAC
>CALWDR010000002.1 GCA_944376745.1 uncultured Lachnospiraceae bacterium
TCCTGAACGCGAATGCCCTTTCCGTAACGGTTCCCCAGGAGAAGGTGGAGTTGTATGTGGGCGAGACCTATCAGATTGAGCCTGTGGTGGAGACGGATCTGGATGTGGATACTCTGCTGGAGTATGCTTCCGGAGCGGAAGCGGTGGCTGACGTAACTGCAGACGGCCTGGTGACTGCCCTGGGCAGGGGGACAACAACGATTACCGTAACGGCGCCGCGGGGAGAGAAGACGGCTTCCATCGAATTGACGGTGAAACTGACTGATGCCCAGACGGTGGAGGAGGCAGAAGCGATTGTCCAAGAAATTGTGGATAGCATCGCTGTATCCAACGACACTACCCAAGAAGATTTTCAGAGTGCCCTGGAGAATGCCCTGGAAAACGCCGGCCTGGAAAATGTGACAGTTACAGTTTCGGAGCTGAGCGTAAGTCTCGCTGATGTCGGTGCGCAAGGCCGTATTACAGGCTCCGTTTCCATTCAATGCGCTGAATCGGAAGCTTCGGTTGTCATTGACAGAAGCATTGCTGCTCTTGCGCCCAAAACCTATGAACTTGTGGTGATTTCGGGCAGTGGAAGCGGTTCCTATGAGGAAGGCGCGGAAGTGATCGTTACGGCAGAGGAGCAGGAAGGTATGGTATTCCAGCGCTGGGAAGCGGAAGGAATCACCCTTGCGGACGCTGCGGCGAATCCGCTGAGCTTTAAGATGCCGGCAGGGGCAGTAAGGCTGATTGCGGTTTACCAGGAAGAACCTGGCGGAACCGAGACTCCCGGCGGAACGGAGGAACCTGGCGGAACGGAGGAACCTGGCGGAACCGAGACTCCCGGCGGAACGGAAGAGCCTGGCGGAACCGAGACTCCTGGCGACACGGAGAAACCGGGTGATACCGCAAATCCCGGCAAAGAGGATACCCATACCCCCGGAAAGACAGGCGATTCCATGCCGGTAGGAATCTGGATTGCGCTGGCAGTGGTGTGCGGCGGCGCACTGATTGTGATAGCGGCGTTCCGCAAGGAAAAAGAATCGTAGAAATATCATGATACAGGTGTCAATGGGGCATGCGGGCCGCGCATGCCCCTGGGGTACCTGCGTCATATCATACTGTGCTATATTATAAGAAAGAGATTTGTTATGGACTATTCAACACTATACATGCCAAGAAAACGCATTACCCGTTCCATCAGCGCGGAAAATCCGGACGGAAGTAAGAACGGGGGCGGACGCGCCATAAAAGAGACGGGACCGGCCAGAAATCTTGGCCAGGGCTGGAAAATGTCTCCCAGTATTCGAATTGCGGCAGGAGAGGAGGTATGTCTTGCGGACATTCACGGGGAGGGGATGATCACTTCCCTTTGGATGACCCATACCGAACTGCCCAGATTTCTGATTCTGCGCATCTTCTGGGAAGACCAGGAGATTCCGGCGGTAGAGGTTCCCCTGGGAGACTTCTTTGCCAATGCCTGGGGGAAATATTATAAGAATAATTCACTGATGATACAGGTAAACCCCGGGTATGCGTTGAACTGCTGCTGGAGTATGCCCTTCCATGAGCATTGCAGAATCACCCTGGAAAATCTCCATGAAAAGGAGGTAGCCCTTTGGTATCAGATTAATTACGAGCTGGGTGAGGTGGACAAGGACAGCCTTTATTTTCACGCCTATTACCACAGAAGCAACCCCCTTGGCTACAAGGAGACCCACAAGCTTCTGCCGAAAATCAAGGGCAGCGGCCATTACGTGGGCTGTAGTGTGTTCTGGCAGGTGAACAACAATCGATGGTGGGGAGAGGGCGAGATGAAATTCTACCTGGACGATGACGAATATCCCACGATATGCGGAACGGGGACTGAGGACTATTTTCAGGGTGGGTGGAATTTTGAAAATCCGGAGACCCACAGGTATGAGAGCTTTTCCTCCCCCTATTCGGGCTTTCAGACCTTCCTTCCGGATGGAGTGTACCAGGCCAATACCCGGTTTCAGATGTACCGTCTCCATCTTGCGGACCCTGTCTTCTTTCGGAAAAATCTGTGGATAGAGTTGCAGGCTCTGGGCTGGCGAAATGAAAACGCCGAATATCTGCCGCTGCAGGATGATATCAGTAGCGTGTGCTACTGGTACCAGGACGCGCCGGCCGGCGTGCTGCGGCTGACGGACGGGAAGGAACGGCTCGAGATCATTTAGCAAAAACAGAATAGAAAACCCAGGTGGGCTGTCCTGAAGAATACAATTCGGTGACAGCCCATCAAGTATCTTGTCAATCTCGTCATTACCTGGTCAAAATTGTTGACTTAAATGACGAGATTGACTGCATAAGGAAAAGGCGGCATTGTTGCCATTACTTCCATGTCACCTGTAATTCTCTTTTTTGGCGGACACATAAATTTTTTCTTGTATTTTTACCAAATTTCTGCTATGCTAAACTTACATTTCGGAGAAATGTACTTCGGTACTGTCTTTTTCCGTAATCTATCGCTGGTAGTACTTGCGGCGGTTCGAGGCTGCTTCAGCCCGTGTATCACAAACATAATAACAATCAAACAGGCACAGGAACAGGCTTTTATCTCGTCTGCTTTCATGAAAAATACCCTGCCGGCAGGAAACCGCAGAGGATGAAATAATTCTTGAACAGTCAGTATTTGCGGTGGTATAATCATATTGTAAGGTTCGCAAAACCGTTTCGATAATATGGAAGGTTCGTAAAACGCTTTACTATGGGGAGAAGGCGTGGGACGGAAGCACCCGGCTGTTCGACCTGCTGGATATACCCAGGACGGAAGCATGGATTTATGACTATATATCTGATTACCGGATGAATCTGGTACATGCCGGGAATGTGGTACCCGGACATTTCCACACCGGGCTAAAGCAAGTATTTGAGCTGTTGCCCTATTCCGGGAGAGGGAAAGAGATGGAGCGGTATGTGGAGCAAAACAGTGGGGAATTTTCCAATGTGAGCGAGGAAACCTTTGAACTGTTGGCCACATTTTTTGACGACAGAGAATTGGAACTGGCAAAGAAGAAGGAGCAATTCCGGAACAAAGAAGGAGGCGGATATAATATGTGTACGGCATTTCGGGAGATAAGAGAGGAAAGCTTCAGGCTGGGAAAGGACCAGGGATTTAAGTTGGGGAAGGACCGTGGTATCAAGCTGGGAAAGGACCAGGGAATCCGGATTGGAGAAAACCGTGGCCTCAAGTTGGGGAAGGAGCAAGGAATCAAGATTGGAGAAGAACGGGTAAACCTTCTGATTCAGCGTCTGATAAAGGACTGCCACATGGAGGAGATAGAGCGTGTCGTATCGGACAAGGCCTATCAGCAGGAATTATTTTCAAAATATGGAATTTAAAAATAAAGGGGATGTCGGTTAATACCGATTTTTGACCCCTGACAAGCAGGGAGGAGACAATCCTACAGAATGCGGACTTTTTTAGAGTCGGGATTCTGCTGGGGATTGTCTCCTTCTTTTTTATAAATGCTATTTTAGGGCGCAAAAGCCCCTTGGCTGGATTTTTCAGAGCACTCTATAGCCTAAGCCGCTTTCTGCTCCTTTTTCCCTTCAAATTTTTCAATCTCATGATGTAAAAACCGATGATATTTCATGATGTTCCGCCCTATGGCATACAGCATGAACTCTTTATATACTTTTTCCGCTGAACGGTAATTAAAAACGTCGGAAGCCTTCGTTCTCTTTGATATCTCCAAAGTGACCTTCTGTCTGGATCGATCTTGTCTGACGTCTCAAAATCCCTTCCTCACTCTGGATATTGGCGTTGGACTCTTCCCTCAGCTCTTCCCACCGTTCGTTGATCTTCATGACTTTATTGCGGTCTGGATTCTTTTCGCTGTATCTGTAAAGACATTTGGATTTATGCGCACAGCCGCTGCAGTCCGCACAGCCGTATACCTCCACCGTCTGGGTATAGCCGTCCATCTCTTTGCTTTCCGTCCGGATATGGCGCAACTCCCTTCCGTCATGGCAGATGTAATAATGCTCATCTTCAAAGACGGCGTAGGTCATGTTGTAATACTTTCCGATATCCTCCCTGTAGGCACGGGTTTTTCGCTTTTCATGGTCCTGAAGTTTGATGAAGCTTCGGATTTCATTCTCTTTCAGATACAGCAGGTTCTTTTCACTGCAGTAGCCGCTGTCGGCAGTCACCGCTTCCAGGGTATCCCCAAACGCATTCCTGTGTTTTTCCAGAACAGGGATCAGCGTATTGTAGTCTGTCCGGTCATTACTTACATATCCGTGGACAATAAAGTAATTCTCTACTGCGATCTGGACGTTGTAGGCCGGTTTTAACTGCCCGTTCAGCATATGGTCTTCTTTCATCCGCATAAAAGTGGCTTCCAGATCTGTCTTGGAATAGCTGTTCCGGTCTTTTCCCATGATCTCAAAGCATTCCTTATACTCCATCAGGCGCTTCCCACATGCTTCCAGTTCTTCATAAAGCTTCTGGATTTCCGGTTTATGCTTTCCTTTCCCGCAAATGAATCCAATCCCTTCCACTTGCGCGATCCGCATCAGGTTCTTCTGCAGCTTCAGGATCTCAAGAGGGGAACAGCTGTCGATCTCAATGATCGTATCATTGGAAATCTTCTTATGCTTTGTCAGCTTCCGTTTTCGGTTCTCTTCAATGACCTTCCTGACTTTATCCATTCCTTCGATCACGAACATATGGGCATCCCCAAGATCGTATTTCGGGCCATATCCGTTCTCCATAAGAAAGGCATTGTACTTTGTGTAGAGGGCGTCTATAGTATCCAAAAGGCCTGCAAGATGATAATTGAGGCTCCCCCGCCAGACGAACGTGTATCTGTTTGCGTTCGCTTCCAGTTTTGTTCCGTCAATGTAAAGCTCTTTCAGGGTGATGAATCCTTCCTTCTGAAGACGGCGCATGAACTGACAGTTCAGTTCATCCAGGACTTCTCCTGTCAGCTTTTTCCCTTTGAAATCGTAGAAAGCATCCCTCTGGGGTTTCTGTCCTTTGGTCAGCCAGATAAATGCAAGGTCTCTCTGGCACAGCTCTACGATCCGGTCTACGGCCCGGATGCCCCGCATATTTGCATAGGTAACAACAGCATACATCATGATTGGATTGTACCCGGTTCGCCCTTTATCCGAATAGCAGGCCAGCAGGCCTGAAAAATCTAATTCCTCCATCACTTTTTTCAGGGTATAGACTGGATCGTCGTCGGGTAAGCCCAAGTCGAGGAAACTGAAATTAATTTTTTGTTGCCCAATCTCAAAAAAGTCGTTATAATAATTCTTGGTTATCATAGTTTCATTATAACATGGAACGGAGAAAAGGTGGTTGTCGTTAGCCATCTTTTTCTCTTTTTTGTGGAAAATTTTCAGGGGCAGGCGCGACTCGCATGAGTCATGCCTACCCCTGTTTGGAACTATCTATTTCCCGACAGCCTCTTTATTCATGACAATAGAAAGTCGCAAAGCATACTTTCTATTATTTTCGCTTCGCATTCCGATACTGCCTGGGAGATAAGGCAAATTTTTTCTTAAAGCACCGGCTGAAATAAAAAGCGTCCGTAAAGCCACATCTGTAGAAAAATGTTTTGCCGCCATCCGAAAGGAGCTGGAATACAAGATGTCCGCCCCAATGCTGGGCGGCGGTACGATTTTCGCTCTCGACCACCGGATTCCCAACGGGGTGTCCATGGAAAATTACCGCTATTACGTGAAAACCGGGCGCGAATTATTGAACCTTCCGCCAATCAGTGGAGAAGGGTGGGAACGTATGGCGTTTTAGAAATCTTTCGATTTAATTTTGTTTTATTTCCCGGGAAACTGTGATATACTGTATAGCAGATGACAGGCATTGCTGATACAGGAAGGTGATATTATTTTTCATGACAAAAAGAGACAGGGAAACCTGGGTGCGCTGAAGGGGCTTCTGCTGTCCCTGCTGCCGGTCCTGGCGTTAGCCCTTATGAACGGTTGCGTTCGCGGGCCGGGGGCGGAGGCGGAATCCGGGCAGGAATCGGAGGAACAGGAAGCCAAACGCAAGGATACCGGGCTTTACATTTTACTCAATGCCGGTGAGGACAAAGAGTATATTTTTGTGGAGAGCGTGGATACCGGGCGGCAGGGAGAATTTGCCTGGAATGAGGATACCGTAATCTATAACCGTGAGGGCGAAAAGATCGGCCTTGAGGATTTGAATACCGGGGAGCTTTTAGAGCTTCAGTTTACGGAGGAAGAGGTGCTTACGGAGATTGCCGTATCTGCCAGGGCTTTCGTTCTTAAGGAGGTCACGGAATTTTCCATCGACGACGAGGCGGGGATCTTCGAGGCGGACGGCAGGGAGTACCATTTTGACGAGTCCTTAAAAATTTTTTCGGAGGACGGGCTGATTCCCGTCAATGAGTTAAGCAGGATCGACACCCTCTGCGTCTGGGGCTTTGAGGAAAATGTGTATACCCTGACAGTGACCAGAGGCCATGGGATCGTGACGTTTCGCAATACCAGGGACTTTGAGGGCGGAACGGTGACCATCGGGGATATGGACGGGGTCAAGATCACCCGGGACCTGACGCTGGAGCTTCCGGAGGGAACATACACCGTAAGGGTGGACAAGGACGGACACGGGGGAAGTATAGAGATCACGGTGAACCGCTTTGAGGAGCTGGCGGTGGATTTAAATGACATCGAGGATGAAAATTGACGCGGCAGCCGCGGCGTTTGAGACGGCGAAGAAGCGGTCTGCTCTGGCCGCGGCGTTCCGAAGGAATGTATGGGCGCAAGCCCTTATAGAATATTTTATGATACAGGAGGAAATGATATGGGTTATCGCGAAGTGTTTAACGAATGGCTGACCAATCCCTGCTTTGATGAGGCCACCAGGGCGGAGCTTAGAGGAATTGCCCAGGATGAAAGGGAGGTGGAGGACCGCTTCTACACGGAGCTGGAATTCGGTACCGCCGGGCTTCGGGGCGTGATCGGAGCCGGAACCAACCGCATGAATATCTATACCGTCCGAAAGGCCACCCAGGGGCTGGCCAATTATATCCTGAAGATAGGAAGCCAGGAGCAGGGCGTGGCCATCGCCTACGATTCCAGAAGAATGTCCCCGGAATTTGCCAGGGAGGCGGCCCTGTGCCTGGCGGCCAACGGGATCAAGGCGTATATTTTCGAGTCCTTACGTCCCACGCCGGAGCTCTCCTACGCCGTGCGCAGGCTGGGCTGTACCGCGGGGATCAACATCACAGCCAGCCACAACCCGCCGGAGTACAACGGCTACAAGGTGTACTGGGCGGACGGCGCCCAGATCACGCCGCCCCATGACAGCGGGATCATGGAGGAGGTCAAGAAGGTGACGGACTTTGGCTCCGTTAAGACCATGAGCCGGGAGGAGGCGGAGAAAGCAGGCCTCTACCAGGTCATCGGCAGCGATATTGACGACCCGTACATCGAGGAACTGAAAGCCCTGGTGCTTCATCAGGACGCCATCGACGCCGTGGGCGGGGAGCTTAAGATCGTCTACTCGCCCCTGCACGGCACCGGCAATCTTCCGGTGCGGAGGGTACTCAAGGAGTTGGGCTTTGCCAATGTGTACGTGGTGAAGGAGCAGGAGCTGCCCGACGGGGAGTTCCCCACCGTCAGCTACCCCAATCCCGAGGCGGCGGAGGCCTTTGTGCTGGGCTTAAAGCTGGCCAGGGAGGTGGATGCGGACCTGGTGCTGGCCACAGACCCGGACGCGGACCGTCTGGGCGTCTACGTGAAGGACGCGGGGACCGGGGAGTACCATCCCCTCACCGGAAATATGTCCGGCTGCCTCATCGGGGATTACGTGATCGGCCAGCGGAAGGCGAAGGAGGGGCTGCCCGCCGACGGAGCATTGATCAAGTCCATCGTGACCACCAACATGGCGGACGCCATCGCCAGACATTACGGCATTGCCCTCATCGAGGTGCTGACCGGGTTTAAGTTCATCGGCCAGAAGATCCTGGAATTTGAGACCAGCGGAAAGGGGACCTACCTCTTTGGCCTGGAGGAGAGCTACGGCTGCCTGCCCGGGACCTACGCCCGGGACAAGGACGCGGTGGCGGCCACCATGGTCCTGTGCGAGGCGGCGGCCTACTATAAGACCCAGGGCAAGACGCTGTGGGACGCCATGCTTCAGATGTACGAGAAGTACGGCTACTATAAGGAGGACGTAACCTCCATCACCTTAAAGGGCATCGAGGGCCTTGAGAAGATCCAGACCATAATGGAAAATCTGCGCAGCAAGGCCCCCGCGGAGATCGGCGGCTGTCCGGTGCTTTCCGTCCGGGATTACAAGAAGGGGACCGTGACCACTCTGGCGGACGGTGCGGAGCATCCCACCGGGCTTCCTTCTTCCAACGTGCTCTACTATGACCTTGCGGACGACGGCTGGGTGTGCGTGCGGCCCTCGGGTACCGAGCCCAAGGTGAAGCTTTACTACGGCGTGAAGGGCGCCTCCATGGAGGAGGCCGGGCGCAAAGCGCAGCAGCTTGGAGAAGCCGTTTCGGCCCTGGTGGAGAAAATGTAGGAGGCGAGCCTAGTACCGCTGCGTCTTCCGCTGAGCGGAAGCGTGTCTGCGTTGACAAATGCGCCATCCAGGGCGGTCTCCAGACAAAAACTGTTAGTTGCATATTTCCCCACCCCATTGAAAAACGGAATGTTTTTAAAAAACCCTGTAAATACACAAATATCCTTGACAAACACGGAAAAAACAAGTATAAATATGTGTGTAGGCAATATCGAAGAGTAGAACTCTTAAATAAAAAAACGAAGAACTCAGAGGAGGAATTTTGTCATGAACAAAGCAGAATTAGTTGCAGCTATAGCCGAGAGAGCAGAGCTTTCCAAAAAGGACGCAGAAGCAGCGCTGAAGGCTTTCACCGATGTGGTTGCCGAGGAACTCAAAAAAGGAGAGAAGATTCAACTGGTAGGCTTCGGTACCTTTGAAGTATCTGAGAGAGCGGCAAGAACCGGAAGAAATCCCCAGAGCGGCGAGGAGATGCAGATTCCCGCTTCTAAGGCTCCCAAGTTTAAAGCTGGCAAAGCTTTAAAGGATATGGTAAACGCTTAAGAGTGAGATGCAGACAGAGGACTTTGAACAGTCCTCTGTTTATTTATTTCATAGGAAACGGTGTTTCCATGAAATAAACAACGCTCCGCGAGGATCACACCGCGGCGGATGGGAAGATGTCGCTGGAGCGACCCGCCGCAGGCAGACAGAGCGCACAGGAGAAATGATATGAGATTGGATAAATTTTTGAAGGTGTCCCGGCTGATCAAGCGCCGGACAGTGGCCAACGAGGCCTGCGACGCCGGGCGGGTGACGGTGAACGGCAAGCCCGCCAAGGCCTCCGTAAACGTGAAGGTGGGGGATGTGATCGAGATCATGTTCGGCACCAGGAACGTGAAGGTGGAGGTGCTGGATATTCAGGATACCAGCAAGAAGGAGGAAGCCAAAGAGCTTTTCCGGTATCTGTAGGGAACCGGCGGACGGGCGGGAGCATTTCCCGCGGCAGCCTCTCCTTTGACCCCATGATACCTACGAATTGCTCCGCACTGCGTGCTCCCGCAATTCTGGTATCTTGAAAATATGGCATAAAGAAAGACATCTCCTAATATACTTTAGAGACCCCATAAGGGGATACCTATATGCCGCGGGAAGCGCGGCAGTCAGCGGAAAGGACGAACTATAGTCCTTCCGGGTCACAGGAGTGGAAGGGATGAACGGCGGTCCTTCCAGGTCACAGGAGGTGTTTTATGGAAGAAAAGGCAGCTTCGAAGGTACATAAGGTACTTCTGACGAACCGCAGAGGCGGGGCGCTAAACGGCGTCATCGACGTGTTGTCCTTTGATGTGGGAGAGATCCTTTTGGAGACGGAGCAGGGCATGCTGATGATAAAGGGAAACGACCTGCATGTGAACCGCCTCACCCTGGAAAAGGGAGAGGTGGACATCGAGGGGCGCATCGACAGCCTGGCTTACTCCGACGTGGGCAGCACCAAACGGCACAACGAATCCTTCCTGGGAAGATTGTTTAAATAATGAGCGTGAGCGCGGCCATTTTAAAGGAAACGGATATTTTGCTGAAGGCCCTTTTGCTGGGAGCGGCTTTGATCTTCGTGTACGATATCCTGCGGATCGGGCGGGGGCTCATCCCCCACGGGAATCTGTGGACGGGGGTTGAGGACTTTTTGTTCTGGCTGGGAAGCGCCGCCGCCATTTTTGTGCTGATGTACCGGGAGAACGACGGGTATGTCCGGGGATTCGCCGTGGGCGGCGTCGTCGCCGGCATGCTGCTTTACTCCCTCACCTTAAGCCCCTTTGTGGTGAAGGGCAGCGTATTTTTGCTGAGGAAAACAGGGTATCTGCTGACCCGTCCGCTGGTGTGGCTGGGCCGTCTGGCGGGGCGTCCCGTCCGGGCCTTGGGCCGCAGGGGCAGAAAAGCGGTGGTTTTTTTCAAAAAACGATTGAAAAAAATGTGGAAAGCGGTTAAAATGGGATTATGTAAACTGTAGGGACGAGAGCTAGAGGGATATCGTATGGAAGAACGCAGAAATCAACAGAGGCGGGCCAGAGCCGCCAGAGCCGGACAACAGCGGCGGAGGCGCCAGCGCAGACAGAACCGGACCGGAGTGCTTTGCATTTCCTGTATCGTGCTGTTTCTGATGGCAGCCATGTCCGTGCAGATTTTCCGCCTTCATGAGAAAAATGAGGACTATAAGACGCTGGAAACGAAGCTGACCAAGGAGCTTGAGAGCGAGCAGGAGCGGCAGGAGGAGATCGCCTCCTACGAGGAATACGTCACCACCCCCGAGTACATCGAGCAGATCGCCAAGACGAAGCTGGGGCTGGTGTACTCCAATGAGATCGTGTTCAAGGAATCAAATAAGGATGATTAGAAGGTCTGTGGAAGAGAGAGGCGCCGGGAGGCGTGTCCTTCCACAGATTTTTTTGAAAAGATCCGGGGATGCTCCCGGAAATACGCAGGCCCTGCTGAAACCTCCTAAAAAGCTTTAGCGCCCTTCATCCCCTTCGAATCCCCAGCGGGACACGGCTTTTGTCTAAAAGTTTTTCAAAACCCTCCCCCGGTTTGACAAATATTTCAGAGAATTCTTTTTATAATAGCCTCTGCCAAGCCGGTTTTTCTAAACGGCGGAATGGGAGGATAAAAGAATGAACAAACAGAAATTAAAACAATTACTGCTCTTTGGACTGGCCATCGGTTCGGCGAAGGTGGAGGCGGCGGGCTGTTACCCTCTGATCCCCGGACTGTTCGGGGCTCTTTTGCTGGCGGAGACCAACCGGACCCTGCTTCTGATCTTTACCCTGTTTGGCATGGCCCTGTTTCTGCCGGTGACGGCCATGGCAAAATACGGGATGACGCTTCTGGTGACGGCGGCGGTGGTGAAGCTTGTGGAGTGGGCGGTGAAGAGCTGCCGCACCTATGTGGGGGCGGCCATCTGCGCTCTGGCTTCCCTGACCCTGACGGCGGCGGGGGAGCTTTTGGATATCAAAAACCGCGGCAGCCTGTGGATGGGCATTCTGGAGAGCGTCTTTGTGTTCGCCTTTATCATGGTGGTGACGCCGCTTCTGCACACCTTCCTGGAGCGGCGGGGAATCCCAAGGGAGACCAGGCGCAGGACGGTGAAGGCCCCGGAAAATGGGCAGCGGCTGGCCTCCTACGCGGAGTCCTTCGGGGGGCTGTCCCGGATGTTTTCCCAGATGAGCCGCAAAAAGGAGCGGTTCGGGGCCGAGGAGATGGGTCGGATGCAGCAGGAGATCACCGGGAAGATCTGTATTTCCTGCGACCAGTGCGCCCTGTGCTGGGAACGGGAGAGCAGTCCCATGTATGAGATTTTCTACCGCCTGATCCACTCCATCGAGAAGCTGGGGATGCCGGATGCGGAGGTCAACCAGGAACTGGCCCGGTATTGCCCCTACTCCCAGGCGGTGGTGGAGGAGGCCGTGGGGGTCTTCGAGAAGGCCAGGCTCAATCTGGCCTGGTACAACCGCCTGCTGGAAAACCGGGAGGTGATCGCCCAGCAGCTTGACGCCATGGCCTACATTATGGAGGACTGCGCCAAGGAGTATACGGACATCAGCAAGGAGGAGGGCAGGCTTCTTGCGGCGGTCAAATACCGGGTCAAGGAGCGGGGGATCGTGGTTCACGAGGCCCATCTCTATGAGAAAAATAACGGCAGGCTGTCTCTGCAGATACGGGTAAGCTCCAAGTGGGGGAACTGCGTCGGGGTCAAGGACATCGCCAAGGCCGTCTCCGAGGGCATGCGCCGGAGCATGGCCCCCGCCAAGAACAGCAAGACCCTGGTGGGCAAGGAGGAGTCGGTGCTCTCCTTTGAGGAGGAGACGGTCTACCACACCCTCCACGGGGTGGCCAGACTGCCCAAGGACGGGGCGCAGATCTCCGGGGACAACTTTTCCTTCCTGGACCTGGAGGGCGGCCAGACTGTGCTGACCCTGTCGGATGGCATGGGAAGCGGAATCCGGGCTTGTAAGGAGAGCGAAATGGTGATAGAGTTAATAGAGAAGTTTCTGGAGACCGGATTTCAGAAGGAGACGGCCATCCGTATGATGAACTCCGCCATGGTCATGAACGATACGGACGGCATGTATTCCACGGTGGACATGGCGGCCATCGACCTTTACACCGGCGGATGCCAGTTTTATAAAATCGGCGCCGCCGCCACCTTCATCAAGCACGGGGAGCAGGTGGAGACCGTCTCCTCGGCCAGTCTCCCGGCGGGAATCTTTCCGCAGGTGGAGATCGAAAAAAGCAGCCGCCAGCTTGCGGACGGAGATTTTGTGGTGCTCTTGTCCGACGGGGTCATGGATTACCTCCATGTGCCGGACCCGGAGGCCACCATCCGGGAAATGCTGGAGACCATGACGATCAATCACCCCGGCCAGATGGCAAAGCAGATTCTGGAGCGGATCCTCCTGTTTACGGGAGGAAGGGTGCCGGACGACATGACCGTGCTGACGGCGGGGATATGGGAGCGATAGAAATTCCAGCCGTGCCGGCGGCGTGATATGGGAGCGATAGGATGTATGATTGAAAAGGTGTTATCTTTTGTGGAGGAAAATCATATGATAGAGCGGGGCAGCCACATCCTTGTGGGAGTGTCCGGGGGCGCGGACTCCGTCTGCCTGCTGCTTTTGCTGTGCGAGCTGCGAAAGCGCTGGGGGCTGGGGCTGACGGCGGTTCATGTGGAGCACGGGATTCGGGGGGAGGACAGCCTTCGGGACGCGGCTTTCACGGAAAAGCTGTGCGGGCAGCAGGGGGTGGAATGCCGTGTCCTTCACCGGGACGCGACGGCCTTCGCCGGGGAGCGGGGCATGAGCCTGGAGGAGGGAGCCAGAGCCCTCCGGTATGACTGCTTTGAAAGGGTGCGGCGGGAAATCGGAGCGGACAGGATCGCGGTGGCCCACAATCAGAACGACTGCGGGGAGACCCTGCTCTTTCATCTGGCCCGGGGGACGGGGCTTAAGGGCATGTGCGGGATCGTCCCGGTCCGGGGGCGTATCATCCGGCCGCTGCTCTGCGTGCAGAGGCGGGAGATAGAGGCCTATTTAAGAGAGCGGGGCCAGGAGTTCTGTACGGACGCCACCAATCAGGAGCTCTGCTATAGCCGCAACAAGATCCGCCACCAGGTCCTGCCGGTGCTTGAGGAGATCAACGCCGGGGCGGTGGAGCATTTATACCAGAGCACCCGGTACGCGGCGGAGGCGGCGGAGCTGGTGGAGGAGCTGACGCGCCGGGCAGAGAAGCGGCTGGTTGTCCGGGAGGGCGGCGGTTCGAAGTTAAAGCGCGTGGAGCCGCAGGAAGAGCATGGGGAGCGTTCCGTTCAGCCGCAGGAGGAGCATGGGGAGCGTCCGGTTCAGCTGCAGGCAGGGCGGACGAGAGGTCTGATTCTGTCTAAGGAGGTGCTGTCGGAGCCGCCGCTGATCCAGAAGTCCCTGGTGCTGAAGCTTCTGGCGGAGTGCGCCGGCAGCCGGAAGGACATTTCCGGGATTCATGTGGAGCAGGTGCTGCGGCTCTTTCACAGCCAGGTGGGGCGGCGGGTCGAGCTTCCCTACGGGATCGCGGCGAAGCGCAGCTACGAGGGCGTGGACATCCTCGGCGGACGGCAGACGGCGGGGGACTTGGAGCGCGGGGGACAGCTTGGGGAGCCGGAGGACGGGGGACAGCTTGCGGAACTGGAGTCCGCCGCGCCGGAGTCTGCCGAAGCGCTGAGAGCCTTTGCTCCCAAGCCTCTGCTGCCGGGCCAGACGCTGACGCTGCCGGGGCGGGAGCTTTGCATGACTGCCCGCATTTTGAAAAATTCGGGAGAATTTCATGAAATTCCCAAAAAAACATATACGAAATGGTTTGATTATGATAAAATAAAAGATACTTTATGGCTTCGGACCCGCAGGAGCCAGGATTATTTTGTCCTGGACAGCCGGGGAAGGAGGCAGAGCCTGCGCCGGTATTTCATCAACGAGAAGGTCCCGGCGGAAAGCAGGGATACCCTTCCGGTGCTGGCGGAGGGAAACCACATTTTATGGATCCCCGGGTACCGGATCAGCGAAGCCTATAAAGTGACCGAAGACACAAAAAAGATTTTGGAAGTACAAGTATACGGAGGAAACATACATGAGTGAAACAGTTCGGGTGTTGTTGTCGGAAGAGGAAGTGGATCGAAGGATACGGGAAATGGGAGAGAAGATCAGCCGCGACTATGATGGCAGGCAGGTGCATCTGATCTGCGTGCTGAAGGGCGGGGTGTTTTTCACCTGCGAGCTGGCCAAGCGGATCAGCGTTCCGGTCTCCCTGGATTTCATGTCCGTGTCCAGCTATGGGAATGACACGAAATCCAGCGGCGTGGTGAAGATTGTCAAGGATTTGGATGAAAGCATTGAAAATAAGGACGTTCTCGTCGTTGAGGATATTATAGATTCCGGGCGCACCTTGAGCTATCTTCTGGAAAATTTAAGAAGAAGGAATCCGGCAAGCCTGAAGCTGTGTACCCTTCTGGACAAACCGGAGCGCCGGGTGACAGAGGTGGAGGTGGACTACACCGGATTTGAGATCCCCGATGAATTTGTGGTGGGATACGGTCTTGACTATAGTCAGAAATACCGGAATCTGCCCTACATCGGAGTGATCGAGCTGAGCTGAAGGAGGTTTCAAATTGGATAAACGTTTCAGAGTATTCGGGATCTATGTGGTCCTGATCATTGGAATTGCGCTTTTGTGGATGTTCTGGGATTCGGACGTAGGAACCACCGGCGACGCCGCCTACACGGAGGTGGCCCTGGCCGACGACCTGGCCCAGGAAAATGTGGCCTCCGTATATATCGAACAGAACCGGGAGGTGCCCACCGGCCGGGTACAGGTGTTCCTTCAGGGGGGCTTGGAAAGGAAGATGTACACCAGCGATATCAACCGGGTGGTGGAGCTTTTGGAGGAGTACGGGTTTGAAAATTATACCACCGGGGATGTGCCTGGGGAGAACTGGCTTCTGTCCCTTTTGCCCACCCTGCTCATTTTCGGCGTGGTATTTCTCTTCTTTGTCATGATGACCAACAACGCCCAGGCGGGAGCCGGCGGCGGCACCAGCGCAAAAATGATGAATTTCGGCAGAAGCCGGGCCCGGATGACCACCGATGAAAATAAGAAGGTGACCTTCGCCAATGTGGCGGGCCTTAAGGAGGAGAAGGAGGATCTGGAGGAGATCGTGGATTTCCTGCGCTTTCCCCGCAAATACACCAGGCTGGGAGCGCGAATCCCCAAGGGCGTGCTGCTGGTGGGCCCTCCCGGAACGGGTAAGACGCTTCTTGCCAAGGCGGTGGCCGGCGAGGCCGGGGTGCCGTTTTTCAGCATTTCCGGCTCGGATTTTGTGGAAATGTTCGTGGGCGTGGGCGCCTCCCGTGTCCGGGATTTATTTGAGGACGCCAAGAAAAACGCCCCCTGTATCGTCTTTATCGATGAGATCGACGCCGTGGCCAGACGTCGGGGAACCGGCATGGGCGGCGGTCATGACGAGCGGGAGCAGACCCTGAACCAGCTTCTGGTGGAGATGGACGGCTTCGGCGTCAACGAGGGGATCATCGTGATGGCGGCCACCAACCGGGTGGATATTCTGGACCCGGCCATCATGCGTCCCGGGCGTTTTGACCGGAAGGTGCACGTGGGGCGGCCCGACGTGGGCGGACGGGAAGAGATCCTCAAGGTGCACGCCAAGAATAAGCCCATGAGCGATGATGTGGATCTGAAGCAGATCGCTCAGACCACCGCCGGCTTCACCGGGGCGGACCTGGAAAATCTCCTCAACGAGGCGGCCATCTTCGCCGCCAAGGAGGATCGCCCCTATCTGGCCCAGGAGGACATCCGCAAGGCCTTCGTGAAGGTGGGCCTGGGTGCGGAGAAGAAGAGCCGCATCATCACCGACAAGGAGAAGAAGATCACCGCCTACCATGAGGCCGGTCACGCCATCCTCTTCCATGTGCTGCCGGACGTGGGACCGGTGTACTCCGTGTCCATCATCCCCACCGGCGTGGGCGCGGCGGGCTATACCATGCCCCTGCCGGAGAAGGACGAGATGTTCGAGACCAAGGGCCGCATGATGCAGGAGATCATTGTGGATCTGGGCGGACGGGTGGCCGAGGAGCTGGTCTTTGACGACATTACCACCGGGGCTTCCCAGGATATCAAGCAGGCCACCGGCATTGCCAAGGCCATGGTGACCAAGTACGGCATGTCCGAAAATGTGGGCCTGATCAGCTACGGCAACGAGGACGACGAGGTGTTCATCGGCCGGGACCTGGCCCATGCCAGAGGCTATGGGGAAAATGTGGCCGGCATCATCGATATGGAGATCAAGCGGATCATCGACGAGTGCTATCAGAAAGCCAGGAATATCCTTCATGAAAATGAGCGGATCCTTCACAGCTGCGCCGACCTGCTGCTGCAGAAAGAAAAAATCAACCGGGAGGAGTTTGAGGCTCTGTTTGAGAGCTGAACTATGCAGACTGAAGCCGATTTTTCGTTTGTAACGAAAACGGACTTGTACAAAATAGACAAAAACAGAATACGATTTTTGTGAACTTTGTGAACACTTCAGAGGTGACAGATGCTATACTAAATAACGTAAAAACCCCCCAATACATTATATAGTTTTTGCTACACCCCATAGTAAAAATACCTTCTCCTTAGAAAAAAGGCGGCAGATCGACTGGCCGCCTTTTTTCTTGCGTCCTGCGAGGCCGGTCTTGCGGATCGCGCTCCTGCCGGCCTGGAAAAGACGGGGGGTTCCAGCTATCGCAAACCTTGCCGTTTCCGATAAAAAGGCCTGCATCTGTTGAAACCCCAGAGAAAACACTGGGGCCGCAGAAAACTGTGTTGTAAAAATGCACAAAAACAGAACACGATTTTTGTGAACTTTGTTAACACTTCTGGGGTGACAGGTGCTATACTAAATATCGTAAGAACCCCCCCCCAATACATTATATAGTTTTTGCTACACCCCATAGTAAAAATACCTTCTCCTTTTAGAAAAAGGCGGCAGATCGACTGGCCGCCTTTTTCGTTGCCGAAAAGACTGATTCTGAAATCATTCTAAGGGAAGACGGGAATCCCTCATCATTGCCCGGTACTCTCTGGGCGTAAACAGCGTGTACTTCTTAAAGACCGTGGAAAAATAGCTGCTGTCGGAGAAATTTAAGAGCATGGCGGTCTCTGTCACGGATCTGCCCTGGGCAAGCAGGGACTTGGCGTACTCGATCTTCTGCTGGTTGACATAATGCCGGGGCGAGACGCCTAGTTGTTTTTTGAACTTCTGCTTAAACTGGGAGCAGGAGAGCATGGCGGTCTCGGCCAGGAGCTCCAGGGGCAGCTCCTTTGTGAGATTTTCCCGGATGAAGGTGAGGGCCGCCTGGATGTCCGGGGAGACCGGAGAGGACTCCTGCCGGGAATACTGTACGGTCAAGTGCAGAAAATACTGAAGCAAAGCGGCGGTAAAATAGGGATCTTCGCCGGCAAGCGCCCGGGAAAATGCCTGCTCCAAAAGGGGCAGGGTTTTTTTGATGTCCGTTTTTACCACATGGCCGGGAATGGCCAGAAGACTGTGCTTCAGCGCCCGCCCGGCCTTTGGGGAGAGGAACAGCAGATCCTTTCCGGCGGTGTCTAGCTGGAACCAGTAAAGCTCGCCTCCATTGATGGGCCGCCGGTTGGTGCCGTGGACCTCATTGGGGCGTGAGACGAACACCTCGCCGCCGGAGAAGGGCAGGGTCTCCTGCGGGGGCAAAAGAGCCTGATCCTCCTGCCTGGCGGAGCGGGAGGGACTTTTGGTGGGAGCCGGACCTTTCTGCCGGGTGGAGAACGTGAAGGTCCCCTGGGCCGGCATGGAAAATTCAAAGGCATTTTCATGGTAATGCCAGTTTAAGGAGGCGGTGGCGTTATAGCTTAAATGATGGCCGAACATGCGCAGTCCGGGGATGTGGAGTTCTTTTTCGGTGAGAATGATCCTGTTTTTCTCGCGGGTGGGGACGTCCCGCCAGCTTTCCGCGGCTTCCATTTTCCAGTACCTCCTTAAAAAGTTTTAAATTTGTACGGCGTATTGATTTTATTGAAATACGATTTTAAAGATTATATAATGATACCAGGGGCAAAAGGTCATGCGTTTCATGCTTGCATGAAAAACATGACCTTGGGAACCGCAAAACACCGAAAAGTAGCCATTTTTCGGAGAAAAATGAGCGGATTTGAGGTGTTTTAGAATTGCGGGAGCACGCAGTGCGGAGCAATTCGTAGGTATCATGGGGTCAAAATGCCTTTTGACCCCTACATCATATAATAAGAAAAAAGAGATGTCAACCAAAGGAGGAGACAAAGATGTTTGAACCGGATTATCGCAATGTTGTGGACGCGGCCAGGAATAAGGAGGCCAGGCGGGTGCCTCTCTATGAGCACATTGTGGATTTTGGGAAGATCCAGGAGATCACGGGCAGGGAGCTGGTGTCCCTTTCCCAGGGGGACGAGCGGGAGCTGGAGGAATTTTTCCGGCTGTACTGCGGCTTTTTCAAGGAGTACGGATACGACGTGGTACCCTTTGAGGCCTGCATCGGCGGCGCTATGCCCGGGGCCGGGGCCCTGGGGGACAGCCGGGTGGTGCCTGTGATCCAAAGCGAGGAGGATTTCCGCAAATATCCCTGGGATGAGATCGAGCATTATTATTTTGAGGCCAACGCAAAATATTTTCGGGCTCTGCGGAAAGCCATGCCGGAGGGCATGAAGGCCATCGGCGGCGTGGGCAACGGCATTTTCGAGTGCGTGCAGGACCTGGTGGGCTACCAGAACCTCTGCTATTTCAAGGCGGACGACGAGGAGCTCTACGAGGCACTGTTCCGGAAGGTGGGGCAGACCAATCTGGGGATCTGGAAGCGATTTATGAGAGAGTTCGGCGACGTGTACTGCGTCCTGCGGTTCGGGGACGATCTGGGCTACAAGAGCAATTCCCTTCTGTCCACGGACGATATCAAGGATTTTATCCTGCCCCAGTACAAGCCCATCGTGGACCTGGTGCACAGCTACGGGAAGCCCTTCCTGCTTCACTCCTGCGGGAAGATCTTCAATGTGATGGACGCGCTGATCGATGAGGTGGGAATCGATGCCAAGCACTCCAACGAGGACCAGATCGCCATGTTCCCGGAATGGGTGGAGCGCTACGGCGACAGGATCGGCAATTTCGGCGGCTTTGACATGGATGTGGTGTGCAACTATGGCAAAGAGGAGCTTAAGGAGTACATGCTGGATATTATGAGACAGTGCGAGCACAAGGGCGGCATCGCTTTTGGCACCGGCAATTCCATTCCCAACTACGTTCCGGCGGAGAATTATGTCAACATGATCGAGGTGGTGCGGGAGTATCGGGGGGACTATAAGTAAATATAGACAAAAAAAGATTTGCATTTTTGTAAACTTTGTACACACTTCTCGGGTGACAGATGCTATACTAAATAATGTAAAAACCCCCAATACATTATATAGTTTTTGCTACACCCCATAGTAAAAATACCTTCTCCTTAGAAAAAGGCGGCAGATCGACTGGCCGCCTTTTTCATTTGTCGTGCGCCCGGCGGGCACGTGTTCTGATGGGCTCCACGCGCGTTTCTTACAGAATATGTGGTGTTTAACTTTTCTTAATCATTTCCCTGCCAGTGAAATTCTATCATATCTACAGAACACCAACTGTTTGCTGGTGCATTGGAGTACAGACCAATTTCACAATAGCCGGAAGATACTATGATATTAGTGATCTCTATTTTTGTCCATTGTGGATAAGGAGCGGCTGGAATGGCAATCATCTGTTCCTCATGACCATGATGTTTGATGCTTAGGAAATGTGTGCTGGCACCGTCGCCAATTACCCAGGCGCTTAAGGTATAGTGTCCGGGGATCAGACCATTGATGGTTTGACCGTTAAACACTTCATAGGCACTGGCTTTGTAATGTGTCAGACGCCAGGAACCGTCATATCCGCTTGACTCAACAAAGCTTGCATTTTCTCCGGAACCGTCAGAACCGTTCCAGGTACCCCAATGCTCCAGAGTCGCATTACCATTCGATTCAAAAGAAGGATTTTTGAGAAGATTATTATCCAAAGCATCGGAAGCTACGGGAGGATAGTAAGTATTGGTTTTTTGTAAAATAATGTTATCAACAGAGCACCATTCGTAAGCAGCCGCATTTGAGTAGATCCCTATTTCGCATTTTCCTGAAGTAATAGAAATGTCTCGAATCGCTATTTGTGTCCATACTTCGGTTACAGGAAAGTAGCATATCTCCTCTTCACTGCCGTGATGCTTTATACTAAGGAAATGCTTATTACTGCCGGTTCCTTTTACCCAAGCGGTTAAGGTGTAGGTTCCGTTTTCCAGATGATTTAAGGTCTGCCCGGTGAATACTTCATAATCTGAGGCCTTGCAATGGGTCAATCGAGCAGAGTTGTTCATACCTCCGAGTTCATAATAGCTGGCATCGCCGTCTGTTCCAGAAGTTCCAGGCCATACGCTCCAGTAATCGAATTGATTTTCATTTTCAAAATCAAAATTTGTCACTAAATTTTCAGTTTCCCGGAGCAATTTAACGTTATCCACCTTTAACCAGTTTCCAGCGTTTGCCAGAGAGTAAAAGCCTATGGTAATACTTCCATTTTGAACTAGGATACCGGGAATTTCTACATAAATCCATGTATCATCGCCATATGCCGGTATGGATATTTTCTGGGGAAGCCCAAGACCATAGTTTTTAGCTTCCATAAAGCAGCTTTTTTGACCACCGCTGGATTTGACATAGGCGCTTAATGTGTAATGGCCGTTTGGAATGTTACTTACGGTCTGATCCGTGTAAACTTCATATGGCTGTGAACCATTTTGTATGAGATACGAGGTTCCGCTTTGCGCGGAACCGGTTTCGATATAAGAGCACCCAGAACCGGAAAAGTCATTTCCGGGCCAGATTCCCCAATCGGAATGCCCTTGTTCATAATCGTTGTTGACAAGATAATTAAAAGGATCGCTTACTGTGTCATACCATTCATTTGGACTGTCAATGGAGGCATTATTTAATTTATAAACATCAATTTTATCAATTTGCGTATAATTCATGCCATGTAAAAGCTTTATAGAATTGGAGCCATTTTTGAGTTCAACTGGAATGCGCACACAGTCGTCATAGAATTTATTCCATTCGGCAGTTTTGGGATAATAAATGGACGCAAAGGAAACCTCATTAATGATCAAATCATGAGAACTCATATAGTCGCCGCCGTTTGAGTAATGGATGGCAAGGCAATATTCAGCTTCCTGATCAACTGTGACAGAGAATGTAATGGAACTGCTGTCGGTGTCAATGGAACCCACAAAATTTCCTTCGGATGCGTCAATTCCAGGGAGTATGTCTGCATTTGAGATAAAGGCGTCTTCCGCTTCATAACTCATCACAGCACGGTCGTCTATCTGGCAGAGTGCCACATTGTCAAAGAATGCAATATCGCTGGTTTTATTGCCGGCAGATAAGCAGATAGTGGCAGTGGTAGTATTGCTGACGAATTCTAATTCTCTTTTCACCCAGTAGTCTGGGGTGGCACGAACAGTAACGGTATGCGTATCGGTCCCGGAGTTGAGGGAGAGGAACGCAGTTCCGTTTTGAGAAGTTTTGATATAGCAGGTAAGTTTGTAAGGTTTTCCTGTTTCCAGACCGGACACCTGCTGGGATAAGGAACTGCCGGAAGCGGCTTTTGCGCATGTGGCTCCACTGTGAGCTCTATCCGAGGAAGAAAAAGCAGCATTTCCGGTAGTCACCCATCCGGTGTGCGTTACATTTTCAAAGTCTGAGTCCAGAATAGAAATCTGTACAGGGGAGCGGAGATTTCGAGAGTTTATGGTATAAATACCATTTCCTATACTGCCGCCTTCATCCAGGATGATTGCTTCAGCGTTTGATTGGAAAATTGTGATTATATCGTTTAATGATTGTTCGCGAGGATAATTCAGTTTAATATATGGGTCAAAATATGTTTGAGTATCATTGATGTAAATGCAGTCATCTTCAGGGTACAAACCTTCCATAATGGCTTCCGGCGTACCGGAAGTGCCATGAAGAACGCCCATGATTCCGCCTACGGTAGCTGCATTGCAGTCACCATCATAACCGGACAAAGACGCAATCTTCAGTGAATCAAGATAATTGTTGTTTCCATATAGAAGAGAAATGATAATAATGCTGTTATTAATATCGGTCAGTGTCTGTACATTGTCGGATTCATCTACATTTCTTTTCATGGAAGCAAGCACAGTGACGGCATTTCGCCAGTTGTTTTCTGTTGCATATTGAGAAAGACAGGTCTCGTAGATTGTTCTGGGCCAGGAACCTTCAGGGAGAACTGTTGCTGCTTTGGTAACAACATCGTAAGCGTTAGCTTCCGTATAAGCAAGTGCGTAGAGCGCCGCGCCGAATTTTGCCCAGATGACACCGTCAAAATCACCAGTGACAGAGGCGAATTTATAGGCCAACTCGGACGCTTTCTGCGGCATTCCCGGTGCGGCCATACCAAGAGTATCATTTTCAATATATGGTTCCGTACACCAGTAAAACTCATTCCCGTACTCGCGCATTCCAGAGAAAGGAGGCAGCAGATCAGCGTAGCGGGTCAGATAAGCTGCTTTAAATCCTGCTCCCCAATCGTGGACATAGTGCTCTTTCCATTCTTCTTTGATATCATAATAACTGACGTTAGGACCATGCTCAGCCAATATATGCTGATTAAAAATATCTATATGGTAATCGTCGTCAGAAGCAACGACTCCTTCTTCCCAAAATCGGTTGTAGCCGGGATAAGTGGCATCGCCGGCATGGGTAAAATTACCGCTGTAAGGACCGTTTAAAACCGAAAACCATTCATCTGGGAGAGGACTGTAAGGCTGGCCGGTTTCATCCCACACAAATTCATAGCCAGTAAGAAAACCACCAAAATGTCCCAGCATACCAGCCAGGGTTTTATCACGATAAGAGGCTGCCGTGAGTGTGAGTGCAGAGTTTGTGTTGTCTGAAGTGATGCTGTCAGAAGCAGCTAAGCTTGTATTCGGGCATATGCTGACCAAAATACAACAAACAGACAATAATGCAAAAAAGCGTTTCAGTTTCATGGTATTCTCCTTTCTGTTGAGGTGAAATATAGATCGTTGCCATTTAATTAAAACATATTTTCGGAAAAAGAAGCGTGTAAAAAACTGTAAAAGTGTAGATAATTTTATTGCTTTTTGAAAAACGCCCAATAAAAAGCTAAAATAATCCACACTTTCGCAATTTCATGATGTTGAACCCTTCTGAAAACAATGCTATTCTTAAGGCACCTGAAGCGGAACGGTATTCCGCCAGGTACGGAGTATTGGATGCATGAGGTCAAGGAAAGAAGGGAAGACATGAAGAAAAATTTGTCAAAAAAAGAGAGCCGCTGGGGGATGCTTTTCGTGGCGCCTCAGATCATAGGTCTGATTTTTTTTGTACTTGTTCCGCTGGCATCGGCATTGTATCTTTGCTTTTGTGAATGGGACTTTACCTCGTCGCCGGTCTGGGTGGGGCTGAAAAATTTTGAAGCAGTGTTTATTTTTGACAGTGATATGTTTTTTAAGACGCTGGAAAATACAGCCATATTTATTCTGGGCGTTATCCCGCTGACCATGTTTCTGGCATTGGGGCTGGCTCTTCTGGCAAATCAGAAGCTGAAATTTTTAAGCTTTTATAAGAGCGCGTTATTTATGCCTATGGTGACGTCCTCCGTAGCTGTGGCCATGGTCTGGTATTGGCTTTTTGCGCCGGATATGGGACTTATCAATTATCTGATCGGGAAGCTGGGATTGGAGGGACCGGGGTGGTTGTCAGATCCCAGATGGTCCAGGGTGGCCATTATCCTCATGACGGCATGGCTGAAAACAGGCTACTATTTTATCGTATTTCTGGCTGGACTTAAGGCGGTTCCCGTTGTGTATTATGAGGCGGCTAAGATAGACGGCGCATCCGGCTGGCAGAGATTCCGGAATATTACGCTGCCCCAGATATCTCCGGTCACGTTTTTTGTTTTTGTTATGCTGGTGATCGACGTGTTCAACATGTTCAGTGAGGCCTATGTCCTCACCAGAGGCGGTCCTATGTATTCCACCTATACGTTGATCATGTATATTTACACCCAGGCAATGACTTATTTCAACCTTGGCAAAGCATCCGTGGCCAGTCTGATCTTAATATTATTTGCCGGGTCGATCAGTGCGCTGCAGTTCTATTTGTCGAAGAGGTGGGTGAATTATGATGCGTAAGAAGAAAATACCTGTGAAAAAGCTGTTGTCCGGGGCCATTTTGGCGGTTGCGTCAGTGACGATGCTGTTCCCCTTTTACTGGATGATAAAAACAGCGCTGATGACCAATCGGGCGGCTCTGGAGTTCCCGCCGAAGCTTGTAACATGGCCGCTGTATCTGGGAAATTTTGTGGAGGTGTTTGGGACTACCGGACTGGGGAGAGCTATGGGAAACAGCCTCTTAATAGCGGCGGTTTCCACCCTGGGCGTGTTGTTTCTAAGCTCACTGGCGGCTTTTGCTTTTGCGAAATTGCACTTTAAGCATTCCGGCTTCTGGTTTGGCGCGATTTTCGGAACGATGCTGATCCCCTCCCAGATTCTGCTGATTCCGATGTATGTTCTGTTCGCGAAGATTCACTGGGTGGACACGTTCCTTCCTCTGATCGTGCCGCAGATCATGATCAATGGATATGGAGTATTTCTGATCAAACAGTTTATGGCAGGAATTCCGGATTCTTATATCGAAGCGGCGAAGCTGGACGGGCTGGGATATTTTGGGATTTATCGGCGGATCATGCTTCCACTGTGCAAGCCGCCGCTGGTAACCTTGGGCGTATTTACTTTTGTGGGCAACTGGAATAATTTTATAGGGGCGTTGATCTACATTGACTCCGAGGAAAAATTTACGCTGCCCTTGATCATTAATTCGTTCCGGACGGAGTACTCTGTGGAGTGGGGGCTGCTGATGGCTGCTTCCGCTATCTCGGTACTGCCGATGATCATAATCTATCTGTTTGCGCAAAAATCATTTGTGGAAGGAATTTCCATGACAGGCGTAAAAGGATAGAGGCCGGGAAAAAAGACGCTGGCGTCAAGAGCACAGGCGTTGTCCGCCGCTGCTTTTGGCGGGATCGGCGCACATTATAAGGAGGAAGAGAACATGAAAAAAACAAAGTTACTTGCAATCGCGCTCTGCGCGGCACTTTTCACAACCGTATTCGCGGGATGTGGAAAACAGGGGGGAAATGAGGACGGAAGCTCCCAGGAAAAGGTGGTGATCGATTTCTCCATGCTGAATCTCTCCGGGGATATTGAAGGCTGGACAGCGATGGTGGAGGCGGCCAATGAACTGCTGAAGGAGGAGAATATCGAGATCTCCATCAGCAAGGTCAATGGTACGGGGTGGCCGGAATACTACCAGAAGGTGGCCTCCCAGATGGCCGCCGACAATTCCCCGGATATTGGACGTATCGCGGAATCCTACATGCCGACATTGATCGCGAAGAATCAGGTGGTGGATCTGACATCGTACATTGAAAATGATTTTGATATGAGCCAGTATTATGAAAAGACCTTTGAAAATTCCGCCTATGTGGATGGAAAGTATTATGGGGTGCCTTCCGGGTTAAACAATTATCTTTTGTACTATAACAAGGATATGTTTGATGAAGCGGGGCTGGATTATCCCTCCGCTGATTGGAATGATCCCACATCCTTTGAGGAAATTGCGGATATGGCAAGAACGCTGACAAAGGAGACAGAGGGCGGTAAACAGTTTGGATTTTACACAGGGCCGTACATGGCGGAGATTGGGATGTTTTCCACATCATTAGGGGGAAACAATGTGTTTGACGCGGAGGGAAATCCTTCCATCAATGATGCCACGTCGAAGCAGGTATACAAGTGGTTCGACGGGATGCTTAGAGACGACGGTTCTATGCCGCGGCCTACGGACACAGCGGTGATGAGTGCCTTTGATATGTTTACCAATGGCCGGCTTGCCATGATCGTGGACGGTACCTGGTGGCTGGGCAGTATCGGAAGCATAGAGGGCGTCAATGTGGGAATTGCGGCAGTGCCGGGTGCGGAGGACGGCAGCGCGTACACCAGCCAGTTTGTGGATTCCTTCGTGATCTATGAGGGCTGCGAGCATAAGGATGAGGCATGGAAGGCGATCAAGGCGCTTGTCAGCCAGGAGGGATTTGAGGCGCTGGCGGCCACAGGCGTCGGCGGAACGCCTGTGCATAAGGAGGTGGTCAACGCCGTTACGGAGAAACTCCTGGGAGAAAATGTGGATGAAGCCAGCAAGAAGGTTGCGGAGGAAGCGCTGAATCATACTGTGAAGGTTCCGTATAATGAATATTATGAGGAAGCGGACCAGAAGGTGAATAATACCATGGATGAATGGCTTCTGGGGCAGATCACCTCGGATGAATATGCGGACAAGGTGCAGCAGATCCTTCTGGACTATAAAGCGCAGGCAGAGGAATAACGCCAAGGGTGATACGCTTCACCCCGTAAATAGCGGCGGCCTGTGATGAATATACCGAAAAATGGCATGACAGATATTGTTTTGTCGTGCCATTTTCGGTAAAATAAAAGCAGAATGGATAAGGGCGGTACAGCGGCTGTTTTGAATATCAGGTATTGACATAAGGGGGGTGAAAGGCGGTGTATCGTGTGCTGATCGTGGATGATGATAAGTTGATCGTAGACGATCTGATAGACCTGCTGGACTGGCAAAAGCTGGATTGCGGCACCCCGGAGCGGGCCTCTGACGGAAGTCAGGCCTTGAAGCTGCTTCAGAGGGGGGATTATGATATTGTTCTTACGGATATCTCTATGCCGGTCATGGATGGGGTGGAGCTGATCCGGCATGCCAGAGAGGATCATTGCATGGCGGTTTTTCTTGTGATCAGCAACTATGACGATTTTGCGTATGTGAAGGAGGCTATGAAGCTTGGAGCGGCGGAGTATCTGTTGAAATATGAGATTACGGCGGAAAGTCTTAGCGAACAGATTCAATACGCGAAGCGGTGTCTGAGGACAAAGAAGGAGACGCTGACGTCGGTTTCCCAGGAGGCGGTGCGGCAGCGCCTGCTTCAGGAGCTTTATGATGGAAATAAAAAATGGCAGGATCTGGTGATGGAAGCAGGGTTTCCAAAAGGCCAGGGAACGGCAGTTCCGGTTTTGCTTTGGGTGTTTCGGGAATATCAGACGGGAGACAGTAAGGAAAAAATCCGGTCTATACTGGCGGACGTTTGTCAGGATGAGAATTTAAACGGGGGCTATTTTAAAGAAGTTGCGCCAGGCATGATCCTGCTGCTGCTTTTTATCAAAAATCCCAGTTACTTGTTTGCCACAAATCTGGTTGCGGTGTTGCTGAAGCGGCTGTTTGCCTGCGTAAGGGAGGAAGGGGCTGCAGTGGGGGCCCGTGTGCTGCGTTTCTGCCATACGCTGTCTGAGGTGAGCGGCGCTCTTTCTGCGGAGAAGGAGCGGCAGGAGACGATGTTTTACCTACAGCCATTTGCGATCTCAACCGGCGAGGCCAGAACTCCCGGTCAGTCTTATCGATTGGAGGAAGCGGAATGGATTCGGGCATTTCACGGGGAAGACCCTGAGCAGTTGGATCGGCTGTTTGGGTATCTGGCTTATCACTTGGTGCCTGTGGAGGAGGCAAAACGCTTCCTTACGGAACTGCTTTCCGCAGTCTCGCTGCAGTCCGCCCCGGTACTGGCGGATATCTGGAATGCGAGAAACGCTTATGATATAAAAAAATCCGTAGAAGTATTTCTCAAGACCCAGAGAGAATTTAGGATGTCCGAGGCCGGGCGGATGGAGATTCGAAATGTTTTGCAATATATTTCAGAACATTACGCGGAGAAGATCACGTTGGAAGAGCTTGCTTCCTATGCGGGCCTGAGTCCCAATTATCTGTGCAGGATTTTCAAGGCGGAAATGGGCGTGAGCTATTCTGAGTATCTTAATAAAGTCCGTATCGAAAGGGCCAAGGAGCTATTGGGAAGCACCGGCCTTCGGACCAACGAGGTGGCCTTAAAGGTTGGGTTTCTGGATTACCGTTATTTTTGCCGGGTGTTTAAAAATCTGACCGGCTGTACTTGCAGCGAATATAAAAGAGAGAAGATGTATCGATGAGAGCCCAGAACAGTCTGAAATATAAATTGTTAAAGCTATTGATCTGTGTAACGGTGATTCCCACGCTGATCATAGGCTGTGCCGCGTATTGGTTTACCAGCGATTCCTTGCTGAATGCGGCGATGGCCTCTACGGGGCAGATGAATCGGCACAAGGCAGATACCTTCGATCAGTTTGCGGAGGAACTGGAAACCATCTTGAAGGACCTGACGGACTCAGAGGCCACAAAAGCTTTTCTTCAGCTTCGCGGAGAGCCGGATACAGAGAGCTATTACTTAAGCGCGGTGCGTCTGAGTGAAAAGATGGATACCTTGATCACACAGCGGGGCGACGCGGTGGATGCCGTGGCTTTTCTGTGGAACGACGGTTCGCTGCCGGTGGCGCGAAGCAACGGATATCGGATGCCGCTGGAAGGAGATTATCGCGGCAATGTTTTTTACCAGGCGATGAAGCAGTCGGATGCGGCGGTGCACTGGATCGTGCTGCCGGAAACGACAGATGGCCTGCCGGGGCTGTTTTTATATAAAACGATCTACAATGCCTTTGCGGATGAAAATCTTGGCGTTGCGGTCATTCATGTGAATCGCGCATATATCTGTTCCATTCTTCAGACGGCGGAACAGGCAGCGGACAGCACCATGCTGATGGCGGCGGACGGGAAAGTGATCTTTCAGGCAGGGGACATCCTGTGGCGGGAAGAGTATTTCCCGGATTCCGTGCAGGAGATGATGAATAAAATGGATACAGGGAGCCGGACGGCAGAGCTTGAAGGAGATTCTTATCTGATATCTGTGGCGGAATCCGCATGGACAGGCTATAAGCTGGTGAACGTCACATCCCTGACGGTGATAAAGGAGAACACCGGGAGGATTCTTCTCTCCGTTATGGCGGCAGTTTTTGCGGCGTTACTGCTGGCGGTTATGTTTTCGTTATTGTTGTTCCGTTATTTAAAACCGCCCATCGTGGATCTGCATGCGGCTATGACACGGTTTCGGAAAGGTCATTTGGAGGAACGAATCACTGTGCGCCGGAAAGACGAATTGGGGGAGCTTGGAATAAGCTTTAATGAGATGGCGGAGCGGATCAACCGGCAGATTCATGAGATCGAGGAAGAACAAAAGGAGAAGAAAGAAATTGCCATGCGTTTCCTTCAGGCCCAGATCAGTCCGCATTTCCTTTATAATACATTAAATTCCATCAAAGCGCTCACCCGGAGGAATCGCAATGAAGAGGCCTGCGAGATGATCACCTCCCTGATCTCTTTGCTGCGGATCGCCAGCGGCGGCTCCGAGGAGATCACGCTGGAGCAGGAGCTTAGGTATGTGGAAAGTTATGTGCTGCTCATGCAGAAGAGGCGGGATACGGCCATTGAGCTGTGTACGGAGCTTCCACCTCAAATAGCGGTGTGCAGAGTGTTAAAGTTTACTTTACAGCCTTTTGTGGAGAATAGTATCATTCATGGAAATGCGGGAAAACCACTCTGCATTAGGATTCATGCGGAGAGGACAGAAGCGGACACGCTTCTTCTCACAGTCAGGGATAACGGGGATGGATTTGATACGCATATCCTTCAGGAACGGCAGAGGCATACGGAGAGCCAACGGTTTAACAGAATCGGGATTCACAATGTGGCGGAACGGATCCGGCTTTATTACGGGGATAACTATGGAGTATCCATTCAAAGTGAACCGGGTTGCGGAACCTGCGTAACCATACGGCTGCCTTTTGAAAATACTGCCGGGGAGTAAAAGGAAGCACCCTTCGGGTATACCTGTATGTCCAAAAATCAGGACAATAATAGTGAAAGGAGTTTTTGTAATGCAGGATTTAAGTTTTGATTTCCCCAATATGACGATAGAGACAGGAATGTTTCGTATCGCAGTTATGCTCTATACTTTTTCTAATGCCTATTCACTCGACCCATCTGCGGTGAGAGAGGAAGGAGACGGCGGTGAAATACGGATTTTCTGCGAAAGACTGTTGACGCATGGAGGACAAACGCCGGCAAAGGGCGGGGCATCTATTCTGATACACAGGAAAAGAAAAGCCGTTGCCGTGCGCATCAGCGCTCAAGTGGAGGATGACGGGGAGGAGATCCGCTGTGTAAAGCTTCTGGTCTATGACCTTAAGCCGGGTGAGATCGTAAATCTTATTGACGCGCGGCCCAGGTCAATCCCGTCCCAGGGACTTCGTTTTAAATATCCGGAGGGATGGCGGGATGCGGGGACGCCCCTGGTGATCTTGTCTCAGCCAGAGGGAGGATATCTTTATTTTCGGTCATTGGATTGCCAGGTGCGTGAAAAAACGTTTGTATTTCAGCAGAGGGATGGAAGGCTGTTGAGTGAACTTATCTTTGAAGAACTGGCGGTGAAAATGAGCAACGCGGTATGTGTTCCGGAATGGGAGATTGGATTTTCAGATTCGGCGGAGGAGATAGCGCGGCGTCACCAGGAGCATATTCAGCGCGCGTATCGGTTGGAATCCTGGGAGACGCGGCAGGATGTGCCTGCCTGGGCACGGGAAATTTCGCTGGTGGCCGCAATTCATGGACAGCATTGGACGGGATACATTTTCAATGATTACGCAGCTATTCTGCGGAATCTGGAGCAATTATGCGAAAAGATAGAGCCTCGAAGGATTCTGGCGTTTTTGCCGGGGTGGGAGGGACGGTATTATTGGAAATATGGAAATTATGGACCGGACGAACGTATGGGCGGAGAGAAAGGCTTTCATGAGCTTTGCGACAAAGCGGCGCGTCTGGGAGTACATCTGATGCCCATGTTTGGAATCAATATCGCCGGCGTACACCACAAGGATTTTGCGGTGTGGGGAGAGCCCTGCGAGCTCCGTACCGCTTCCGGAAATTTCAGCCGTGCCAGCGTAGATTGGGATGGTTCCCGGCATTACGATCATAGCTCCAACCGTACCCTGAACCCGGGGGCTCCAAAATGGCAAAACCGTCTGGTACGGCAGATTACGGGATTGGCTGCCGCGTATGGGTTTCATGCAGCGTTCCTGGATATCGCGGCGGTGTGGTCCAATGATCCCAATCACAGTGTCTATAAAGGAGTGCGGCAGTTGACAAGGCGTCTTCGGGAACAGGATCCTCAGATGCTGCTGGCGGGAGAGGGCTGGTATGATGGGCTTGCGGCCTGTATCCCGTTATTGCAGTGCGGACATACGGATGGAAAACTGCACTGGCACGATGAGGCTTATGCGCCGATGTTTGATACGTATGCCCGGAATTTCGGACATCTCTGTCTGGGGGATCCGGCAAGGTTAAGCACGGGCGTGCATGAACAGGGAAGCAATCCCCAGTGGCGTGCGCCTCTCAGAAAGGGCATACTCCCTACATTGACCATTGTGGACGGTACGCTGGAGCGCGCGCCGGAGCGTGTGGATGCAATTATCGGGGACGCAAAGGCGTATGCGGAGAGGTATCTGCAGGGAAGCGTATAGAATGACAAGGAAGTTCCCAAAAACGTGGAAAAGTTTGTTGTGAAAATGCACAAAACAGGAACATGATTTTTGTGAACTTTGTGAACACTTCTCGGATGACAGATGCTATACTAAGTATCGTAAAAACCCCCAATACATTATATAGTTTTTGCTACACCCCATAGTAAAAATACCTTCTCCTTAGAAAAAGGCAGCAGATCGACAGGCTGCCTTTTTTACTGTCCAAAAAAGAAAAGGTTGCTTTGGGCCGGGCAGTCGGATAAAATGATACCAGAGCCAAAAGATATTCTGACTCTGTGATACCTGCGGATTGCTCCGCAATTTTATGAGGAATACAAGATAGAAAAAAGGAACGATGCGATTATGACACCTTCCACCATTTATGAGACGGAACAAAAATTAGGATATATGATGGGCATGCGCCCGGTGCTGAAGCGCCATGCCCTGTTCAGCGACGGAACGGCGGATTACCGGGAGCCTGCGGAGCCGAAGGCCGGTGAGCGGGTGATCATCCGGTTTCGGACGGGACGGGACAACGTGGACGCGGTCTGGCTCTGCGCGGGAGACCGGCGGCTGCGGATGGAGCTTTATGAGCGGGAGGAGGAATTTGACTACTACCGGGCGTCTATAGAGCTGGGCCGGGAGCCGGTGCGCTACTATTTTCAGATACAGAGCGGGTTTCTGCAGTGCTGTTACGACAGGCTGGGACCCACAGGAGAAGCGCGCCCGGAGTATTTTTTTGCCATAGTGCCGGATTTCTCCACCCCGGACTGGGCGAAGGGGGCCGTGATGTACCAGATCCTGGTGGACCGCTTTTACAACGGGGACCCCTCCAATGATGTGACGGATAACGAATATTACTATATCAAGACCTACAGCAGGCAGGTGGCCAACTGGCGGAAGTATCCGGAAAATTTTGGCGTGGCGGAATTTTACGGCGGGGATCTGAAGGGCGTCCTGGATAAGCTGGATTATCTGGAGGACCTGGGGGTGGAGGCGATTTATCTGAATCCCATTTTTGTTTCCCCCTCCAATCACAAGTACGACATACAGGATTACGACTATGTGGACCCTCATTACGGCGTGATCGCGGAGGACGGCGGGGAGCCTCTTACTGAGGGAGACCACGAAAATATCCGGGCCTCCCGCTACAGAAAACGGGTGACGGACAGGAAAAATCTGGAGGCCAGCAACCAGTTCTTCATCCGGCTGGTGGAGGAAGCCCACCGCCGGGGCATAAGGGTGATCCTGGACGGAGTGTTCAATCACTGCGGCTCCTTCAACAAATGGATGGACCGGGAGCGGCTTTACGAGGGGCAGGAGGGCTATGCCCCCGGGGCATATGTGGCGGAGGACAGCCCCTACCGCGGCTTTTTCCAGTTCCGGGATCCCAAGGGGTGGCCCTACAACGGCTCCTACGAGGGCTGGTGGGGGCACGACACGCTGCCCAAGCTGAACTATGAGGGCTCCCGGAAGCTGTACGATTATATCTTAGGAATCGGGAAAAAATGGGTTTCGCCCCCCTACAACGCGGACGGCTGGCGGCTGGATGTGGCGGCGGATCTGGGCCGCACCGGGGAATTTAACCACCGGTTCTGGCAGGAATTTCGCAGGGTGGTCAAGGAGGCCAACCCGGAGGCGGTGATCCTGGCGGAGCACTACGGGGACCCGGCGGAATGGCTGGACGGGAGCCAGTGGGACACGGTCATGAATTATGACGCTTTTATGGAGCCCATCACCTGGTTTCTGACGGGGATGGAGAAGCACAGCGACCAGTTTCTGGCGGAGAGGAAGGGCAACCTCAGGCAATTTCAGGAGGACATGGCCCATGCCATGACCCGGTTTTTGACGCCTTCCCTGTACTGCGCCATGAATGAATTGTCCAATCATGACCATTCCCGGTTCCTGACCCGGACCAACCAGAAGGTGGGGCGTGCCTCCCAGCTGGGCTGCGAGGCGGCCAGCCAGGACGTGGACAAGGCGGTCATGCGGGAGGCGGTGGTTTTCCAGATGACCTGGCCCGGCGCGCCCACGCTGTATTACGGGGATGAGGCCGGCCTCTGCGGCTTTACCGACCCGGACAACCGGAGGACATATCCCTGGGGAGAGGAGGACCGGGAGCTGGTGCGGTTCCACCGGGATATGATCGGGATCCACCGGAAATACCAGGCCCTGCGCACCGGCTCCGTGAAATTTTTAAGCGGGGAGGAAAATCTGCTGTGCTACGGGCGTTTCACCCGCAGGGAGCAGTTCGTGATGATCGTAAACAACGACCAGCGGACGCGCACCCTGGACCTGCCGGTGTGGTGCCTGGGGATTCCCAGGGAGAGCCGTATGGAGCAGGTGATGTACACCAACGAGAAGGGCTACTCCACGGCGCCGGTGAGCTATCCGGTGACCGGCGGGCGGCTTGCGATCTCCCTGACACCCAAGTCGGCGGTGGTGCTTCGGCGGGTGTAGGAAAAGGAAGAAACGCATTTTTCAAAAGAAACAGCACGGAAAGGTTCTTTGAGACCTAGGCAAATGGCGGAATTATTAAAGTATAAAAATCCTTCGTTTACAGATACTATTTCCAGAAACGGAAAGTAAAGTAAACGGAGGAATTTTTATATATGAAAGCGACAGGAATCGTTAGGAGGATCGACGACTTAGGCCGGGTGGTGGTGCCAAAGGAGATCCGCAGAACACTTCGGATCCGGGAGGGAGATCCGCTGGAAATATTTACGGACCGGGAGGGAGAGATCATCCTGAAAAAATATTCTCCCATCGGGGAACTGAGCCAGTTTGCCGGCCAGTATGCGGAGGCTCTGGCCCAGCCCAGCGGCTGTCTGGTGTGCATCACGGACCGGGACCACGTGATCGCGGCTGCCGGCGGCGGAAAAAAGGATTTTGAGGGAAAGCCCATCAGCAGGGAGCTGGAGGGCGCCATCGAGAACCGGGAGACCTTCCTGGCCGTCCGGGAGGACAAAGCCTTTCTGAAGGTCACGCTGGACGATAAGGAGGAGCATTATGCCCAGGTGGTCAGCACCGTCATCTGCGAGGGGGACGCCATCGGCGCGGTGGTGCTCTGCCAGAGGGATGAGAAGGAGAAGATGGGGGATACGGAGCTGAAGCTGGCCATGGTGGCGTCGGGGTTTTTGAGCCGGCAGATGGAGCAGTAGGCAGCCGGGCGGATGCCTTTCTCCGGGGAAAGGGAAAATGGCGAAGCGGGATTTGGAGAAAATAGATAAAACACGACAGGCCTTATACGGAAGCGCCAGCGCCCTTCCGGTATAAGGTCTTTTGGTATGGAAGGAATTGCGTTTTTTGGATAGTAAAATAGAGGGGAGTATGGTATAATTCTTAAGGAAAGCATCTGATTCAGTCAAAAAAAGAGAGCAGCCCTATGAGCTGCTCTGAATCTGATGATTTCCAATTGTACCAATTCGCGGACGGTTAGCCGATAAAGCGTATGGGGATTGTAT
>CALWDR010000003.1 GCA_944376745.1 uncultured Lachnospiraceae bacterium
AAAATTTTCTGTCCCTACTACTTTATCACAATAATCTGCTTATGTCTACCATTCCCCACCCCTGTTTTTGCGTTGGAAGCCCCAGATCTACTGCCCGGTCATGGAGACGCAGCTTCACATCCCTGGGCTTCATCTGCGGATGCTTTGACAGCAGCAGGCTGATGGCCCCGGCCACCACGGGCGCGGCCATGGAAGTGCCGCTCTTTTTCGCGTAGTAGGCTCTGGTGTTGGCGCAGCTTACGATATTGGTGCCAGGAGCCACCAGCTCCGGCTTCATGACGCAGGCCTCCGTGGGCCCCTGCCCCGAGTAGGCAGACTTCAGCCCCTGGCCCGGCAGTTCCTGGCCGCAGTCATCAAAACAGCCCACCGTGATGATCTTCCTGCTGATCCCCGGGATGGTGACGCTCCCCGGTTCCGGGCCGTTGTTGCCGGCGGCGGCCACCACCACGATATCGTTGTCCCAGGCATAATCCACCGCCCGCAGGAGCTGTCCCCGCTCCTCGCTCCGGGCGCTTAAGACCATCCCCACGGAGATATTGACGATGCGGACCCGGTACTCCTCCCGGTGCTCCACCAGCCACTGAATGCTCTCCACCACGCTGGCGGTACAGCCGTTGCCCCTGCGGTCCAAAACCTTCAGCACGATAAAATGGCAGGCCGGCGCGATGCCGCTGTAAAGCCCCTGGGACATTTTTCCGCTGCCGCCGATGATGCCGCAGACGTGGGAGCCGTGGCCGTTGTCGTCATACATCTGTCTCTGATCGCCGATATAGTCCCGAAAAACCGCAATTCTATGTTGAAAATCCGGGTGGCCCGCGATTCCGGTATCCATCACCGCCACCCCCACGCCCTCGCCGAAATATCCCCGGCGGTACGCGTAGGACGCATTTATGATCCGCTTTACTCTGTCCATGGTTTCCTTTTTATTTTAAGATATGCAGCGGATCACCGGAATGTTTATGCTCTCAACCGTCTTCCATATTTCCGGGGAAGAAAAAGCAGGACGGCATAACCTTTCAGTCATACCGCCCTTACATTTATTTTCAGCCGCGCCGCCAAAGGGCCGCGCCTCTACTACTTTCTCGCTTCCTTGGGAACATCCTTCATGCTGAAGCTCATGCGTCCCATCTTGTCCTTGCCCGTGCAGATGACGGTCACCGTATCGCCCAGGGTCAGGACATCCTCCACCCGGTTGATCCGCTCCTTGGCGATCTTGGAAATGTGAACCATGCCCTCCTTGCCCGGCGCGAACTCCACGAAGGCGCCGAATTCCTTGATGCTGACCACCTTGCCGGTGAAGATCTGTCCGGCCTCAAAGTCCGTCACAATGATCCGAATAAGATCTGCGGCCTTGTCCATCATGGCCTGGTCGGTACCGCAGATGGAAACGGCTCCGTCGTCGGAAATATCAATCTTCACGCCGGTCTGCTCGATGATGGCGTTGATGGTCTTGCCCCGCTGTCCCACCACATCACCGATCTTCTGGGGATCGATCTGAATCTGGACGATCTTGGGCGCATAAGCGCTGACCTCTTTCCTGGGCTCCGGAATGGCCTTGGACATCACCTCGTCCATGATGTAAATCCTGGCCTCCCTGGTTCTGGCGATGGCCTCCTCCACGATGGGTCTGGTGAGGCCGTGGATCTTGATATCCATCTGAATGGCCGTGATGCCCTCGTGGGTTCCGGTGACCTTAAAGTCCATATCGCCGAAGAAATCCTCCAGCCCCTGAATATCCGTCAGCACCACGTAGTCGTCGTCGGTATCCCCCGTCACCAGACCGCAGGAAATTCCCGCTACCATCTTCTTGATGGGCACGCCCGCGGCCATCAGAGCCATACAGGAGGCGCAGGTGGAAGCCATGGAGGTGGAACCGTTGGACTCAAAGGTCTCGGACACCGCGCGGATAGCGTAGGGAAATTCCTCCTCACTGGGCAGTACCGGGATCAGAGCCCGCTCTGCCAGCGCGCCGTGGCCGATCTCCCGGCGTCCCGGTCCCCGGCTGGGCTTTGTCTCTCCCACGGAATAGCTGGGGAAATTATAGTGATGCATGTAGCGCTTATTTACTTCATTTTCGTCAAGTCCGTCAATCCTCTGCACCTCGGACAGGGGCGCCAGAGTCACCACATCACAGATCTGGGTCTGCCCGCGGGTGAACATGGCGGAACCATGGACTCTGGGGATCAGATCTACCTCCGCGGCCAGGGGACGGATCTGGTTCATGGCGCGTCCGTCGGGACGCTTCTTGTCCTGTAGGATCATCTTGCGCACGGTTTTCTTCTGATACTGGTACACAGCCTCATCCAGCACCGCCAGCCACTCCTCGTTCTCCGCGAAAGCCTCCTCCAGCTTCTCGGTGATGCGGCGGATATTTTCCTCCCGCACCTGCTTCTCGTCGGTGAACACGGCCTCCTCCATCTCCGCGGGGGAAACGATCTCCTTGATGGCCGCAAACAATTCCTCGGGAACGGCGCAGCTGGTGTATTCGTGCTTGGGCTTTCCGACCTCCTCCACGATCCGGTTGATGAAGGCGATGATGGTCTGATTTACCTCATGTGCCATGTAGATGGCCTCGATCATCTTGGCCTCGGGGATCTCGTTGGCCCCGGCCTCGATCATGATCACCTTCTCGCTGGTGGAGGCCACGGTCAGATTCAGATCTCCGTTCTTCCACTGCTCCTGGCTGGGATTTAAAATAAATTCTCCATCGATCATGCCCACCTGGGTCATGGCGCAGGGACCGCTGAAGGGAATATCGGAAATGCAGGTGGCGATGGCGGAACCGATCATGGCCACAAGCTCCGGCCTGCACTGGGGGTCCACACTGAGCACCAGGTTGTCCAGGGTAACGTCGTTGCGGTAATCCTTGGGGAACAGGGGACGCATGGGCCGGTCAATGACCCGGGAGGTCAGCACCGCATTCTCGGAGGCCTTGCCCTCTCTCTTGTTAAATCCGCCGGGAATCTTGCCCACGGCGTATAGCTTCTCCTCATATTCCACGCTTAAGGGGAAGAAATCGATCCCCTCCCTGGGTTTGTCGGAGGCGGTGGCGGTGGACAATACCACCGTGTCCCCGTAATGCATGAAAGCCGCGCCGTTGGCCTGTGCGGCAACTCTGCCGATGTCCACGGTCAGTGTCCGGCCTGCCAGCTCCATTGAATAACTCTTGTACATAATTGTATCTCCTTTATTGACTTATGTTATGGCAGGAAGATACCGAAACTACTGATATATGCAGCTCACTCCCGTCTGCGCGCGTGATCTACGCGCTTCCATCCCGTCTGCGCGCGCGTGATCTACGCGGTTCCATCCCGTTTGCGCGCGCGTGATCTACGCGGTTCCATCCCGTCTGCGCGCACGTGATCTACGCGCTTCCATTCCGTCTGCACATATCAGTGGTCTCGGAATATCTCTTCTGCCTGGTTGCCTGTTCTCTGCGGGGGACAGGGGCCCGAAGGCGAATCCCCCCTATGATAAAATAGAGCGGATCATTCTCCGCTCTATTTATCTTATCATCTCCTAAAAAAGGAATTATTTACGGATACCAAGACGATCTATTAAAGTACGATACCGCTCAATGTCAACCTTCTTCAAGTAAGACAATAATCCTCTTCTCTGGCCAACCATCTTAAGAAGTCCTCTTCTGGAATGATGATCCTTGGGATGGTCCTTCAAATGATCTGTCAGCTCCTGAATCCTTGCTGTCAAAATCGCGATCTGAACCTCAGGAGAACCGGTATCTCCCTCGCTTCTTGCGTACTCGGCGATGATCGCCTGCTTCTTTTCCTTTGCTATCATGATGATAACCTCCTTATTCTGATATGATCGCCCGCTTGCCGTGCGCTATTAAGTAAAGGTCGGAGTGTCCATTTACCGAATAGGGGCTTTACTCACACGAGTGCATTATAACATAACCGCCAGGGCTTGTAAACTATTTTTTACAAATATTGGCTATGAGCGCGCCTATAATGTAACAGTTCAGGTAACCCCTGCCATTTTGTGATTGAACCAACAAAAAAGTGCTGAAATTTTTTTGCTGATCCAACCTAAAAAATGTGGATAACTTTGATACAGAGGCTGATCCGATAACACTT
>CALWDR010000004.1 GCA_944376745.1 uncultured Lachnospiraceae bacterium
ACCCGCAGATTCACCGCCGAAGCGTTGATGACCGCCACGTCGTATTTCACCTCCATGGCCCTGGCTCTGGCCGCCTCGCCGGTCAGCACATACTCGGCCTTCACATACCCGGTGACCTCGCCGGAGGAGATCTTATACCATTCCCCGACGGTTTCCAGGATCTCACAGCCGGCGTCCCTTGGCAGCTTGCCCACCAGCTTCTGATCCTCTCCCGCTCCCTCCCGGATATTCAGATTGCTCTCCACGTTGGCGACTCCCAGATTGGTATAACCGCAGACGGCAGAGGCCGCAGCGGCTTCCTCCGAAGAGGCGCTGGCAGCGTCCTTCTGAACGGAACCGGCGGTACCCTCCTGGGAAGAGCCTGTAGTCTCCTTCAGAGACGCGGAAAATGCCGCCTCCGTAACAGGCAGGATTCCCACGCTCTGATATACCGCCGTCTTAGACGCCAGATATTCCGCCAGAACCGACGTGATCCCCGCATGTATGCCGTCCGCCTGAACCGGAACGGCGGGAACCGACGCAAGCAATACCCCCGTCAACAGTGCTGCTGAAATTCTTGTTCTGTTCATTCCTTTTCTTCAGCCTCCTGAATCAAATTTCAAGAAAAAACAGTAGCGCTCCATGTCTACTGTCTTTTCTTGCTATTATAACGTTTTCTTAGCACTCTGTCAACATTTTTGTAATAATTCCGTAATACTTATTAGATCGCGCCTCTGCGCCTCTTCACCACCAGGACCGTTCCAACGGCAGCGCTGGCCAGCATAAGCGTCAGCAGGGCCGCAGCCGGGAAGTTCTCACCGGTCTTGGGCTCCGTATCCTCCGTCTGCTGAAGGGCTACGGCAAAGGCGGAAAGCTTCGTGACCGTGATCGTCACCATGCCGTTGGCATCAATGGTAAGGTTCTTGTAAGGAATCACCTCATCCGTTCCGTGAAGCTGGTAAACCGTGGCCAGCTTACCCGCATACTCTGTGCCGGCATAGAAGGAAAGTTTCAGGCTTCCAAAGTTATCCAGCACCTCCAGGGGGTTTTTGCCAGCGGCAAGAAGCCACATGGAAACGTCGTAAATATTCAGGAAATCATATCCGACCTCCGAGATCTGTGCCTTCAGGAGCTGTTCATCCTCCGCAGCCACCTGCTGGCTCTGCTCCACCACCAGCTTCGTATCGGCTGCCGTCAGATCCACGCCCAGATTCTCCGCAACCGTCTGGATATTGATGCTGCTCACATCCGCCTGGACCTGGTTTTCCTGGGTATCCACCTCAATGGCCGTGCTCACCGCAATCACCGGCAGCACTTCCTCCTGGGTATATCCGCACACGGAGCAGGTGCGCTCCCGGCCTCTGGTCTCCGTAGAGGTGGGCTCCTTCGTCACGGTCCATTCGCCATAGGTGTGGGCGATCACTTCATCCATCTCGCCGCAGGCACAGACATGCCAGTGGCCGGTTCCGTCGGATTTCCAATCTTCTCCATACTGATGCGTATGCTCAAGAACAGGGATTTCCTCCATCTGGATATAGCCGCATTCCGTACAGCTTCTCTGCCTGCTTCCGGGCTCCGTCTCCGTAGCCTCTTCTGTGACAGTCCATTCGCCGTAAGTGTGCTCGGCTTCCTCAAATTTCACAGTCTCATCTTCACAGCCTGCGCAGCCGTGCCAGTGCTTGTTCTCGTCGTACTGCCATTCCGCAGCCGCCGTGTGCTCATGCCCGAGGGCCTCTTCTATCACATAGCCGCATTCCGTACAGGTCTGAGGCGTTGTCTCCGTGGCTGCCTGGCCGGGGGTATGGGCGATCTTGCTCTCCTCCAGCATTCCGCAGATCTCACATTCATGCCAATGGCCATCCGCATCGCTCTGCCACTCATCCGCACCTGCATGGTCCTCGAATTTCTCATGGCCGCAGTCTGCGCAGATGTATTTGTGCTGGGTATCGTTCACCTTGACCGCCTCGCCGTAATCATGGGCCTCCGTCTCGGTCCTGCCGCAGATGCAGGAGCGGGTGTGGGTGTCGCCGTCTTCATCGGCTGTCCAGTCATCACCCATATCATGTGCTTCTTGTTCGCCCACAGCCTGACATATGCTGCAGACTTTCCAGTGCTTTGTCGCATCCGTCTCGTAATCGCCTGTAAAATCATGCTGTTCCACGGTCACGATAGCAGCCGCGGATTTCGTGCTGTCACCCGCGGAGGTGGCCGTGACGGTCAGCGTCGCCGCCTTCTCGTCTTCTCCTACCGTCAGGGTACCGTTTTCTATTTTTGTAGCCGTACTCAGATTTCCTGTCACGGACCAAGTCACATTCTTGTTATAATCGCCCGTACCGCTTACGTTGGCCGTAAAAGTCCCGGTCTTGCCCACATGTACTTTGGCTTCCGTGGGTGCCACCGTAACGCCGGTAATAGTCGGTTCTCCGGGTTCTGGCTCTGTCTGGCCTTCCTCAAAATAGACGTAGGTCAGGCCGCCGTTGTCGGTCTGGAAGCCGATCTTAGCCCCTTCAAAGAACTCCGCGAAGGCCGCGGCGAAATCCGCGTATCCGTCTTTTGTAAAATGCAGATCATCCTCTGAGAAATTGGTATCCGTGGTCCCCTCTGCCTCCCAGGCCTCGGAAACCGCATAAATATCCACAGACGGAAGCCCCAGCTCTTCGATCAGCTCCTTCTGGACTTCGTACATTGCCGCCTGAATATCATAGTTCGTACCCTCGGCGCCTCTTGTGGGGGAGGTCGCTAGGATGATCGTGGGCGAGGTCGGAAGCGCCTGATAGGAACGGATGATCGCCTTCATCGCGTCCTTATAGCAATTTACTGCCGCCTCATCCCGCGTCCCGTTCGTGCAGACCTTGCTGGCGTCATTGGTACCTAACATAAGGATCACCACATCCGCCTGGGTCACATGGCTGGTCATCCAGGCATCCGTCCGGGTATTCTCCAACTGGAGATTATCTCCCTCCGTTGTACCCGTATAGGACATGGCCGCCTGCACGCCGCTGACGCCGTAGTTGCGGACCACATACCCCTCGCCCAGCAGTTCTCCCAACTGGGTGGGCCAGTTATATTTTGCCTTCGCATGGCTGTCATTCAGATTTGCGACCACGCCCTTGGCCACTTCATTCGCCAGCGCCTGTTTTTCTTCCTCAGTCAACTGCGTCAAGGAGATTCCGTCACCCGTTGTGATGCTGTCGCCGATGCAGGCGATCTCGACAGGTTTCTTGCTTCCGCTGCCCTCCAGGGCCTTCAGAGCCGCTTCCAGTCCTGCCGCCTCCGTCTCAAGCTCTGTCTGAACCGCAGCCGGAAGTCTCCGCAGCACGTTCCAGGCATTCTCCAGCGCCTTCCGGTCACTCTCGCTTACCGCGTCCGCATCCAACGCCAATGCAGAAGCGTGAATCTTTTGATAGCTCCCTGCCAGGTCGTCCGTCCACTTCGCAGCCGCCGCGGACAGTGCGTCTAATTTTCCTTTTTCCACCGTCAGGAATCCCTGGGCCTCCGCATCCAACGCATCATACGCCGCAAAAGCCGCCGCTATCTCCTCTTGGTCTTCCGGCATAAGGGTCCCGGCGTCCATCCCGATGGTTCTGGCGTATTCCGCCTTATAGCACTCCGCGGCATCCTTGACAGAACCGGAGAAATTAAAGCTGATATTGTCCACATAGGAATAGTATTGCGGTGCATCCGCCCATACCATGGTGCTGACCGCGAATTTTCCTTCGTTTAATTTTACCTGAGCCTCCGTCTTACCGCCGCCGCTGGCATTCTGGTCCAGCATGTAGGTTTCCGCGTTGCCGTAGGCGTCCATCAAAGTAAATTCACAATAGCTTCCATCCTCCGCGTAATCGAACACGAAATGCAGCCACTCGGAGGTATTGGCCGGAACCGTAGAATAGGTGGAACCGGGTTTAATTGCATTTGCCTCATAGGCATTTAGATCATCACCGGAATACGTTACCTTGCGGACAGAATAACAGTAATCCGCACCTGTCCGGACGTTATGGGTATCCGGCGTGTTCTCGCGCCTGATATAAACCGCTTTATAATTCGCGGCATCCTGGTACCAGTAAATAAACATAATACCATTATTCCAGTCGTTGGACAGGGTGTACAGGTCTCCGCTGACGGAAGCCAGCTTCTGCCCGCCCGCGGTCTCCTCTGCCCAGATCGCATCTGTCAGGGTATACACGGGATATGCTCCCTGCACTCCCCCATTGTCAAAAAGGTATCCGCCCTGCCAGGGATTATTGGGATTATCCGGCTGTGCCTTCGCCAGTGGCAGGAACACTTTACCGCTGGTATTGATCCCCTGCTTGGGATTGTCGGTAATTCCCCAACCTTCGGCTTCATCCTTTACCGCTTCCCAGTCCTTCAGATCTGTCTCTTCCTCGAAATCGTACTCCCGATAGCCGCCTTCCGCCTGAGATAATTCGTCGATCCTGGTTTTCAGGGCGTCCAGCTTTGCTTTCTCCGTGGTAAGAAGCAGCTGCGCTTCGCTGCTTAAGGAAGCATACGCTGTCAGGGCCGTTTCCACTGCCGCCCGGTCCGCCGCTTTCACAGTATCGACGGTTTTGGCCAGGATCGCGGCGTGCGCTGTTCTGAATGCGTCCGCTTCCGCCTGCGCTTCCTCGTCTCCAACGATCACACCATCAAATTCGAAGGTGACGGATTCGATATTGGCATAATTTGTTGTGCCAGAGCCAGTGTCGATGGCCATCGCAAATTTCATGCCATTCGTATTGAAGGACTGTCCCACTGCCTTAATGACCATCGTGCCTTCCTGACCGTCCGCATTTCTCAGAGTAATCTTACAATATCCAGCTTCTGAATAATCCAGAACGATTGTCGCGCCCCTTTCCATGGTACTGGGCGTTGAACTGGAAGTATTATATTTTCCGTTGGGCGTAAAGGTGTCTTCACGGGTATCATTCGACTGGCCGCCGCTACTGTCCGCCCCCTTGGCTATCGTGGGCGGAAGATACCAGTTTCCACTACTGTTATTGCGAAGCTGAACCGCCTCATAATCCTCTGCGCCATTATATCGGTAGAAAAGCTTTAAAACAGAGGCATTGCTGTTATTCAGCAACATACTGTCAACCTCAATCGTCACTTTTTTAAGCGGCAGATCCGGCCAGTTTTTCAAAGTATAGCTGGCATTCCCCGACAATCCTCCGGAAATCCTCATCATCCCATCATAGGTCGCCACATCGGTTCCAGTACCCTCAATGGCTCCCCAGTTCGAGTGGCTCGCACTGAAATCCGCTTCGATTGTCGTGGTCTCCTCCGCCGCCTTCGCCTGAAACCCGCCGGACATGACCGGCAGGATCATGGCCGCGCACAGGACCGCCGCCAAAGCCTTTGACAAAATCTTTCTGCGCATAAAAAACTCCTCCTTTGCATTTTTCTTTTGGCTCAAAACCGCAGTATTTCAAGCCTCATGAAATGATAAAGCACGCTTCATTTCCCTACTAAATATCATACAGAACCATGTTTTTCAAAGAAAGAATCTATTTCGCTTATTTGCCACGTTTTTACTGTTTGTCCTGTCCCTGGGGCGGATCTTACGCCGTATTCCGGCATTCAGGCTGCCCTGAAGCACAAAAAGAGCCCGAACCCACCGATTTGTGGGCCCAGGCCATCCTGTTACTCATTTTCCTTTGATACGTCAACCGGAAATCCATTCCTTTTTACTCATTTTCCTTTGGTACGTCAACCGGAAATCCATTCCTTTTTCTACAGGCTCCGCCTCCGATAGCCATTCAGGTACTCCCTGCCCTGAGCGGCGTTGCGGGCCATCTCGGCCTTCAGCTCCTCAATGGAGTCAAATTTCCGCTCCGGCCGAAGATAGGTCAGAAACTGCACCAGGATCTCCTTCCCATAGAAATCCCCGTCGCAGTCAAAAATGTTGGTCTCCACGCCGATGGGATTCTCCCCGGCAATGGTGGGCTTCTTTCCCACGTTGGTGATCCCGCCATACAGCTTGCCGTCCAGAAGGACACGGGAGACGTAGACCCCGAAGGGAGGAAGCAGCTTGTCCTTGGGAGGAATCAGATTCACGGTGGGGATTCCCAGCTTCCGGCCCAGTTTGCGGCCATGAAGGACCCGGCCCAGGACGAAATATTCGTAACCCAGAAGCAGATTGGCCCGCTCCATATGGGCCGCCTGAATCTCCTCCCGGATGAAGGTGCTGCTGATGTCCCGGTTCTCATACCGCTTCTTGTCCACAATGACGGTCTCAAATCCGTACACCGGCCCCAGCGCCCGCAGCGTCTCGTAGCTTCCGGCCCGGTTATGACCAAACCGGAAATCCGTGCCGGCCACGATGCATTTTACATGAAGGCGCTCGGCCAGCATGCCCACGAAATCCTCCGGCTCCATGGCGCGCACCTGGTCGGTGAAGGGGTATTCGATCAGATAATCGACGCCGGTTTTGGCAAAAATATACTCCTTCTCGGCATTTGTGGTGAGGACCTTGAGACTCTGGTCCCCCAGGGCAGTCCTGGGAGGAATGTCGAAGGTAAACATCACCGGGACCAGCCCCTGCTCCCGCTTCTTCTTTAACATCGCCTCCACCAGAAGCTTGTGCCCCTCGTGAAGGCCGTCGAATTTCCCCAGGGATACGACTGTCGGTTCCGTGATTCGAATGTCTGTAGTCTTGCTTATGTAGTCCATCCCTCGTCAGTCCTTTTCTAAAAATAGCTTTATGGGCTTTACGTCCTGTTCCCCCGGCTGATACTGATAGATCCCCGCGAATCTGCCGGCGCTGTCATAAAGGCGGAGGGGCTGTTTTTCCCACTCCGTCTCCCACCGGACAAGCTCCGAGATTGGAATCCGATTGCCGTTTTCCAGAAGCTTCCTGGCTGTTTCCGATACTGTGACCTTCGGATACTGCCGGAACAGATCGTCCACAGGCCGCAGGATTTTCCCGGCGCCATCCTTCACCACCGCCTCGATCTGGGCCAGGGTCAGGCTGTCCTGAAGCAGGAAATCCCCCACCCTTGTGCGGGTCAGCTGCTCCATGCAAGCACCGCAGCCCAGGACCTGCCCGATATCATGGCAGAGGGTGCGGATATAAGTGCCCTTGGAGCAGGTCACCTCCATGGTCACTCTGGGAAGCTTTATTTCCTCGATCACGATCTCCTCAATGCGGATCTTCCGGGGCTTGCGCTCCACCTCTTTCCCTGCCCGGGCCAGCTCGTAGAGCTTCTTCCCGTTCACCTTCAGGGCGGAGTACATGGGCGGAAGCTGCTGATACGCTCCCACGAATCCCTCAACTGCCCTGCGCAGCGCTTCCTCGGTGACGGAGACCTGACGCCTGGCCAGGACCTGGCCGGTGGCGTCCTGGGTATCGGTCTCCACCCCCAGCAGCATGACGCAGCGGTAGGTCTTGTCCCGGTCCGTCAGAAGATCGCAGACCTTGGTGGCCTTGCCCAGGCACACGGGAAGCACCCCCACAGCCGCCGGGTCCAGCGTTCCGGTATGTCCGATTTTTTTCTGCTTGAAAATGCCCCGAAGCCTGGCCACCACATCATGGGAGGTGTAGCCCGCTTCCTTATAGACATTGATGATTCCGTTTACCATAGCTTTCCTTTTTGTTCATTCCCTCTGCCGCTCATTGCTTTGCTCCGTCAAGCTGCGCCTTTACGCCTGCGCAGAGAAGCCGGATGATCTCCTCCGGCGGCTCCTTCATATCGGCGCCCGCCGCCATCACATGGCCGCCGCCCCCGAAGGACACGGCGATCTCTGAGACGTTCACCCTGCCGTTGGAGCGCAGGCTCAGCTTCCATCCGCCGGCGATCTCATAGAGAAATGCCGCCACCTCCACGTCCCGGGTCACCCGGAGCTGATTGACGATCCCGTCTAGGTGCTTTGGGAGCACCTCGAAGGCCCTCATATCCTCCTGGGTGATCAGTCCCACGATCAGCGCACCGTCCAGGTAAAGCCGGCTCTCTAAAAGGGCCTTTCCCATGATCCGGTTCTGGTTATAGGTCTTGGTGTAGAAGGTCTCGTCCACGATCTTTGTAAAATCGATGCCCTTTGCCATCAGCTTCCCGGCGATGTTCATGGTCTCCGGCGTGGTGGAGCTGTACTGGAAGACGCCGGTATCGTGGACCATGCCCACGTAAATGCATTCGGCGATCTCCTTTGTGATCTTATCCTCCTCCAGCAGTCCGAAGATCAGCTCGCTGGTGGAGCTGGCCCTGGGGAACACGTGATTGATCTTTGCAAAACCGTGATTGCTGATATGGTGGTCGATGCAGATCGTCTGTCCGGCCGTCTCATAGTATTTTACCGCGGCTCCCAGACGTTCCCTGTCGCTGCAATCCTGCACAATGCACAGATCGTAGGTTTCCTCCGAATCACAGCAGTTTTTGATCTGCTCCGCTCCCTGAAGAAACCGGAAAATATTTGGTATCGGCTCCAGATACACATCTGCCCTGATCTGAGGAAACCAGGTGCGGATGTAATTCCAGGTGGCCAGGCAGGAGCCCACACAGTCGCCGTCGGGACGGATATGTCCCAAAATGGCCACCGAGGACACCTGCGTTAAATTTGATGCTAAATTCTCCATAATGACTCCTTTCCGCCCGGTGCCGCATCCTCCTCCCGGATGGTCGCAGGATATGGCCGCTATTCCTCTCTCCGGTTCACGTCGTCGATCAGCTTGGACATATGCACGCCGTAGGCGATGGACTGGTCCAGGATGAAGCGGATCTCCGGGGTATTGCGGAGATTGATGCTTTTGGCCAGCCGGGTACGGATAAATCCTTCCGCGCTTCTTAAGCCCGCCAGCGTGTCCTTCTGGGACTGTTCGTCCCCCAGCACGCTGATATAGGCTTTACAGCTTTTCAGATCAGGCGCCACCTCCACAGCCACCACGGAGGTCAGGGGATCGATACGGGGGTCCTTGATCTCCCCCCGTATGATGTTGCTCAATTCCCGCTGTACCTCGCCGTTGACTCTGGTATTCTTAATACTGTTTTTTCTCATTCTCTTTACTTCCTCTGCTCTTAGCGGGGAACCTCCACCATGGTGTAAGCTTCCACCACGTCCAGCTCCTCGATATCGTTGAATCCATCCAGCACCAGGCCGCACTCGTAGCCGGCTCTCACTTCCTTCACATCATCCTTAAACCGCTTCAGGGAAGCCAGATTGCCCTCGAAGAGCTGCTTGCCCTCTCTTAAGAGCCGCACCTTGCAGCCCCGCTGGAATACGCCGTCCAGTACATAGGAGCCCGCGATATTTCCCACGCCGGAGGCCTTGAAGATCTGACGGACCTCCGCGTGGCCCAGGATCTTTTCCTCGAAAATGGGGTCCAGCATGCCCTTCATGGCCGCCTGCACATCCTCGATGGCGTTGTAGATGACCTTATACAGCCGCAGATCCACGCCCTCCCGCTCGGCGCTGGCCTTGGCCTGAGCGTCGGGACGGACGTTGAAGCCGATGATGATGGCGTTGGAGGCGGAGGCCAGGCTTACGTCGGACTCGTTGATGGCTCCTACGCCGCCGTGGATGATCTTCACCACCACTTCCTCGTTGGACAGCTTCACAAGGCTCTGCTTTACGGCCTCCACGGAGCCCTGCACATCGGCCTTGACAATGATGTTCAGCTCCTTCACATTGCCGGACTGAATCTGGGAGAACAAGTCGTCCAGAGACATCTTGGCCTTGGTGTCCTCCAATAGTTTTTCCCTTCCCTGGGAAATAAATGTATCCGCGAAATGTTTTGCTTCTTTTTCCGTATCCGTGGACACAAACACGTCCCCGGCATTGGGCACGCTGTTGAGGCCTAAGATCTCCACCGGCGTGGAGGGACCCGCCTCCTTCACCCTGCGGCCCTTGTCGTCGATCATGGCCCGGACCTTACCGCTGCAGCTTCCGGCGGCGATGGGCTGGCCCACCTTCAGGGTGCCCTTCTGTACCAGAACGGTGGCCACGGCTCCCCGACCCTTGTCAAGCTGTGCCTCGATGACAAGTCCTCTGGCCTGACGTTTGGGATTGGCCTTAAGCTCCATGACCTCGGCGGTCAGAAGGATCATCTCAAGCAGGTTGTCAAGTCCCTCATGGGTGTGGGCGGATACCGGGCAGAACACGGTGCTGCCGCCCCAGTCCTCGGGGATCAGGTCGTACTCGGAGAGCTCCTGCTTCACCCGCTCGATGTTGGCGCTGGGCTTATCGATCTTGTTGATGGCAACGATGATCTCCACTCCCGCGGCCTTGGCGTGGCTGATGGCCTCCACGGTCTGGGGCATGACGCCGTCGTCCGCCGCCACCACCAGGATGGCGATATCGGTGGCGTTGGCGCCCCGCATGCGCATGGCCGTAAAGGCCTCATGGCCCGGCGTATCCAGGAAAGTGATCTTCTCTCCGTTGCAGGTGACCATATAAGCGCCGATGTGCTGGGTGATGCCGCCGGCCTCCCGGTCAATGACGTGGGTGTTGCGGATAGCGTCCAGCAGGGAGGTTTTCCCGTGGTCTACGTGACCCATGACGCAGACTACCGGCGGACGCTTCACCATCTTGCTTACGTCCTCCTCATCCTCCTTCAGAAGCTCCTCGATCACGTCTACCTTCTCCTCCATCTCACAGATGCAGTTGAATTCCAGCGCGATCTCCTCAGCCTTCTCGAAGTCGATCTCCTGGTTCACCGTCACCATAATGCCCTGCATGAACAGCTTCTTCACGATGGCGGAGGCCTGCACCTTCATCTTCTCCGCCAGCTCCTTGATGGTGAGCTTCTCGGGAAGGATGATGGTCCTGATTACCTCTTCTTCCTTCTGCACAGGAGCGGGAGCCTGGGGCTTCTTGTGCTTTCCGGCGTTCTTCTCCAGATTCACCAGACGCTCCTGCTTCTTGGGTCCTACACCCTTCTCCTTGGTCTTCGACTGCTTCTGGCTCTGGCCGCTCCTGCGGTCTCTGGACTCTTTGCGAAGTTCCTCGGTCACCACGGGAGCTTCCTGTTTCATTTTGTTGATTTCCTGCTCGAACCGGTTCCTCGATTCGCCCGGACGATTGCCGCCGATTCTCGCACCGTTCTTATCACCTTGCGGGCGATTGCCGCCCGGGCGGCCATTCTGGAAACTGCGGCTGCCAGCTTTTTCACTCTCATTTCTCGGTCCTCTCTCGCTTCCGCCCCGGCCCTGACCCGCCGGACGGTTCCGGTCCATGGGACGGTTCTGCCCGCCGGATTGCCCCGGACGGTTCCTGTCACCGGCACGGTTCTGCCCGCCGGCCTGACCCGGGCGCTCGCCCCGGCCTGACCGCTCCTGGCCGGAGGGACGATCCCCACGAGCGCCTCTCTCCTGACCGGAGGAACGCTCACCCCGGGCGCCTCTCTCCTGACTGGAGGAACGCTCGCTGCGGGCGCCTCTCTCCTGGCCGGAGCCGTTCTCACGAGGGGTCCTCTCCTGGCCGGAGGAACGCTCGCTGCGGGCGCCTCTCTCCTGACCGGAGCCATTCTCGCTGCGGGCGCCTCTCTCCTGGCCCGAAGCCCCATCACTGCGGGAGGGTCTCTCCATAGCCCAGAGGGCATCGCCGCGGGCCGCTTTCTTCGCGTTTCCGGCTGCATCGCCACGCGCCGTCCTCTCCGCGGTCCCGGCTGCATCACCGCGCGCCGCCTTCTCCGCGGTTCCAGTAAGCTCGCCGTGGACCAGCTTCTCCCCTGTGGTAAACGCCTCAATGCGCGCAGCCTTCTCCTGCGCCGCCTGCTCCGGCCTGCGCTCCGGTTTTGGCGCCGGCGCCGGTCTCTCGATCCCGAGAATCTTATCGAATTTGGCCTTCACGGCCTCCGCGCGCTCAGAGGCGGTCCGCTGGGGCTGCTCCTGGGGTGCGGGCCGCTTGCCCTGGGACGCTCCCGCCTGCCTTCTTCCGTCCGCACGCGCGCCCCGGTCACGGGAACCTCTTCCCTGGGATTTGCGGCCTCCCATCTTGCTGTTCTGAGGATTAAACACTGCCGTGATGCTGGATTTCTTCTTGGGCCTCTCCTCCGTCTTTGTCCCGGCCTTTCCTTCTATCTTAGGTTCTGTCTGTTCTGTTCTGCTCAATTCGGCCTTTCCTTCCTGTCTCTGCTCTGTTTTTACTTTTGTCCTGTCCTCCGGCTTTCCGGCAGCCTTGGGCTCCGGCTTCGCTTCAGGCTCTGTCTTCCCGACGGTCTTCGGCTCCTGCTCCGGTTTTCCGACAGCTTTCGGCTCCGGCCTTGGCTCCGAGCCTGCCTTTTCTCCGGCCTTCGGCTCTGGCTTCGATTCAGGCTCTGTCTTTCCGGCGGCCTTCACTTCCGACTTTTGCTCCGAGCCTGCCTTTTCGCCAGCCTTCGGCTCTGGCTTCGATTCAGGCTCTGCCTTCCCACCGGCTTTCGGCTCCGGCTTCCCCTCCGGTCTTTGACCAGCCGCGGACTCCGGCTTCCCACCGGCCTTGGACTTCTGAAACCTGTTCCGCACCATAGCGATGGTCTCGTCCTCGATGGAACTTGACGCAGTCTTGTCATTTATATTTTTTTCCGCCAAAAAACTTAAAATGTCCTTTGACTGAATATCCAACTCTTTTGCTAACACATGTATTCTGACTTTCGCCATACTTAACTACCTCCTGATTTCCGTTTCTTCCAACATTTTCAGTTTCGTTTCCAGAGATCTGGAAAATCCTTGGTCCGTCACCGCCAGTGAAGCCCGGTACTGTTTCCCGATATGGTGGCCCAACTCCTCCTTGGTTCCGTAGAGGTACATGGGAACCCGGTAAAAGTCACACATATTGCGAAACATTTTTCTGGTATTGTCGGAGGCGTCTTCTGCAACGATCACTAAAAATGCCTTGTGGGATTTGACCGCCTTCTCCGTGGAAAATTCCCCGCTGGCAATTTTCCCGGCCTTCTCGGCCAGCCCCAGCATTGACAATATTTGGTCCTGCTTCAACGATTTTCCATCTCCTTTGTCAGGGTATCCAGAATATCCTTCGGCACGGCGGTCTTCAGGGAGCGCTCCAGGCCCCGGTTTTTGGCCGCCTTGCGCAGGCATTCCGGATTGGGACAGATATAAGCGCCTCTGCCGTTCTTCTTCCCGGTCGTATCCAGAAGGATCTCTTCCTCCGGTGTTCGGATGACGCGCAGAAGCTCCTTCTTCGCCTTCATCTCTCCACAACCGACGCACTGGCGCAGGGGAATTTTTTTACTCATTCTTCATACCCTTCCTGGGAATATTCGGAATCGTCATAATAGTCATCTTCATATTCCTCGTCATAATCCTCATATTCGTTCTCATAATCCATAAAGTCACCGGACTCCCGAGCCTGGGTCTCGCTCTTGATGTCGATCTTAAAGCCCGTAAGGCGGGCCGCCAGCCGCGCGTTCTGCCCTTCCTTGCCGATGGCCAGGGAAAGCTGATAGTCGGGAACCACCACCTTGGCGGTCTTCTCGTCCGCGTCCGCGATCACGGAGATCACCTTGGCCGGACTTAAGGCGTTCTCGATGAGCATGGCCGGATTCTCATTCCAGTTGATGATGTCGATCTTCTCTCCCCGCAGCTCATTGACGATGGCGTTGACTCTGGCGCCGTTTAAGCCCACGCAGGCTCCCACCGGGTCCACGTCCGGGTCGTTGCTCCAGACGGCGATCTTGGTACGGCTCCCGGCTTCCCTGGAAATGCTCTTGATCTCCACGATTCCCTCCCGCACCTCGGTCACCTCGGATTCAAAGAGGCGCTTCACCAGCTCCGGATGGGTTCTGGAAACCAGGATCTTGGGGCCCTTGGAGGTGGCTTTTACTTCCAGGATGTACACCTTGATACGCTCGGTAGGGCGGTAAATCTCCCCCTTCACCTGCTCGTTCTCACTTAAAATGGCGTCGGCCTTGCCCAGGTTGATGCTGACGTTGCGGCCCACATAGCGCTGTACGATGCCGGTCACCACATCCCTCTCCTTGCTGTAATACTGGTTGAACAGCACCTTCCGCTCTTCCTCGCGGATCTTCTGCAAGATCACGTTCTTGGCATTCTGGGTGGCGATCCGTCCGAATTCCTTGGATTTGACCTCTATGTTCACAATGTCTCCCAGCTCGTACTTGGAGTCGATCATTTTGGCGTTGGCCAGGCTGATTTCCAGAGCGTCCTCCGTCACCTCCTCCACCACGGTCTTCTCCTGGTACACATGATATTCGCAGGTCTCCGGGTCGATGTTCACCTTGATGTTCTCGGATTTGCCGAAATGGTTCTTGCAGGCGGTGATCAGCGAATTCTCGATGGCCTCCAGCAGCGTCTCCTTGCTGATGTCCTTCTCCCTCTCCAGTATTGTCAACGCTTCCAATAACTCATTGTTCATTTTTGTTTATCCTCCTTAATTCGTGTTCATTCCTGTTATACGAAAGTGTTTTTAAAAATCAAATGCCAGGCGAATCAGTGCGATCTCCCCCTTCTGAAAGGTCAGAGGCGTTCCGTCCTCGGTCTCGATGGTGACCGTGTCCGCGTCGTAGGCTGTCAGAATGCCATAAAATTCTTTTTCCCGGTTGATGGGCCGGTAAGTGCGTATCTCCAGCTCCTTACCCATGCTCCTTCTATAGTCCTTCTCCTTCTTCAATGGTCTGCCAAGTCCCGGAGAGCTCACCTCGAAAATATAAGAATCCTTTATAAAATCCTCCTCATCCAGCAGGTCGCTGATCCTCCGGCTCACCGCCTCGCAGTCGTCCACGGTGATGCCGCCCTCCTTGTCAATGTAGGCTCTCAGATACCAGGTTCCGCCTTCCTTCACATACTCCACGTCCACCAGCTCAAAGTGAAGCTCCTCCAAAACAGGGAGCATCAGCTCCTCGGTGCGCTGCTCATATTGTTCTCTCTGTGTCATATTTCCACCTTCTTCCCGTCCTGATCCGACTGGCCGTTTAGGCTCTACATAAAATTGAGAGTGGACCGCTGCCCACTCTCTAGTCTCAGTCTATTCAGTTATCTACTATACTATAGCACAAACGGAATCCTTTTGCAAGAAGTTTTTTACAAATTATTCATCGCGTCCATATCAAACAGCGCCAGCTCCAGATTCAGCAGATCCTCCTGGTTGGGGGAATACATGTTGTCCACGATCTCCACCCGCACGATCATGCTCTCCTCCGCCCCGTATTCCGCATTGGGCAGCTCCTCGCTGATGCAATCCTTAAGAAGCCCGTAAATCTGCTCGTACATCTCCTCGTCGGAGGGCACATTCACAGACCACTCCTCCTGAAGCTGCGCAAGGCTTTCCTCATAAGCGGTCATGGCCGGTTCAAAAATCTTCATGGTCTCATATTTCACGGTCACCTCGTAGGAACCATCCTCCAGCTTCTCGGACTCTCCCACCGTGTACTTTGCCTTGGCAAACATATCGGCAAAAACGGCGCGGTATTCCGCCTTCAGCTCATCGGAAATGGTAATGCCGGAAGTCAGGCTCTCCATCTCGGTATCCAGCCCCTCCTCATAGAGGGCGTTGGCCTCCTCCTCGGTCCCCATCTCCTGCTCCACGATGCCGCTGGGATCGTTCTTGTAGGAATTATCCAGCAGTGCCTGTACATAGGCGCTGGCGTCAAACTGAGCCCCGCAGCCGGTCAAAAGCATCCCCAAAGCCATCATGGCCGCCAACAGCAGGGAAATGACACTTCGTTTTTTCATTTTATTGCTTCCTCCTAGTTTGTTGGTTCTGGTTTTCCTCAAACCATCTGTTTTCTTATGCAATCCTGTCACGGATAAAGCCACAACCCATATATTACAAAAAAACGCTGTAAATGTCAAGACAATTTCCGATAAAGCAAAAAACTACAGCTTTCACTAAGCTGTAGTTTCCTGTGGGTTGGGCTATTCTTACTAGCAACAGCTCGTAGGGGAATCGAACCCCTGTTTCCGCCGTGAGAGGGCGGCGTCTTAACCGCTTGACCAACGAGCCATGTCTGAACTCAACAAAACATACTATACACTATCTTTTTCAAAAAAGCAAGTACTTTTTTGAAATTTTTTAAATTTTTTTGCGTTTTTTGTGTTTCCGTTCTGCTTCCGCTTCCAGGCCCCGCCGGACAGGCGTCAGAGACGCTTGCCCGGCGGCCCGGAATGAGCCGGATTAAGCCACCTTGGACTTGGCCAGCTCCGCTAAGGTTGCGAAGCCCTCCGCGTCGTTGACTGCCATCTCGGAGAGCATCTTGCGGTTTACCTCCACGCCTGCCAGCTTTAAGCCGTACATGAACTGGCTGTAGGAGATGCCGTTGATCCTGGCCGCGGCATTGATCCGCGCGATCCAGAGCTGACGGAACTGTCTCTTTCTCTCTTTTCTTCCTGCGTAAGAACTGGCTAAGGCTCTCATCACAGACTGCTTTGCTACACGGTACTGCTTGGAGCGGGCACCTCTGTAGCCTTTCGCCAGCTTCAAGGTTCTATTATGTTTCTTCTTAGCGTTTAATCCGCCTTTGATTCTTGCCATGACTTTGTTTCCTCCTTATCTCATTCTGACAGATACTGTTAAATCTTCTTCATATTCTTAGCGTTGGTGCTGTCGGTGATGGCCGCCTTGCGGAGATTTCTCTTGCGCTTGGTGCTCTTTTTCGTTAAGATATGGCTCTTGTAGGCCTTATTTCTCTTCAACTTACCGGTTCCTGTCGCTTTGAAGCGCTTTGCTGCTGATCTGCTTGTTTTCATTTTTGGCATTGTTAATTTCCTCCTTAAGAATCAATTATTGAATGATACAGCGGCGGGATGTCCGCTACTGTTTCTTCTCAGTCAGTACCATGCTGATGCTGCGCCCTTCCACCTTGGACGGCTTCTCCACTACCGCAATGTCAGCCAATTCCGTCGCAATGTCATCTAAAATGTGCCTGCTGGTGTTCATATGGGCCATCTCTCTGCCCCGGAACCGCAGGGTGATCTTCACCTTGTTGCCCTTGGTAAGGAACTTCCGGGCCGCGCCGATCTTGGTATTCAAGTCGTTGGTGTCGATGTTGGGGGAGAGACGGATCTCCTTCAGCTCGATGATCCTCTGCTTCTTCTTGGCTTCCTTTTCCTTTCTGACCTGTTCATACCTGAACTTGCCATAGTCAATGATCTTGCACACCGGCGGCTTCGCCGTGGGAGCAATCTTTACCAAATCAAGTTCCGCCTCCTGAGCCAGCCGCAAAGCCTCCCGGGAGGACATAATGCCAAGCTGCTCGCCCGTCTCGCTCACAACCCGCACTTCCCTGTCTTTGATTTGTTCGTTAATCATTAATTCGCTAATGGTCTTGCACCTCCATAAAAAATAGTGGATAGACAGACTATCCACTGTTCACTCGCATAAAACACACCTTCTGTGTGTGCCGGAATATAAACCGTTAGTCGCCCAATCGCGCTAAGGTGAGAGTGGATACTCTACTTTCTTTTCTAACAACTCCATTACTTTATCATACTCCGGGCCGTTCGTCAAGTAAAATTTTCATTCTCCGGGCCCTTTGTCCAGTAAAATTTTCATTCTCCGGGCATCTTTGTCTGTCACCTGGATATCGCTGTAGCGCGCCTTCTCGTAGAGCTCGCACACTTCCCCAGCCGCTTCCGCCGAAAATGCTTCCCCGGTCCATGCAAGCTGCTCCTTCGGCGACAGGCAGGCCAGCGAGATCCCCCGCGCCTTGTTTTGCTCCCGCATGTGCTTTTTGTACAGCCTGCGGATACGCATTGCGGGGCTTCGCCGGGACGCTTCCAGCTCTTTTCTTTCCCGCTTCCGCCTGGGTATCCTCTCCCGCTGGGTAAAAGGCTCCGCCGCCTCCAAAGCGCCTTCTCTCTCCGTCCGGCTGTAAAAATGCCGGTAGATTTTGACAATGATGAAGATCACCAGCGCCAGCACGGCGGCCACCAGAAGGCTCACGCCCACCACCTGGGCGATAACGTTTAAGATCTGCATAAGGACGGAAGGCTCGGACGGCTCCCCCAGCCCCTCCAGCATATCCTGCATGGGCGGTTCTTCCATAGGGGGCGCAGGTTCCTGCTGAACGTCAACACCCGGGAGCAGACTTGCCAGGAACCGCACAAAAGCCCTGATCCCCGCCCAGATCCTGCCTCCCAGGCCCTCCGCCCGGATCAGCCCGGCCACCGCCAGCGCCACGGCCAGTATCCCCACGTACAAAAGCGAAAGCCGCGTATTCTGGCGCTTCAATTTACCGACATCCATCCTGGTGGAGCCGGAACGGCTGGCGATGATCTCCTCCGCCGCCGTCAGATTGTCGTAGAACACCTTAAACAGGAATAATAGGCAGGCTCCCCAGAGACCGCTGCCGGCAGCCAAGCCGCCTTTGCCCAGGAAAGAGGCTATCACGTAGAGGATGGCCAGCACCACAATGTGAAAATATCCCGGCTCCTCCAGCAAATACCCGCCGGGCGCCAGCCGAAGCAGGAAGGATAACACCGTCACCGCCAAAAGCAGGACGGCATAGATCCGAAAATTTCCCTGTCCCATGATCCCGGCTATGCCGCCCAGGCACAACAGCAGATGCGTGCCGAGAAACAGCCACAGCCATTTCACGCTTCGCCGAAGCAGGTAACAGCCCGCCGCCAAAAGCCCTGTCCACAGCCCGTAGAAGACAGCGCGCTCCCATCCCAGCATGCCGGTTATGGAAGCCGCCGCCGCGCCGTAGAAAACCATATGGGTCAGAACCTTTACCGCATCCTTCATGATAGCCCTCCATTCTTACTTTCCCGCATTCTGCCCTCCGCCGGCCCCAAGCTTATCCTCCATCACCAGATACTCGATGTGAATCCGGTTTCCGCTGTTCCCCCGCAGCTTTTCCTTCCCCACATGCTCCATAAGATACCGCTCCATGGAGATGTGGATGGGAATGAGCCAGTTGGCCTTTCCGTCTGCTCCCGCATAGTCCAGATAGGCACCGGCAAGCCCGGCGGACTGCTCCGCCGAGATCAGCAGGGATATTTCTCCGTCCTGCTGCCCGTTTCGCCGTTTCTGCTCCAAAAGCAGTTCCTCCATATCCCGGACCGGGCCATGCGTCTCAAGCCTGGCAAGCTGCTTTAGGCAGGCGTCAATGTGGGAAAGCCCCGCCCCCTCCCGGATGGCAAGCTCCTGGCCGGTGACCTTGTCCACCCCGTTGCTGAACATGCGGATGGGGATTCCCCGCTGGACAAACCATTCCAGGAAGCTTCTGGCCACCCGGATGGATTCCTCGATCAGATCGTCCTGCTTTAAGATCCCCTTCTGGGCCACGTTCAGGAAAATGGTGAGCATCCGGCTGGAATTGTCATAATACTGATTGACCTTCAGGGTCCCGGTCCTGGCCGACGCCTTCCAATTCACCTTCCGCATGGGTTCCGTCCCGGTGTAATCCCGGATTCCCTTGAAGGCGAAGGGGTCCTCCTGCTGTAAGCTGTCGGTCAGGCAGTCCCCGTACATGCGGCGGTAGATTTCCGGCAGGCCCATCAGCCTGGATCTGGCCGGATACACGTACAGCCAGGTCTGATTTTTCACATCCTTCGCCAGTATCTTGCGGAACAACAGATCCGTCGCCACCAGATTGACTTCCTCCACGCTGTAAAAGCCTCTCCCGGTTCCCACCGCCGGAAAGGAACGGGTAACTCTCTGATAGGGCATGACGGAGACGCAGTCGTTCCGGTACTGTTTATCGGTGATGCGGCTGTTCTCCCCATTCAGATACCGGATATTCCGCTCCAGCCGGAATTTCACCGACAGCATCAGAAGGGGCAGGATCTTATTGTTCTCCACGATTTCCTTCAATACCACGCCCTGGCCTTCCTCGATCTGCTCCCTGTCAAAGGCGACGCTGGCCGAAAGCCCGTAATCCCAGAATCTCTCATAGACCCTAACCGTCACCGTCAGACAGAGCAGCGCCACCAGGGCTAAAATGATCAGCACCATATCCTCACCTCATTCCCTGCCGCGCTCCGCGGTCCTCACAGCCGGCGCTCCCAGAAAAGCCCCTGGTACTCATAGACAGCGCTCCCAGGAAGCCCCCGGTTCTCATAGACGGCACTCCCAGGAAGTCCCCGGTTCTCATAGACGGCGCTCCCAGTCTTCCGTGGGAACCGGCGTCTCCTTTAAGACCGCCTCCATCTGCTTCGCGGCGGCGTCCTGCCGGTAGAAGCTCTCCTCCACCACCAGACGGTGCGCCAGCACCGGGACTGCCAGAAGCTTCACGTCCTCCGGCACCGCGTAGGTCCTTCCCTTAAGGCAGGCATAGGCCTGCACGGCCCGCATCAGCGCCAGGGTCCCCCGGACGCTGACCCCAGCCTGAATCTCCTTGCGCTTCCTGGTGGCCATGCAGAGCCTCTGGATATAATCCAGAAGCTCCGGATGGATATAGATCTCCCGGTAGGATTTCTGCAGCGCCCGGATCTCCTCCGCGCTGGCCGCCGGGCCAATCTCCTCCAGAGGGTTGTTCAGACGGTAACGGTTTAGGATCTCCTTCTCCTGCTCCGCTTCCATGGGGCCCATGGACAGCCGCATGAGAAAACGGTCCAGCTGGGCCTCCGGCAGCGGAAAGGTCCCCGCCGTCTCGATGGGATTTTCCGTGGCGATGACGAAAAAGGGCTCCGAGAGCTTTCTGGTCACTCCGTCCACGGTCACCTGTCGCTCCTCCATGCACTCCAGCAGGCTGGCCTGGGTCCTGGGTGTAGCCCGATTGATCTCGTCGGCCAGAAGCACGTTGGTAAATACCGGGCCCGGATGGAACTCAAACTCTCCGCTTTTCAGATTATAGACATTTAACCCCGTCACGTCGGAGGGAAGCAGGTCCGGCGTCATCTGCACTCTGGCAAAGGGTACGTCAAGGGAACGGGCCAGAGCCTTGGCCAGCATAGTCTTCCCCGTCCCCGGCATGTCCTCCAGAAGCACATGCCCCTGGGCGATCAGCGCGGTCAAGACCAGGTCGATGACCTCGCCCTTTCCGATTATGACTGTTTCAATATTGGCTTTTAGCTTCTCTGTGGTATTCATCTTAACCTCCGTGTATCGGATAGGGTTTCAGCGCTTTCCATACGCCGCCCCATTCCCCCTACCCTCGAAAAATAACTAATTTTAGTAACAGTTCAGACCTGTGGCTTGCTGTCTGAACTGTTACTAATTATTATAACTTCTGCGTGCCCAATGTCAAGCTTCTTGACAAACATACGCGATCTGTGTTATAGAAAAAGTAACCGACCAACGTAAGGGGGAACAACATCATGGTGAAACGCCGTCCGGCCTTCTAAACGGTAGAAGGAAATCTTAATTCATCCTTCTACTGCTCAAAAAAAGCATAGGAGGCAGAATTTCAAATGAACAAATATCAGAAGCAAAATAACACCTGTTTTGCAGGTGCTCTTATTTGTATACTCATAAGCACTGTTTTCGCGGTTGCTTTACAATTCTTCAAGGGCGATGTGCTTGACCTTGCCATTGCAGGCGACACACCGGCGGCAATCCGGCGCGCCGCCTTGCTGCTTGTATTTATTCTTTGTGAGATACTATTTTATTACTGCTACAGGCAGTGCGGCGCGCGGTTCGTGACTGGATGCACGAAGCTGTTGAAACGAAGATCATCGCCCGGTTTGATGAGACGAATCGCCGCTCCATGGAGAAGCTTCTGAAGGATACCACCCTCGGAGCCACATCCCAGCTTATCACAACATTGATCTCCTACCTGTCCTACTTTGTGATCCTCGTCTGCGCCGCCCTGCTTGTGCTGAAGGGAACATTTACCGCAGGCAGTTTCTTTGTGGCAATCGGTATGATCGACCAGCTTTCCTATCCGCTGATTTCTCTTGCCGAGATCATCCGCCAGCTTATTGCCGTCAGGCCCTCCTGCAAGGCAATGGAACGCTTCCTTCAGGATGGATTTCAGTGCGGACATGGCAGATTACTGGCAGAGGTCACAAGTGAGATCCGCTATAAAAACGTTTCCTTCTCCTATTCCGAAGGAAGGCCCGTATTACGCCATTTTGATTTCACAGCGCAAAAAGGGAAACGGTACCTGATCAAAGGCCCCAGCGGGTGCGGAAAAACAACCGTGATCAATCTTTTGCTCCGCTATTATGATGTAAATGACGGGAGCATTGAAATTGACGGTGTGCCGGTCTCCTCGTACAGCAGTACCTACGGATGTATTACCGTGGTGCGGCAGGAGGCCGTCTTATTCCAGGGTTCCCTCAGGAACAACCTGACGATGTATGAGGATATTTCAGATGATCAGCTCATGGACCTCCTGCGCCGTCTTGGACTTGAAAAATTTGCAAACGCAGCGGCTCTGACTGAAACTGTCGCGGAAGACGGCGCAAACCTGTCCGGAGGCGAGAAGAAGCGGATCTGTCTGGCCCGTGCCCTGCTGCGGGATACGGACGTTCTGATCCTCGACGAACCCCTCGCAAACCTCGATGACGTCACGGCTTCCAGGATTGAAGATCTTCTTCTCTCGATCCATGGAAAGCTGCTGATCGTCGTTTCCCACCAATTTACGGACACGAAGCTTTCTTCCTTCGACCGGGTCCTGATCCTGCCACAGCCGCAGCCCCTTCTTTAAAAATACGTTCCGGTACCCATATAAAAAGATGATTATCGTTAGCCATCCGTTTCTCTTGTTTGCAGAAAATTTTCAGGGGCAGGCATGACTCGCACGAGTCATGCCTGCCCCTGTTTGGAACGATCTATTTCACGACAGCCCCTTTATCAACGCCCTTATAGACATCAAAGGCATTACATCTTTTTTTACAGCAACTGCACCAAAGTCTCCTGAATCACATGCCCTTCCACCTTCTGCACGTCCAGAAGCAGGCCGTCCCCCTCCCAGCGGAAGGATTCGCCGTCCTCCGGCACCCGCCCGATCAGGTCGCAGACGTAGCCGCTGAAGGTCTCGTAGGTATCCGTGGGCAGTTCCCGGTCCCAGGCCTGCGCCACCTCTTCCAGGTCCGCGCCGCCCTGAATCCGCCATTTTCCATCCGGCAGCAGCTCGATGTCCTCCGGTCTGGCCGGCTCTTCCTTCTCGTCCATATCGCCCACCAGGGCCTCCATCAGGTCATGAAGGGTGATGATTCCGGCCATGCCGCCGTACTCGTCTATGATAACGGCAAAATAGCTCCGGTTCTGCTTCATGCGGTTAAACAGCACGTTGGCCTTCATGCCCTCCGGCACGAAGAAGGCGGGCTCCACGGCCTTGGCCATGACAGCCTCCCTGGATTTCTCCGGCAGGCGGAAATAATCCTTGGTGTCCAGCACGCCCAAAACATCATCCATATCCTCACCGCAGACCGGATAGAAGGTGTGCCGGTTCTCGGTGATGACTCTCTCCCATTCCTCCATGGAATCCGAGGAGAACAGCAGCACCGCGTCCTTGCGGTGGGTACAGATCTCTTCAATGGAAATGTCGTTGAAATCAAAGACATTCTGGATCATCTCATTTTCTTCGTTGGGGATGGTACCCTTCTCCTTCCCCTCCGCCAGCATCATGCGGATCTCCTCCTCGGTCACCGCGTCCCCCTCCTCCTCGGGATTCATTCCGAGAATGCGAAGCATCAGGTTGGTGGAAACCGTCAGAAGCCACACGATTGGGGCAAAAGCCTTGGATACAAAATACAGCATGCCGGACATCCCTAAGGCCATGCTCTCCGCCTTCTTCATGGCGATCCGCTTGGGAACCAATTCCCCGAACACCAGATTGAAGTAGCCCAGAATGATGGTGATCACGACGATACAGATATTTTTCAGCACCCCGGGCGAGATGGGCACCCCGGCATTGGTCAGCACCGCGGCCAGAGGCTCCGCGAAATTATCCGCCGCAAAAGCACTCTGCAAAAGTCCCGCCAGCGTGATCGCCACCTGGATGGTTGCCAGAAACCGCGCCGGCTGGTCCGTCAGGGCCACCAGCTTGGAGGCCTTCTTGTTGCCGTCCGAGGCCAGTTTCTTAAGCTTGGCATCGTTCATGGAGATCACGGCGATCTCCGCGCTGGCAAAGGTGGCGTTCAGAAAAATAAGTATCACTAGTAACAAAATTGACTGCATATCACTCTTCCTTTCAATATCTATAAATACCATACTGAGCGCATGCTGTCAATGATTTGTACGAATTCTTTCCGATTTTCTTTACCGTTTCTTTGCTCAGAAAAACTTCTCAATGATCTCCGCAATGGCGTCATGGTCGTTGTCCCGCTGTGTCACATAGTCCGCGGCGGCCTTGACCTCCTGGGCGGCATTTTTCATGGCGATGCCTATCCCTGCTGCCCGAAGCATGGGAATGTCATTCTGCTCATCTCCCACCGCGCAGGTATTTTCCAAAGCGATCCCCAGATGCTCCCGCACAAAACAGATGCCCGTGCCCTTGTCAGTGTCCCAGGGCCCGTATTCCAGGTATTCCGGGCAGGAAAATACGCTGGTGCATTTTCCCAGCGCCCACTCCCGGTGATCCTCCTCAAACCGCAGCAGCCTCTCCCTGTCGCCGAGGCTGACAAGAAGCACCTTGCAGGGCGCTTTGGCAAGGGCCCTGCACACATCCTTGTGCAGCTCGCAGGTGGTTCCCGTCCGGCTCATATAATATTGAAGCTCCTCACAGTCCCGCTCCGCCAGCACGTGGGCCTCATTGTAAGTCTGTATATAGATCCCATAGCGCTTTGCCTCCGCAAACAGGTACTCCACATCCGAAAGAGCCACCGTGCGCTCCATAAGCACCCGTCTCTCTCTGCGGTCATAGATCACGGCCCCGTTAAAGGCCACAAGGTAACGGCCCGCCCCAGCCGGGTCCAGCCTGTCCAGAACGGACAGCGCCGAGGGCACGGAGCGCCCGGTGGCCACCGCCAGCAGATGGCCCGCCGCAAGCAGGCGCCCTATGGCACGTTGATTTTCCTCGGAGACGGTTTTGTCGCTCTTAAGGAGCGTCCCGTCCATATCGGTAAACAGTATTTTCCGCATTTTTTACTCCTAGTATATTTCCCTGCGGCCAGACGCTACTCCGCCGACTCCGCCGGAATGAACACCCGCTCCTGGTAGACAGTGGCGGGCTTGGGGCTGGCCTCCTTGGCCTCCCGGCAGAACTGCTCCTGGGAATTGACAAGCTTCTTGCCGCGCTTGTCGATCTTGGCATAGGAGCCGTCCGGCTGTAAAATGTGGGCCTTCACGTTATCCTCCAGCTGCACCTTCAGAATGTGCCTCACCTGGCTTTTTAACTCCTCGTTCTCCACCGGGAAGAGGATCTCCACCCGGCGGTCCAGATTCCGGGGCATCCAGTCGGCGCTTCCCATGTAGATCTCCTCCTGGCCGTCGTTGTGGAAGCAGAAGATCCGGCTGTGCTCCAGGAAGTTGCCCACGATGGAGTGGACGGAAATATTCTCGCTGACGCCGGGGATTCCCACCTTCAGGCAGCAGATGCCCCGGACCACCAGCTCAATCTGTACGCCGGCGGCGGAGGCCTCGTAGAGGGCCGCAATGATCTCCTGGTCGCACAGGGAATTCATCTTGGCCTTGATGAAGGCCTTCCGGCCCGCCCTGGCAAATTCCGTCTCCCGCCGGATCAGCCACAGGAATTTCTTCCGAAGCCAAAGGGGCGCGATCACCAGGCGGTTCCAGCTTAAGGGCTCCGAATACCCGGACAGCATGTTGAATACTGCCGTGGCGTCCTCGCCAATGGCCTCCGCGCAGGTGAACATCCCGCAGTCCGTATACAGCTTTGCCGTGGAGTCGTTGTAGTTGCCCGTCCCCAGGTGCACGTAGCGGCGGATGCCGTCCTCCTCCCGGCGCACCACCAGGGCGATCTTGCTGTGGGTCTTTAGCCCCACCAGGCCGTAGATCACATGGCAGCCCGCTTTCTCCAGCTTCTTGGCCCACACGATATTGTTCTCCTCGTCGAACCGGGCCTTCAGCTCCACCAGCACCGACACCTGCTTGCCGTTCTCCGCCGCCTGGGCCAGGGAGGCGATGATGGGCGAGTTGCCGCTGACACGGTACAGGGTCTGCTTGATGGCCAACACCTCCGGGTCCACGGAGGCCTGCCGGATGAAGTCCACCACCGGGTCAAAGGTCTGGTAGGGATGGTGCAGCAGAATATCCCCTTTGCGGATCTCCGCAAAAATGTCCTCACCGGGGACGATCCGGGGCACGGGCTGGGGCTTGTAGGGCTTGTTCCGCAGCTTGTCACAGCCCTCCAGCCCATACATTTTCATGAGGAAGGTCAGATCCAGAGGACCCGGGATCTTGAAAATATCCTCCCTGGCGATGTGGAGCTCCTTCTCCAGGATGGACAACAGCTCCTTATCCATGCCGTCCTCCACCTCCAGGCGGATGACCTCGCCCCACTGGCGCTTCTTCAGCTGCTTTTGGATCTCCTGCAGCAGATCCTCCGCCTCGTCCTCGTCGATGGTGAGGTCGGCGTTGCGCATGATGCGGTAGGGATGCGCGCAGAGCACGTCGTAGTTCAAGAACAGGCGGTGTATATTCCGCTCGATGATCTGCTCCAGCAGAATGAAGGCCCGCTCCCCCTGCTTTTCCCCGGGAACCTGCACCAGCCGGTCCAGCACCGAGGGCACCTGCACGGTGGCAAACTCCGCCTCCTTCTCCTTTCCGTCCTTTTTGCTCAAAAGAGCCGCCAGATTCAGTGTCTTGTTGCGGATCAGCGGAAAAGGCCGGGAGGCGTCCACGGCCATGGGGGTCAGCACCGGATACACATTTTCCTGGAAATACTTATCCACATATTCCCCCTGCTCTTTGTTCAGGTCCTCGTGAGCCAGGATGAGCCGAATCCCATTTTTCCCAAGGAGGGGCAGCAGGGAGCGGTTGAAGGTACTGTACTGAAGCTCTACCAGCTCCCGGGTATCCCGGTTGATGGCGGCAAGCTGCTCCGTGGCCGTCATGCCCGCAATGTCCTTCTTCTTATATTTGGCGTGGACCATATCCTTTAAGGAGGCCACCCGCACCATAAAGAACTCATCCAGGTTGGAGGAGGTAATGCTTACAAATTTCAGCCGCTCCAGCAGGGGAATGGACTTGTCCCTGGCCTCGTTGAGCACCCGCCCGTTAAATTTCAGCCAGCTCAGCTCACGGTTCTCATAATATTCCGGCTGCAAAAAATCCTTTGGTTTTTCCATGTTCACACTCTCCTAATCAGATACACATTTTCCCGTGTTGGCATACTTCAGTCAAATACATGCTTTTCCTTGATCACCGGCTGTACGGAGAAGATCCGCTCGAAGGCGTCCGCGTACACCGAAAACAGCCCTTTCTCCAGCACCATGTTTTCTCTGGTCTCCACCTGGATGACCAGCTGCTTGTCCGAAAGCCGCGCCTTGACGCTCCTAAGCTTCTGCCGCCGGCTTTGATCCAGCGCGGCGGCAAGCTTCAAGATGGCCGCCAGCTTTGCCACAATCAAATAGCTTTGCTGATCCATCTTATCCTTGACCTCCTCATAGGGAGCCAGAGGGCTCTCCGCGTAGCGCACGGTGCTGGCCACGATCTCCCGCTCCAGATGGGTCATACCGATGATCTCCGAGGCCATGATGATCCCGTAGGAGCTGTCCGCCCCGTTGACCTGGCTGACATAGAGACCGCAGTCCTTTAAAATGGCCGCGGACTTTAACAGCAGACGCTCCCGGCGGCTCATGCCGTGGATGCGCTTCATGGCGTCAAAAATCGCCGCCGCCGTGTCCAGCACCACCTCCGTGTGGCCCGTATAGCCCTGATAGCGGGAGGCCAGAGCCCTGGCCGCCGACAGGATATCCCCGTCAAAATCATGCTCCGGCTTCAGCATTTTGTGCTTCTGAGCATAGTCGATGGCGATCCCGTCGTTGATGTTGGTGCCGGGAAGCCACACATACTCCGCCCCGATCTCCTCCGTCACCCGCCGGTACAGCAGCACTGAGGCGGTCAGAAGGGGGTCCTGCTCCCGGATGAGATTCAGCTCCCGGGCGATCTCACCGGAATTTTTCCTGGAGAACCGCTTCACCGCCTTCAGGAACCGGGCGGCCTCGATGGTCCCATCCTCCAGCCGGTCCTCCGCCTTCAGTATGTCGCCGATGTAATCCCCCAGCAGGATCACATATTTGGGCTTCTTGCCCTGCAGATACAGCTCCCGGTAAATGGCAAGCTCCTTGTCGATCAGCTCCTGTATCTGGCTCTCATAGTCCACCACTCTGTCCTCGATGTGAGTGAGTCTTTCCCGCAGGCGCATAAGCCCCAGGTCGATCTGCTGGGTGGTAAAGGCCTTCCCCTTCCAGAACAGGGTGATCTGCATGCTTCCGCCGCCCACATCCGCCACGGCAGCCCCCTCCTGGATGAGTTTCTCAAAAAACGGATTCACGGCCAGGGACTTATAGCCAATGAACCGGTGCTCGGAATTGCTTAAGATCCCCACCTCAATGCCCGTCCGAAGCCGGATCTGATCCAGGACAAACAGTTCGTTGCCCACGTCCCGAAGGACCGTGCTGGAATAGGCCCGGTAATCCGTCACCTGATAGCCCTCCATCATCCTGGAAAATTCCTTCAATACCTGGCACAGCTCCTCCACCAGCTCGTAGCCGATGATTCCCTTGGTGAAGGCGTCCCTGCCAAGCTCCACCCGGCTTCGGACATAATCGATCTTCCGAAGCTGCTTTTTGGGGGACAGCTCAAAAATTTTCAGGCTCACCTCATAGGAGCCGATATAGATTGCCGCAAATGTCTTTACCGCCACTGACAGTACCTCCTTTTCTCCGCAGCCGACTCCAGTGGCCGGCCGGTACGCATGTCTCTACTGCTGTCCCAGCAGATAGTCGATGAACTGCTGGGCGCATCTTCCCGACAGGCCGCCATGGCTTAGCTCCCACTTGTTGGCCTCCGCAAGAAGGGTCTCCGTGGGCAGAGAAACGCCGTTCTTCTCCGCCAGCACCCGGACGATCTCCTTGAATTCTTTGGGCGTGGGGGAGCCGAAATAAATCTTCACCCCGAAGCGGGCCACCAGAGAGAGCTTCTCCTGCACCGTGTCATTCTTGTGCAGGTCGTCCTGGCGCTCCTCCTTGTCGCTGAACTTCTCCCGCACCAGATGGCGGCGGTTGGAGGTGGCATAGATCAAAATATTATCCGGCTTTCGCTCCAGGCCGCCCTCGATGACGGCCTTCAGATATTTGTACTCGATCTCAAATTCCTCAAAGGACAGATCGTCCATATAAATGATGAACTTGTAGTTCCGGTTCTTGATCTGGGCAATGACGCTGTTTAGATCCTGAAACTGATGCTTATAGATCTCGATCATCCGAAGGCCCTGGTCATAATACTGGTTCACGATGGCCTTGACGCTGGTGGATTTTCCCGTGCCGGCGTCCCCAAACAGCAGGCAGTTGTTGGCCTTTTTCCCTTTCACGAAGGCCTCGGTGTTGGCCACAAGCTTCTCCTTGGCAAGCTCATAGCCCACAAGGTCGTCAAGATGCACATGGGCGATGTTGGTGATGGGCACGATCTCGGCGCCCTGATCGCTGTGCACAATGCGGAAGGCCTTGTGAAGCCCGAATTTCCCCACGCCGAAATTTTTGTAAAATTCCGCCACCAGATACTGGAACCTCTCCGGGCTTTCCGCCTTCGCCAGCCGGTTGCTTAAGGACACGATATTGTCCCGAATCCGGGTGTTGTACACCTTGCCCCCGGTCTCCACCCGGCAGTAATCCTGGATGGCGGTAAGCTCCGGAAGCCCCAGCGCCTCCGCCGCGGCCAAAAGGTCCTTGTCGAAAAGCTCCTTGAAAACGGCAAAATCGTGAAGAGCAAAGCGGTTGATGCTCCCCTCCACCATGCCCCGGATCTCGCAGGCCACACTGTAGGCATTTTCCTGATTTACAATGAGAAAGGTGAGATAATTGTGCCACAGGTTTCCCTCAAAGCCATGGCTTTCGGACACCTCGATGAGCCTGTGAAGGACGTCGTATCCAAGATTCCTCAGATCCTCCCGCTTCTTGTGGTCTTCGATGTCATAGTGATCCAACAAATAGGTGAAATCCTGGAAAATATCCTGGTCCTTCACCTGATACAGGATTAATTCTTTTGCATGATTCATTGTTCTTACACCTTCTGTTCTTTCTTCATTTTCCTGTCTTTCGCATATTTTCACAACCGCCGCCCGGCATCTCGTGTACTGTTCTTCGTGATCGGTCCGGTTATCTGGCAAACGGTGTACTAATAATTTCCCAGAATCCAGAGCCTCCGGGTCTCCTCCCTCAGTCCCCGCAGGGCGTTCTGCACGGCGCTGTCCCTGAAATTGCCGTCAAAATCCACGAAGAACCGGTACTCAAAGCTCTTGTCCTTGATGGGCCGGGACTCTATCTTGTTCATATTTAAGTCGTTGTAGATAAAATGGGACAGCGCCCGGTACAGGGAACCGCTCTCATGGGGCACCTCAAAGCAGATGCTGATCTTCCCGGCGTCCTTTACGCAGATCTTCCGCCCGGTGACGATGAGGAAGCGGGTACTGTTCTCACTGCTGTAATTGATGGAGCCTTTCAGGACCTTCAGGCCGTAAATCTCCGCCGTTAAGGGATTGGCGATGGCCGCCTGGTTCTTAAGGCCATCCTCCAGCACCTTTTTGGCGGCCACAGCCGTATTTTTCAGGGAGATCCGCTCCCAGTCCCGGTGCTCATCCAGAAAATCCACACACTGCATGAGGGCCTGGGGATGGGAATAGACGCAGGTGATGTCAGGCAGCTCCGCCCCCGGCAGGGCCAGCAGGGCATGGTCAATCTTGATGGTCTGCTCTCCCACGATGTAGTGGCCGTACTCCTGGAGCAGATCGTAATTCTCGCTGACGATCCCGGCGGTGGAATTTTCAATAGGAAGCACCGCATAGTCCGCCGCTCCCCGGCGGATGGCCTCCATGGCGTCCCGCCAGGTCTCCACATGGAAAGCGCCGGGGCACTCCCCGAAAAAGGCCTTCATGGCCATCTGGCTGTAGGCTCCCTCTACCCCCTGATACACCACCCGGGCTCCCGCACAATCCAGCCTGTCCACCACTTCAAAATCCGTCCCCTTCACCGGTCCCTGCCCGGCCATCAGCTGGTACTGGCGTTTTCTGCTGATGGACATGATCTGCGCAAACAGCTCCTGGATGCTTTTCTTAGAAAATTCACTGGCCGCAAGGCCGCTTAGCCGCGAAAGCTTCTCCGCCTCCCGCTGCCGGTCCAACACCGGCCTGCCGCTGGCGATCTTGTACTCCGCCACCTGGGTGGTGAGCGCCAGCCGTTTCTCAAATAAAGCTACCAGTTTTTCATCAATCGCATCGATTTCTCCGCGAATCTCTGACAGTTCTCTCATATCCTGCATCTCTCCAAAAAAATATAATACTCATATCATACCCCATTGCGGCGCAAATCGCAAGGCTTGAGGGCCGCAACTTTTGTAAAATTTAGGTGAAATATTATTTGAATTTACAAAAAAACGGTGCTAAAATAAAAAAAGTTTCGCAAGGATGTCCCAAAATCAGCAAAAAAACAAGGAAACTCCAGATACGAAAGGCAAAACCATGAACGTAAGAACAGAACCAAAAAAGGAACCCTTTTTCACCAGAGACCCGGCATTTTTCAGGACCTTATTTTCCATGATGCTGGTGGTGGCCCTGCAGAACCTGGTGGCCTACAGCGTCAACATGGCCGACAACATCATGCTGGGAAGCTACCGCCAGGACGCCCTGTCGGGAGCCGCCACCGTGAACCAGATTTTTTTCATGGTCCAACAGATCGCCATGGCCATCGGAAATTCCCTGGTAGTGCTGTCCTCCCAGTACTGGGGAGAGAAACGCACCGGGCCCATCCACGCCCTCACGGGCATCGCCCTGAAATTCGGCGCGCTGGCAAGCCTCCTGATCCTGGCTGTCTGCATGCTGCTTCCGGTTCCGCTTCTGCGCCTTTTTACCGACGATACACAGATCATCGCCCAGGGGCAGCGCTATCTGGCCCTGGTGCAGTGGACCTTCGCCCTGTATATCCTCACCAACATCCTGATGTCGGTCCTGCGCAGCGTGGGCACGGTGAAGATCTCCTTCTATATCTCCATCGTCTCCCTCCTCGTCAACGTGGCCATCAACTACGTCCTGATCTTCGGCCATTTCGGTTTTCCGGAGCTGGGCGTTGTGGGCGCTGCCGTGGGAACTCTCGCGGCCCGCACCCTGGAACTTGTGATCGTGGTGGTCTATCTGGCAAAATTTGACAGGAAGCTTAAGCTCTTCTCCGGGGGACTGTCTGCCGGAAGAGCGCATTCCAACACTTCCGCTACGGATCACCGGGGACTTCGAAGAGATTACGCCAGAGTGGTCGCCCCCAACCTGGTTTCCCAGATCCTGTGGGGCGTCTCCGTCCCCATCCAGACAGCCATCCTGGGGCACCTGTCCACCGACGCCATCGCCGCCAACTCCGTGGCCACCACCTTCTATCAGTATTTGAAGGTGATCGTGGTGGCCATGTCCTCCGCCTCCGCCGTGATGATCGGCAACGCCATCGGCAAAGGGGACCACAAAAAGGTCAAAAGCGACGCCCGCACCCTCTGCGTCATCGACTTGGCCGTAGGCCTTGTGCTGGGCCTTGCGCTTTTTCTCCTTAGGGGGCCCCTTCTGTCCTTCTACAACCTCACCGATGATGCCACGGAGATGGCGCTGAATCTCATCGCGCTCATGAGCCTCATCATGGTGGGCATGTCCTATCAGATGCCCGTAAGCTCCGGCATCATCCAGGGCGGCGGAGACGTGACCTTCACCATGAAGATGAATCTGGTAAGCGTCTGGCTCATCGTCATGCCCCTGTCCTTTGCGGCAGCCTTCTGGTGGAAATGGCCCGTGGAGGCCGTAGTGCTCTGCGTCCAGTCGGACCAGATCTTCAAGGGGCTGCCAACCTTCCTGCGGTTCCGAAGCTATAAGTGGATGAAGAAGCTGACCAGCTAGGGCACACTTACTGTTCATGGGAGGGGAAAATAGGTAACTAACAGTTTTTGTCTGGAGGTCGCCCTGGATAGTGATTTTGTTCACGCAGACACGCTTTCGCTCAGCGAAAGACGCAGCGGTACTAGACTCACCGCCCGCAAAGCGTCCGGTTCGTCAAGTGCCGGCGTCTTTCAATGGTCTGCTTTTAACAAAATCACTATCCAGGGCTACGTTCCAGTCAAAAGCTGGAAAGTTTATCTATTTTCCCCACCCTGTGAACAGCAACCAAGAATGGAAAAGCCGCCGGGATTTTTCTGAAAATCCCTTGACCATATCGCATTATCAGATGTATAATTTATATTATTAATAATGCGAATCCATAGATCCGCAACCAAAGGAAGAATCTTTACCTATGAAAAAAATACTGCTCACCCTTACCTGCGCGCTGCTGTTTTCCCTGTGCGGCTGCGGCGCAAAAGACGCGGAAACGCCAGACGCTCCGGAGCAGAGCACAACCGATGAAGGTACGTCCGGCGAAGGTACGTCTGACGAAAGTACATCCAGCGAAGCTTCCAGCACGTCCGACGACGCGGAAGCTTCGGAGAATGCTTCCGTTCCCGAGGAAACGGCCCCCTCCGGCTCTGCCGTGAAGCTTCTGGCAAGAGAATACATCCACCGCACAGACCAGGACGGTCAGGTCAGCTCCTACAATGTTCCCATTTACACAGAGTCTCCGCTGTACGATGGCATTGAGCGGTACACGCCCGACGACATTTTTCTGGAAACCATTGAGGAGCGCACGTATACCATCGACGAAGCCGGAAGAACGCTTCTCCAATCTCCCATTAACAACGCCAGTACGGCGACTTATATTTACAATGAAGCAGGCAGGCTCACAGAATACCAGTCAAAGCATTCCAATGGAGCCATCCTGGAATGGTATGCGCTGACCTATGACGCTTCCGGCCTCCTGACCCAGAAAATCAATCTGGACGATGATGGAAATGCGACCACCGCCGTATGGAATTATATTTATGACCAGGCTGGAAATATCATCCGCCGGGAAGACCCCTATGGGGCATGGACGGAATATACCTACGACGAGGATGGCTATCCCCTCACCTCGGTAAGCTATGACGCGGACGGGGAGCAGTCGGATGTGTGGTCCAGCTTTGAATACGAAGAGATCGCCGTGGAGCCGCTGCCGGAATTTATGGGATCGGCAAAGCAATGGGTCCTGACGGATTTGGTGTACCTGTACTAAACAACAAAACATCTGCCTGCAAGCAATAGAAAACACACTCCGCGAACTTTCTATTGTCATGAGCAAAAAAAACACACTTCGCGAACTTTCTATTGTCATGAGCAAAAAACAGGGAACTGCCAAAGCTTTCGCAAGGCGCTCCCTGTTTTTTCATACTCCTTTATTTCTCAGACAAAGCGGCGGACAACGGCGCGTACTCATAGGTCGTGTGCAGCGTCAGATCCTTTTTGGTGCACACATTCCCGTATTCGTCGTATTCGTATTCATAATGCTCATATTTCCCGCCCATCTCGGTGCCTTCCTTCCATTCCTCAATGACGCGCCCCTCCCCGTCATACTCGTATTTCCATTCGCATAATTCGTAGGTGCGCGGTTCATCCCCGGTAGAAGTAAACACGTGCTGCAAAATCTGTTTCCCGTTCTCGTCATACTCAAAGGTGGTCCACCCGTCCTGCTCCCCCGCCCCGTCAAAAAGGCCGGGTTGACCCAGGAGCGTTTTTCCGAACTGATCGGTCTGGGGCCGAAAAGTGTATCTGCATTTGAGCGGGGAGCCGTAGGGATTTCCTTTACCACGCTCAAAAAAATCTGTCAGGTATTATCCATTTCCAGCGATCAGATCCTGTTTGGAAAGGTCCCGCACAATGAAAATGATCTGTCGGAATTAACCAGCCGCCTGGAACGCCTTTCTCCCCGGCAGTATGACATCGCAAAAGATATTATTTTTAAGCTTCTGGAGGCTTTTTCTCTGGAAGAATAAATAGAACCACACGACTATCGCCTGGTTTTCTTGGTACGATACATGATTACAAGGTTCGCTGAGCGGTACCTGTAAATCGAGATGCGAGAGACCGCCGACATGCGCCGGCGGCCTCTCTATTCCTCATCCGATCAGAACCTTCTTCCCCTCAAAGGCAAAGCCGTATCTGCGGATACGCTCCGCCGGGATTCCCTTCGCCACCAGATACGTCTCGTATTTCTTCTCCTCGATCTGGGCAAGGGCCGCCTGTACGGTATCCTGAAGGGTCTCCTCGTCCTCCGGGTCACGGACCTTAAATTCCAGGATGTAGGCGTGGTTCTTCTGGTCCATGGGCTCCAGCAGCACATCGTACCGCCCGAAGCCGCTCTCCCGGTTGGAGGTTACGGTATCACTTCCCCTAAGTTCCACCAGCAGGCCCAGCACAAATCCGTGGTAAAAGCGCTCCGGCTCGGCTCCCGAAGGGCTTTTCCCCGTATCAAAATAGCTGAACGTGCCAAGCGCCACCCGGTTCATATAGGCGTTCATGGCCTTCACGTCCCCCGCAAGCAGCGCCTTGATAAAATCGTTGTAATCTGAGTTTACTGACCCGAACCACCCATGTACCATATCCCGGAACATGATCTTTACTTCCAGGTTCGTCAATTCCAACTCATACTCCGGCTTTTCGTACCCCCTGAGCGCACGGTAGGTGTCGTATTGCTCATAATAAACCACCTTCAGATATCCGCTGGCCAGAAGCAGGCTCCAGATGGCCTGTTCGTTTCCATCAAGCTGGTTGTATACAATCTGTTCATCTATGGGCATTTTTAAATGCTCTCCAACCATCAGAGCTTCAAAGGAAGTTTTGATCTGCCTGCTTCCTTCCCTGATCAGCTTGCTCACCAGGCTGTTGGAGCTGGTGTTTCCGCGAAGGCAACGAGCCAAGTGGCTGCTTGCAGACATTTGGCGACTGCCCGCGACCTGAAGATGATAATCTTCAGGATCCCAATAAGTGCGAAGCTTCCGTTTGTCCAAATAATTCAGAATAGACCATGGATTATAAATATCTCTGTGTGTCCCGAACACAAAACCGTCATACCAGCATTTTACTTCTTCCTTCTCCTCATAGCCATACTCATCCATAGCAGCAAAGACTTCCTCCTCCGTGAAGCCAAAACAGGTTGCATATTTATCTGAGGTGGTGGTAACTACCTCCAGGTTATTCAAATCCGAGAATATGGACTCCTTGCTCACTCTGGTAATCCCCGTCATAATGGCTCGCTCCAGCCAGGGGTTTGTCTTAAAGGTGGAATTGAACAGACTTCTTGTGAAGGCCACAAGTTCTCCCCAGTACCCATCTACATAGGCTTCCTGCATAGGTGTATCGTACTCATCCAGAAGGATTATCACTTTCTTCCCGTAATACCGGAATAGGAAATCGGAAAGATTGTAGAGCGCAAGGGGCGCGTCTTTCTCACTCATGTCCGATTTCATTCGCACAAAATATGTTTTTTCTTCCTTTGACAGTTGCCCGCACTGTAGTAAAAAAGATTTCTGCTCATATACCTTCATCAAAAGCTGTCGCATCCGGTAACTGGTAGTTTCATAGTCCTGCTCCTTCACGTTGGCGAAGGACAAACTAATCACCGGATATGTCCCCTGTAGATCCCGGTATTTTTCCTCCTGCCAGATGGATAGTCCCTCGAATAAATCCGCCCTTTTTTCGTAATTCACGGAGAAGAACTGCTCCACCATGCTCATGGTCAGGGTTTTCCCAAAGCGGCGGGGACGGGTGATCAAGGTGACGCTGTCCTCGCTTTCCCACCACTCTTTGATAAAACTGGTCTTATCAATGTAAAATAGATTTTTTTCTATGAGCTCATCATAATTCTGAATTCCAATCGCAACTGTCCGTGCCATTTTCTCCGCCTCCCTGCCTTCTGCCATCGTCTCTCACTGCAAATCCGGCTATTTTCTGTCCTGTTTTCATTATACAACAAAGCTTACGAAAAGCAACCACAAGTTAGAATCCGGCAAATCTCCCAGAAGCCCCAAAACGTTCATAGGTATGCCTGTTCTACCCTATTTTTCCTTTATGCTGATATTGCTGATAACCGTCTTCGTAGTTCCTGATTTTCCCTGATTGCACACAATCTCCGGCGCAAAGGGAAGATTGGAAAAATCACCGGACAGGCAGGTGCTCAGGCGAATATCTTTATAAAAATATGCGTCATTGACCTTGACCGATACGTTGTCCGGCTCCGTCTCTATGGCAATGTGGTATGTCTCGCCCGGATGACGCCCCGCAAAAAGCCATGTGGATTCCGCCGCTTCATCTGCGATTACGTTCCGGTCACCGTCTACCAGCCCGGTATAGTTCTCCCCTTTCCGGTTCGCCATCACCAAACCGTCATCCTACACTACCAGACCGCTGCCATCGCTCCGCATATTTTGCGCCCACGGGCTTACCGGCTCCAGCCAGGGGGAGAGGTAATCGCTGACCATATAGTTGTTGGTGTGGCCGCAGGTGTTCTCCATGTAAAAGCCCACATACCCCGACTGCTCCGCAACATCTAAAATACCGGCGAACAGTTCATTGTCCTCTCCCATATATACATGAAGGTTCTGCCCCTGGCGGATAATATTCAGCTTCAGACCGCAGGGACTGATTTCCTTCAAGATGCGGAATATCAGCTCCTCTTCCTCACGGGCAAGGGAGAGCGTACCGTCCGTAATAAATCCAGAGAAATTGGGCTGCCAAAAAATACGAAAGCTGCTCGAATTTACAGAATGCATAAGCTCAAGCGCAAAGTCCTTAGTGTTTGTACATGTACCGTTATGACACTCCATACAAAGCTTAACGCCGTTCCCTTCGGCAATTTCAGCCGCTTTAATACTCTCGCCAAATAAATAATCCTGCTCTGCCTCAGAATATTCCTGTGAATTTTTATTTCTGCACCAAAGCCTTAAAATATCTGTTCCGAGAATTCTCGCCGCCTTTATATAATTCTCAAGCTCGGTTATTGGTGTTTCACCCAAGCGGAAATATGTACCGTAAGAGCTACAGGCTAAACCGTATTTCTTACTGTAATTTTATTTTCAAGCTCTTTCGTCGCTTTATACTTTATTATTATTCTGTAAAGCTTATCGGTCTTCCAAGAATCCATTAGCTTATCATCACCGTCAAACGGCCTAATATCATATGAAATTTCGCCGTTTGTATCACATTCCAAAACATAGTCCTCGAAAATGACCCTGTTACCCTCAATCTTCGGCTCAGGCCTTATCATAAAATGCTCATAAACTGTGTTTTCGTCCTTTTCAAAAGCAAATTTATCGAAAATGTTCAATATGCCGTCCTTAAACCACAGCTTACGCGTACATTCAGCCAAACCGCTGTCGGGGGTATAGGCGTTCTTAAAGCTTACGCTTATCATACCGTTATTCATATAAAAAGAGTCGGCGCAAAAAATACATCCCACATGCTGAGAAACACCGTTTACCTTAGGAAGATTATGCCAATCGGACTGCATTGTCCAAATCTCATAACGGTGTTCATTAAAGGTGTTGGCGGTATATACGCCGCAGCCTGGGTCAAGCAAAACGGGCGTAGCCCCATGGTACAGCATAAAGCTGCCTACATCGTTATGATTGTGATTTTCACCATTGTGACCGCCCTTTGCGGCACAGTCCCATTCGCCTGAACGCATATACGCAATTTGCAAATCGGGATAAATATGACTGTCAAGTATTGTCATATTATCGTTTTGGGACTATTCATCGGCGAAAATGAGCATCTGAAGTTCTCTTTTAACATACGAATCTCTGCTTTCAGCTCCTAAGTTTTCAGCGTCATAATCCCTGTAAAGCCGTTTTGCAAGCTCGCACATTTTTAAATCGCCCGCAGTTTTTCCGTATAAATATAAAAGGGCCGCTGTATTTGTCGGTACACGCGGAGAACCGTCTGCGAAATTAACATATTTACCATCTGCAATATATGTATGATAAATGTACTGCATTATTTTTTGTATCTTTTCATCGCTAAAAAAATTGATCTTTTCGCAGCTTGATACATATAATTGATAAATAAACTCAAACAAAGTGCCGGCCGATACAGACCAATAATTAACGCCTTCGTCACAGCCGCCGTCATCAGGATAAACAGTATAAATATTATTTATCTCATAAATCATTTTGCGGATGGCTTTGTATTTTCTTGTGGGGTTATTCTCCATTAATAAGAATGCTGTGAGCATATTGGAAATCACCCACGGATTCCAGTTGTTAACCATATGA
>CALWDR010000005.1 GCA_944376745.1 uncultured Lachnospiraceae bacterium
GAACAGGTAGGCCAGCGTCATGAGGAAGGGCAGCAGGCAGGTGATCTTTGTTTTCACCTCAACATATTGAAGTAATTTTTTTAACATCTTTTTTCCCCTTACATATGGTATGATGAAAGCGTCAAAAGGTATTTTGACGCTCATGATACACGAATTGCTACGTGCTAACGCACTTCCGCAATTCTAAAACACCTCAAATCCGCTCATTTTTCTTTGAAAAATGGCTACTTTTCGGTGTTTTGCGCGCCCCAAGGTCATACTTGCCTGCGCAAGCGCAGCCCGCATGACCTTTTGACGCTTGTATCATGGTATGGTATTACAAGCAGATTGTAGCATGAAGTGCGGGAAAAATGGCGCTAAGGCGGCGAAAGCCCGGAGACAGGCTGCTGCTGCGGATGAGAGAGGAAAAAGGAGGACGTCATGACAAATGTTGTGGTGATCGGCGCAGGCTACGCAGGTGTACTGACCGCGAAAAAACTGGAAAAAAGGCTTCGGAAAAAGGGGGCCTTAGAGGAAACGAAAATTACGCTGATCGATCAGCACCCGTATCATACCATGCTGACGGAGCTTCACGAGGCGGCGGCCTGCCGGGTGGGAGAGGAAAGCGTAAAGCTGGATCTGAAGCAGATTTTTGCGGGGCGCAAGGTTTCGCTGGTGCTGGATACGGTAACGAAAATTGTATTTGAGGAACAAAAGATCCTGGGAGAGCAGGGGGAGTATCCCTATGACTACCTGGTGCTGGCGGCGGGCTCCAGGCCCACCTTTTACGGGGTGGAGGGAGCCGGGGAGCACAGCTTTACCCTCTGGTCCTACGAGGATGCGGTGCGCCTTCGGGATCACATACATAACTGCTTTCGCATGGCGGCGGAGGAACCCAGCGAGGAGAAGCGCCGGGAGCTTTTGCGCTTTTACGTGGTGGGCGCGGGCTTCACCGGTGTGGAGATGGCCGGGGAGCTGGCGGAATACGCGCCGGAGCTCTGCAAGCGCTTCCAGGTGAAGCCGGAGGAGGTCTCCATTGTGGATGTGGACGGTTTGTCCCGGACGGTGCCCATTTTGCCGGAAAAACTGTCGGCCAAGGTGGAGCGCCGGCTGAAAAAGCTGGGTGTGGAGGTTCTCCTGAATGTCAGCGTGGTGGGCGTGGGAGAGGATTCCATCACCATGGAGGACAGGGGAGAGAAGATCCGGCACAGGACAAGAACGGTGATCTGGACCGCCGGCATTGAGAGCGCCAACGTCACCGCGGAGGCTGCAAAGGAGCTAAAGAGCGCCGGACGGGGCCGGATTCAGGTGGATGAGTACCTAAGGAGTCTGGACCATGAAAATGTGTACATAGCAGGGGACAACATGTTCTACACCCTGCCGGGAGAAGAACAGCCGGTCCCCCAGATGGTGGAAAATGCCGAACACAGCGCTTCCACGGTGGCCCGCAACCTGGCGGCTGTCCTGTTAAAGGAGGGGGAGCCGGAGAAATACAGGCCGAAATTTCACGGCGTTATGGTGTGCGTCGGCGGCCGTTACGGCGTGGCGCGAGGGGGCCTTGCCAGGCATCCGGTCAACCTGGCCTCCTTTTTCGCCATGTTTGCCAAGCATTTTGTGAACGTCATCTATTTTGCGAAAGTCATGGGATGGACGAAGGTGTTCGGCTATCTGAAGCATGAATTTTTTACCATCCGCAACCGCAGAAGCTTCCTGGGCGGGCATTTTTCCAACCGGACCCCCAGCTTTCTGCTGGTGCCCCTCAGAGTCTGGCTGGGCGCCGTATGGATTTTTGAGAGTGTCCGCAAGATCGTGGAGGGGTGGTTTCAAAAGCCCATGCTTGCCGGCTTTTTCGGAGGAGCCAACGCCTGGTACGATTCCCTCCTGGGCCGGGCGGACAAAGCCGCGGCGGCGGTCTCCCAGTCCATGGCAAAGGCGGCGGATGCGGTGACTTCAGCTACCGCTCAGGCGGCGGGCGCGGTTTCCCAGGCGGCGGATGCGGTGACCTCGGCCACCGCTCAGGCGGGCGGAGCGGTGGATTCCGTGGCCGGAGCAACCGGAGCGGGTGCGGCGGACGCGGTGAGCAGTGCGGGAACGGTGCTGATGAACTGGAACTTTGGCCTGTTCCGCACCATTTTCGTCAGCGGCAAGGATCTGGCCAGCTCGGCCCTTGGGGATTACGCCTTCAAGGTGGAGGTGCCCCTGGTCAACTGGTTTGTGGATACGGTGGTGCTGTCCGGGGACGGCATGCAGATGTTTCTGCAGGTGCTGATCGTGGTTGTGGAACTGCTCATAGGGCTGGGACTTATCGCCGGCCTGTTCACATTTCCATCGGCGGCGGTATCCCTGATCCTGCAGGGCATGTTTCTGACTACTACGGGTCTTTATTTAAACAGCGTCTGGATGATCTTCGCCTCCGTCGCGGTGCTCATCGGCGGCGGCTATACCTTCGGGCTTGATTACTATGTGGGGCCGTTTTTGAAAAAACGCTGGAAAAATACGAAATGGGTAAAAAGGTGGTATCTCTACAATGATTAATGCATGTCTGCATTTTGATGCGGCAATGGAACAGGTAAAAACGGAATTGGACCGGCGGCTGTTGACAGCGCCGTTTCCGGTCCGGGCCTATACGGCCCATCTCACTCTGGCTCATGGAAAATTTATCCGGGCCAGGGCGGTGTTGGCCTGTGCCATGGACGGGGAGAAAATGGTTCCGGCGGACGCGGCGGCCTTCGCCGTGGCCATCGAGCTTCTGCACCTGGCCACGCTGGTTCACGACGACATTATGGACGAAGCGGACCTGCGCCGGGGAGTGGAGACGCTGCAAAAAAGGTACGGCAAGAGGACGGCGGTCATCTGCGGGGATTATCTGCTGGCGGCGGCCATGAGATCCCTGGCTCAGGTTCAGGAAAATGACAGGTATCGGGAGCTGGATGCCTACCGCTATGTGAATCAGATCTGCATGGGGGAGCTTCGACAAAACAGGAATAACCGTAACTTCGGCCTTTCCATGTTCCGGTATCTGAGCATTATCAACGGCAAGACGGCGGCGCTGTTTGAGGCCTCCTGCTATGCCGGGGCCCTGGCCCAGGGGCGCCCGCCGGAAGCCGCGGGAATCGGAATGTCGGGAGCGGGGCGCCAGCTGGAAGCGGCGGGAATCGGATCAGGAACAGGGCGCCCGCCGGAGGCGGCTGGCGAAAAGGAGCGTCTGCGCTTATACCGCCGGTTTGGCCGGTATCTGGGGATCATTTTCCAGTTGATGGACGATTGTATTGATTTTGAGAGCGATAACCGCACCGCCGGCAAAAACGTGCAGTCTGATTATGAGCAGGGAGTCGTCACCCTGCCCGTCATCTACACCTTTTACCGGAGGCCGCAGCTCAGGCAGCGGGCCTGGCAGGGCAGACTGGCGGTGCCGGAGCTTTTGCAGGCAGTGGCGGACAGCGGCGGCGTATCGTTTACCCGCCGGACGGCGGGGCGGTATTACGAGAAGGCTCTGGCGGCCCTTTTGGCCCTTGCCCTGCCGCCGGGGCAGCAGGAGCAGCTGAAGGCCCTGCTGGACAAAGCCTATCTGGGACTGAAGAAGGAACCGCTGAAGCTGGTGCAGACCGGGTGAGAGAAAACAGCCAGAAAGTACAGTCGTGATTGAGAGAAAGGCAGAAAAGGAAGCCGGGAGGCGGGCCCAAGGAGGCACAGCCTGTCCGGACATAAAAAAGATTGAGAGGATGATATTTATGAAAAAGAGAATCGCAGTATTATTGGGAGCCTTATTGACCGTATCCGCGCTGACCGCAGGCTGCGGCAAAGGAGACGCGGCCGCCGGCACGGGGACCGTGGGAAATTTAAAGACCGGCGTCGGCGTGATCACCAGCATTTCTAATTCCAAGGATGCGGGAGCCGGGGAGGCCGGCGCCGCCGCGGCGGATCTGACCATCGCGGCTGTGACGCTGGATGAGAACGGAAAAATCGTGGACTGCGCCATCGACGCGGTACAGACCCAGGTGGAATTTGACGAGACGGGAGCGCTCGTCACGGATCTGAACACACAGTTTTCCAGCAAGCAGGAGCTGGGAGAGGCCTATAGCATGAAGGCCAAGTCTGCAATCGGCAAGGAGTGGAACGAGCAGGCGGACGCCTTTGCGGACTACTGTGTGGGCAAGACAGCCGATGAGGTGGCGGGGATCGCCGTGACGGAGGAGGGCGTTGCCTCCGATACCGATCTGGCGGCTTCCTGCACCATTCATATCGGCGGCCTGCAGGCGGCGGTGGTGAAGGCTGTGGATAACGCAAAATAGGACAGCGGAATGAAAAGAGTCAAAGACGCGGTGCTGGCGGCGGCGCTGCTGGTGATACTGCTTGTGACAGCAGCCGGCGGGCAGGACGGAGAGGGGCGGCAGCGCTATGCGGCTGCCTCTTTGAAGGAAGGGCAGCAACGCTACACGGCCACCTTTTTGGATGTGTTCGACACGGTCACGGAGATTACGGGCTATGTCGACAGCCAGGAGGAATTTACCCGACAGGCGGAATTGCTGAAGGAGCGGCTCGCCTACTATCACAGGTTGTACGATATTTATCATGTCTATGAGGGCATCAACAACATCAAGACCATCAACGACAATGCGGGGATCGCTCCGGTAAAGGTGGATGGGGCAATTATAGAACTGCTCCGATTCAGTCAGGAGATGTACCTTGAGACGGACGGGCAGGTCAACATCGCCATGGGCAGCGTACTCTCCCTCTGGCATGACTGCCGGGAGGCGGGAATCGAGAATCCGAAGGAGGCCGCCTTGCCCGCTATGGAGGAGCTTCGGGCCGCCGGGGAGCATATGGATCTGAGCCAGCTTGTTATCGACGGGGCGGATAGCGAGACGGGGACCGCATATCTGGCGGATGGTGAGAAGGGAACCGCATATCTGGCGGATGGCGAGACGGGGACCGCATATCTGGCGGACGGGGAGATGTCCCTGGATGTTGGCAGCATCGGGAAGGGCTACGCTGTGCAGAGGGCTGCGGAGTACGCCAGATCCCTTGGCATGGAGCGGGTACTGATCAGCGTGGGCGGAAATATCTGCGCGGTGGGAGAGAAGAGCCCGGGGGTGTCCTGGCGTCTCGGCATCCAGAACCCGGATCTGGAAAGTGAAACGCCCTATGTGGTGAAGGTGGATGTGGCCGATGTCTCGGTGGTGACCAGCGGAGATTATCAGCGGTACTACACCGTGGACGGCATGCGCTACAGCCATATCATCGACCCGGATACCCTCATGCCGCCGGGCACCTTTGCCTCGGTGTCCATCATAGCCGCAGATTCCGGGAGGGCGGACGCGCTGTCCACGGCGGTGTACAATATGTCCTTCGAGGAAGGATTTTCCTTTATCAACGGAATCCGGGACGCGGAGGCCATGTGGATCTTCCCGGATGGCAGCATCCGGTATTCGGAGGGGTTTGAGGCGTATCTGGCGGTGGAGCCGTGAAAAAGTAATACATAACAGCTCAAATGTAAAATGATGAGGCTTAGGGACAATTTGGTATAAACTTTTTCAGTAATTTTTTATTGCTGTTTACGACCAGCTCCGCCGGGAAATTGGACGCTTCCAGTATCTTTGTCGCTTCGCCATGCTCTCCCACCTCAACGTCTATATGCGCGTCAGACCCCATAATGACCGGGGTTTCATATGCTTTGCAGTGCTCCAGCATGATCTGGTAATTTTCTTTTGCGCGTTCGGTATCCCGTGTGCCAGTAGGGGAAAGGGAATGATTATTTATCTCCAGAAGCGTGCCGTACTGTTTTGCGCCGTAAGCTAATTCTTTGTAGTCTACCGGGAAACGGCTGTCATCCGGGTGCCCGATCACATGCACATATGGATTTTTCATGGCACTTAAATAGGCCCGGGTGTTTTCTTCCGGCGATCCGGGTTTGATCTGACTCATATGCATACTGGCGATCACCACGTCCAGCTGGGACAGGATGGGATCGGGAAGATCCACATGTCCACCATGATCGATGATATTTGCTTCCACCCCGCGCAGGATCGTGATTCCCATCTGCTCTCTGGGGATGATCCTCATATTGGTAAAATAAAAGTGAGAACAGCTTTCCGCATGTTCTGTAAAACCTAGAACTTCCAGACCCGTTCGGGCTGCCGCCTGGATCATTTCCCGGAGGGTGCTGTAGGCATGTTCGCTGGCAATGGTGTGCGTGTGCAGATCTGTAATGTCTCTCATCTTGTGCTCCTTTCCGCCGCCCATGACCGGCGGCGTGTCTGATAAGTTTTTTGGTGTTTCAGCTTTCGTTCCGGTTGCTCATGGAACGGTATGGATCAAACATTTTCGAATGAGGAAGGAAACCGTGGTGCCGGTATCCGGGCCGCTCTGAAAGGAAATGGCAGATTCGCTGCCATATTCCATGATCAGCCGCTCGTTGACGTTTACCAGCCCATAACCGCCGCTTTTGTTGTTGCTCTGCGGTAAGGAGGAACCAGAATAATCCATCCCTTTGCCGTTGTCGTTTACTTCAAAGCGCAGAAACCCAGACGCGTCGGGGGCCGCCGCAATCCGTATGGTGATGAGACCCTTGTAATTTATATCCCGAAAGCCGTGATTGATCGCGTTCTCCACCAGGGGCTGCAGAATGATCTTGATGATTTTATAGTTCAGGACCTCTGGGTCTGCCTCGATCTTTACGTCAAACAGGTCGGGAAAGCGGATGCGCTCGATCTCAAGGTAACTTCTCACATGCTGCAGCTCCTCCGCAATGGTTATGACATTTTCCCCCTTATGGAGACCCAGCCGGAAAAACATGCCAAGATGGTAGGAGAGCTTTTCGATATCCGCATAAGGCTTTTTCAGCTTTGCCATCCAGCTGATGGCATCGATGGAGTTGTAAATAAAATGAGGATTAATCTGGGACTGCAGCGCCCTTAACTCGGCGATCCGCTTCTGTTCCCGCTCCTTTTCGATATTTTGGATCAAAATCCGTATCCGGTCGGACATCTTGATGAACTGCCATTCCAGTTCTTCCAGTTCGCTGTGCTTTGCGATGCTGAAGGTATGCGTGTAGTCCTTGGAAAAAAGAGCGAGATTTTTCCGAAGGGAGCGGATATTGTTGATCAACTTCTTCGATATCAAAAGAACCAGGAACAGGCATACGATCACGGCTGAAAAAAGCGACAGCAGAAGGAAGCGGTTCAATGTTCCGATGGTCTGGTATAGATCCTTGTTGGACAGGATATAGGTTAGCTCCAGATTTTCTCCCAGGGCGGGGATCTCCACGGAAGAGGTATACAGCGGGCTTTCCTGGGAAGCGGTAAAATGAAGCGAAGAAGGAAGACCGATGTAGTTTGTATCGGAACAGGAGATGATCCTGCCCTCATTTGATAAAAATATGACGCTGTTTTTCAGAGAGCTGGACTCATATAAGCTGCTGACAGCGGTTTCATCCAGATACAAAAGAATGGAACCGATGCCGGTGTTCCGCCCAAATACCAGACAGGGACTGTCTGTCTGGTAGAAAATGCAGTTGTCGAACAGGTTGAGTGTCCTGTCCGAAAGGCCGGACAGAAAGGCGTCGGAGGGTAAAGGCAGCGGGGACTCTTCGTCAGAGGGCGGGGCCACATAAGAATACCGCTGCGAGGTTGGAAAAATGATGTCGATCTGCCGGATCTCATCATAGCCGTCAAGGATCTCCTCCAGAAGAGACTGTACCGCGTTCTGTTGTTCCTGCGGACTTAGCTCAGTGTTCAGCAGGGTGTCCCGAAGAACTCTGTTTGATGAAATATTAAAAAGTATGGTATTGTTCCGTTTTACCAGGGCTGTCATGTCTGTGTCAAAGGTCTGAAAGGTCGCGCGCACATAATTTTTTGTGTAGTTCTTCTGAATCGTTGCGAGTCCAAAAAAGTATGCGAACAAGGTGATCAGAAGTGAACTGAATAACCCGAAGCAGACAATATACAAAATGATAAAACGGCGGATATGTATGTTATGATAGTTCATCTGGCGCTCCTTGCTGTTTGTATTTGGAGGGGATGGAGCCTACGATCTTGTAAAAGGCCTTCCGGAAGGTAATGGGATTTTTGTATCCTACCAGGTCCGATATTTCATAGATCTTGTAGTGCCCGGATTTCATAATGGTTTCTGCCAGCCGCACCCGGTATTCCGCCAGGAAATTATTGAAGGTTTTTCCGGTTTCGTGCTTAAACAAATGCATCAGCCGGGATTCGGAAATGTGCAGCTGGGCGGCGACGTTTGCGATCTTGATGTCCTTTGCATAATTCGCGGTAATGTATGCGATGGCGTCGTTTACGATGGGACTGTATTGCTTCAGAGAGATCTGAAGGCTTTTCATGCATTGGACATTCAGCAGGATCCTTTCAAAAAACGCGAGGGTATAAGTCCGTATTTCCGCTGTGGTGGATAATTCTTGAATATCCGAGGCGGGTCGGATATTCCTTCCGAATACAAGCTGCAGGGTATAGGAATTGCTGAATACCCGCTGGAGAGCGGCTGTGGTCAGCTCCGTGATGCTGGACCTTACGATCTGAAGATCCACGATCCGGTTTTCCAGGCTGTCAAAATATTTGTTGACTGCAAGCTTGACCTGCCGTTCTTCACCGCCCACCAGGCTGCCTATGATCTCATTGATGTCCGCTATGGATAAGGCGGGAGTTTCCGTGGACAGGCCGCTGATCTCCATATAGTCGATGATTTTCCCACTGCCGGCTCGGGACTTGGCGGCAACCGCCTTCTGCGCCTGGGTATACGCCTGGTGAATGGAGGAAAGATTCCGGAAGGTGGCGCTTACGCCGATGGTAAGGGCAGTATCTGCCGTGCGGGAAAAATACTCGCTGATATCCTTAAGGAAAAGAATCTGCTGCTGAAAATCGTGGCTCTCCGTAAAAACTAAAAGGGCGGTATCCGTGAGGGAGAGGTTAGCCCTGCAGATGCAGTTCTTGCTGATGCTCAGATGATAGTCGAGCCGCTCGCCAAGCACCAGCGAAAGATGCTGTGCGTGGGGCGTATAAGCCGTCTGTTTGTCGGCTTCAATTTCCAGCAGAGCGATAAAATAATCTTCTTTTTCAGGAGCGCCCAGACATCTGGTAAAGTTGCAAATGCTTTCTTTTGACGGCTTGGGATTGAGCAAAAGCTGTAGCAGCAGTTCGTCGGTACGGTAATTCTGGTAGGACGAAAGCTGGTCCTTGATGCGCAGCTCCTCATCCAATTTCTCCCGGAGCCGGCAGAAGACGGAAATGATCTCTTCGTTCAGGGCAGGCTTGGAGATATAGGAAAAAACATCGTTGTCAATGGCGGCTTTCGCGTAGGTAAACTCATTGTAGGCGGTTAAGATCACGATCTGCACCCTTGGATAATCCTTTTTGACAGAGTGGATCAGGTTCAGACCATCCATCACCCCCATGCGCATATCGGTAATGATCACATCCGGCTGCGCATCCGCCATCCGGGCAAGAGCCTCCGCGCCGTTGGAGGCTTCCCCTACCATGGTAAATCCGTAATCTTCCCAGGAGATTGATTCTCTAAGTCCCTCTCTTACGAGAGGTTCGTCATCCACGATCAAAAGTTTATACATAGATCCGTCTTCCTCATTTTTTACATGGGTGTGTTGTTCTTGGTATCAAGAAACGTTGAAAACTGATGGGACAGAGTCTGCAAAGCGCAGGCTATTTTTTTGATAAAAAGCTTTTGCGTAAGGTAAGCCGCCAAAAACAGGATAATGCAGATGGCGCACATACCCAGGAAAAAGGACAGCAGCATTTTATTCATGGCGCTGTTGGAAAATCGTATGCGCAGGGTAAAGGGGGAGGTTCCGATCCTGCTGGAAACATATTCCGAGGACTGCATAGCGGAAGAGCCGGTAGATTCGGAAGACCCTTCTGCCGCGTCCATGGGCAGTATGGCGTCACTGTCCGCAAGGAGCGCCGCCTCGGTGATAAAATCCGAGAAAACGCCGGTATGATCCGAGACAACGGTAACGGTAGGCAGTATGGCAGTTGTGGGGATCACGATCCCCAGCGTATAGTAATCGCCGTTCTGAACTACTGCGGCAGACTGCAGGCAGAGAAGGGAATCTCTGGAAGAATCCTCGTATTTGAGATAATACCATTGCAGTTCTTCGGAGGGGGTGCGAAATAATTCCGGATATTGTGTCAGCAGAGAGTCGTTTTCCTTGATCTGCCGGAATTCATTAAGAAGAAGCGCAGACGAAGAATCCGGACCTGCCAGATATATGGTGGAAATATCCAGGTTGATGCCCGTAAATTTCTTAAGTCCGTTGCTGAGATTGTACTGCATATAGAACTCATCCTTCGCAATATCCAGTTCTGAAAAAAACATTTTCATGTTAAGCTCCACCAGCCGGAGGCTCTTTTGGACATTGTAGGCCTGTTGCTCGCCAAAATAGCGGATTTTCTCGTTATAATCGTTTTCCAGGAGATTACAGTAGAGGGTGAGGACCGCAAAGCTGTAAAGCAGAAAAACGATTGTTACGGGTAAAAGCAATAGTCTTGCGTATTTTCTTCTTAACAGGTGAAACATAAATTAAGATCTCCTTGTCAGATTCGCTTCCTAATTTTATCTTCCTATTATCTATTCTATAGTTATCAAAATGTTATTTCAAGGAAATTTTGCCGGAAAAAGGTTCACGAAAAAAAGACAGCAGAATTTGTTCCAAAGTAGCAGGATAAGATGCTTTTTGGACGGGGGCTTCCGGCCTGTGAGATGAGGGGCTTTATCCGGTCCAAAATCTTTGACCGTATCCTGCAAAGATAGCAGAATTCGTTCCTGATTAACAGGATAGGGTGCTTGAAAGGCGTATCCGGTCTTGCTAGAATACCTCTAAAGAAAAGCATTCCACATAAAAAACGTAAAAAGGGGGAAAGAAGGAACGATGAAGAAACAAAGTCTATGGCAGGAGATCAGAAAGAATTATTTTTTCTATGTGCTGGCACTGTTTGGTTTCGTTTTCTTGATCATGTTTTCGTACATCCCGATTGGCGGGGTTTACATGGCCTTTGAGGATTACACTTATAAGGGCGGATTGTTCGGCAGCGAGTTTGTGGGTTTGAAGAATTTCAGGATCCTTTTCGCGAATATGGAAAACGCTATGAGAGCTACCAGGAACACTATCATCATTAACCTGGGCGGGATTCTGATCGGAACCGTGCTGGATGTTGTGGTGGCGATCATCCTGTCGGAGATCAACAATGAGAAATACCGGAAGCTCACCCAGACCATCGTGCTGTTCCCGCACTTTTTGTCTTGGAGCGTAGTCGGAACGGTGGCGGATGTGTTGCTGGACGATAAAGCCGGACTGCTCAACCAGCTGATCCAGTCCTTGGGAGGAGAGCCGATTGACTGGAGCATGAATCCCCAGTATTGGTGGGCGATCATCATCATAGCGGCGCTGTGGAAGGGGTTTGGATATGGAAGTATCTTATATTACGCCACCATGACCGGCTTCGACCCCTGCCTGTATGAGGCGGCGGAGATCGACGGCGCCAGCCGACTGAAGCGGATATGGACGATAACGCTGCCCTTGCTGAAGCCTACGATCGCGGTGATGTTCCTTCTGAGCATTGGCGGTATCCTGGGGGGAAGCATGGAGCAGATCATGGGTATGACGAAAATGAACCCCTTTATTCTTGAGACTACGGATACCCTGGCAACCTATGTTTACCGTATCAGCACGGGCGGGAACTTCGGAACGGCTTCCGCAGTCAGCTTATACCAGTCCTTCTTCGGATGTATCCTGGTGCTGAGCGCCAATCTGATCGCAAAAAAGATCAATCCGGATTACGCGTTGTTCTAAGGGAGGGTACGGAAGATGAATAAGAAGAAAAAACATTACAAGGCAAGGAAGGAGAGCAAGATCTGTTATATCGTCATGGCGGTGCTGGCGGTTCTGTGTCTGCTCCCGCTGCTGATGGTGGTGTCCACCTCATTGACGGACGAGGTCTACATACAGAGGAACGGTTACTCCCTGTTTCCCGTGGAGCCCACGCTGGACACCTATAAATTCCTGCTGACCAACAAAGGAAAAATGCTGGGAAAATCCTATATCATGACGATTCTGGTGACGATCCTGGGAACCATATACAGCGTGACGATCACCACATGCTTTGCCTACGCCGTGTCCCAGAAAAAGTCCGTGTTCCGGTTCGCAAGGCCGCTGTCTTTCATTGCCTGGTTTACGTCCATATTCTCAGGGGGCGTTCTTCCCTGGTACGTCCTGTGTACCCAGTATTATGGACTGAAGAATAATATATGGGCGCTGTTCATCCCCTATGGGTTCAGCGTTATGCATATGTATATCCTGAGAGGAAACTTCCGGGAGATCCCCGAAGAATTGATTGAAGCGGCGAAGCTGGACGGCGCGTCTCATTCCCAGATCTTTCTGAAAGTATCCATTCCGCTGGCAAGAGCGGGGATCACGACTGTCGCGCTGTTTCGGGTATTGGGCTTCTGGAATGACTTTTTCCTGCCAAAGTGGCTGATCACGGATACGGATCACACTACCATGCAGAAGCTGTTGTACGATATGCTGACCTCCACCATGGAGCTTTTGAAGGACTCCTCGCTGGCGAGTACGTATTCGTATACCTCGGTTCCGGCGGAGACGGCGAAGATGGCCATTGCGGTAATGGTGATCGTCCCGGTTGTGATACTTTATCCCTGCGGATTAAAGTATTTTGTGAAAGGGATCAATCTGGGCGGCGTGAAAGGATGAGCGTGCCTGGAATAAGGGTTTTACATTGTTCTTTTCCCGGAACAATCTAAAAATAGAAAATAAAAAAAGGAGGATTCATTTATGGGAAAAAAATTACTAATGATGTTGCTTTGCTTAGGTTTGGTATTTGGAATGCTGGCGGGGTGCGGCGGCACGGAAGGCGGCTCGGGCAGTGACACAGAAGAGGGCGGCGGGGATTCGGAGGATCCGGACGCCGAAAAAGAGGAGCCGGTTTCACTGCGTGCGGTCATGTTCGGGTCTGCAGGAGACCGCAACACGGAATTTTTTGAGAATGAATTTCACGACAGGGTCCTGGAAGAGTTGAATATCGATATGAAGATCGAATTTCTTCCCTGGGGCTCCGAGGATCAGGTAGGAACCATGCTTGCGTCCGGTGAAAAATTCGCGTTCTACAGCGCGATCACGCGCCCCAACTTCGCGAATTGGGGCAAGAGCGGATTCTTCGCCACCATCGATGAGGAAATGATCGAGGAGCTGGCTCCCGCCTATCTGGAAGCCCGTATGGATTACGGATTTGAGACCTCAAAGTATCAGGGCGATATCGTGGTTCTCCCGGTGGGCGCCATCGCTTACAGCGGAGTGCTTGACAACTTCGTGATCCGCAACGACATCTTGAACAAGGTGGGCTGGGATGTCTCCGAGATCGAGAACTATGACGATCTGGTGGAGGCCGTGAAGGCGGTAAAGGCGGAATACCCCGATATGGAGATCCTGTATAATATGGATCACATCGGCAAGGGCCTGGAATGTGTGTACGCCCCCAACGGCGAGATTTTCCAGAATGACAGACTGGCCTCCATCGTGGCTTTTAACCTGGCGGATCCCGAAAGCGACGAGGTGATCAGCTGGCTGGAATCCGATTACTTTGGCGAACTGTGCAAGATCCTGGAAGACTGGTACGCCATGGGCTTTACAGAGCCGGATCAGCTGATCGACTATACGATTTATGAAAACGCGTGGCAAAGCGGGAACTGCCTGATGGGCGCCGGCGCCCTTGACCGTATTTATAAGCATACGGAGCTGAATAACTACAACGGCGGCGATGAGGATATTCAGTATCTGTCCCTGGACGATGGGCCCACCGTTCTGGTAAAGGACTATGACTGGGGATGGTCGATCTCTGCCGAGGATCAGGAAAATGTAGAGCATTGGCTGAGATTCTTCAACTGGATGTACGAGAGCAAAGAGAATTACATGTTCTGTCTGTACGGCGTGGAAGGAGAAGACTATACGCTGTCTGAGGCAGGCGTTCCGCAGCCGATCACGAAGGATGAATTTTTTGCTTCCTGGATGCACAGAACCTTGTTCTATGAGCCCCTTTCACCGGAAGAATATGACGAGGCGGAGATCGAGGAATACATGAACATGGACAAAACAGCCATCATCAGCAAGACGTCCGGCTTTGTGTTCGACTCAACGCCGGTGGAAGTGGAGTCTTCGGCCATCAGTACCATCGTTACGGAGAAAGTCCAGCCCATTGCCTTTGGCTTTGGCAACTATGAGGAAGATTTCCCGGCAGTGCTTGAGGAATTAAAAGCAGCCGGACTGGACAAGTATATCGAGGAGTATCAGAGACAGTTCTCTGAATTTATGGCGAATAAGTAAAAGGTTTGCTGCCCCGTGGGAGACCATGGGGCAGTGCTGTTAAAAAAAGGAACGGAGGGATACCGCCATGAGTCGATTACGGCTGATGAGCCAGAATCAATGGAACTACACCGATAACAGCCCGGAGTGGGAAGAACGGGATATGGACTGCTCGGCGAAGATGCGCATGAAGGGGCACGTTCGGGTGCTGGGCGAGCTTTTGCCGGATGTGGTTGGCGGGCAGGAGGTGAACGCGGAGATGCAGAGGTATCTCAAAATCTATTGCATGGATGCGGGCCTGCCCTATGCGCTGATCTGGGGAAACTATACGCCGCTGATCTACCGGGCCGATAAGCTGGAGCTTGTGGACACGGAGTATCTTTTGTATCCGGAGTATGTGAAAGGATATGAAGGCTGCTTTAATGATGTTCTGAGCAAATCCTTAAACCTTGGCGTCTTCCGCAGCAAGGAAAATGGAAAGATTTTTATTTTTGCGGCAACCCATCTGTGGTGGCAGGATGGAAGCGACCCCCAGGCTGTGTTTTACAGAGCCGGCTCCGATCAGGTGCGGACCATGCAGGTAAAAATGGCCGTTGACATGCTGGACCGCTATTCCAGGAAATACGATTGCCCGGTTGTCTTCGGAGGCGATTTCAATACCGGCTATAACAGCGAGGCAGTCCAATACGCGCTGACAGAGGGAGGCTTCTCCCATGCCCATGATGTGGCCGTGGAATACGCACACCAGGACAACGGCTACAACGACTGCGGTCCCAAGGGACCGGGTCAGTGGCAGAATCGCCCCTTTGAGGCGGCCATTGACCATATCCTGGTGCGGGATCTGCCCCAGGGCGCCGTCCGCCGGTTTGACCGCTATACGCCGGACTATTACCTGGCCCTTTCGGATCATGCGCCGGTGTTTGTGGATGTGGAGGTGTAAAAGGGAGTTGTTCCGCTTCCGCCGGAAGGCGGTACATGTATCATGGCAGCCTGGGCGCCGAAGGGTCCGGGATACTTATTTTACAGATTTTTCATAGGCGCTGGGTGACATTCCCGCTTTGCTTTTAAAGCTCCGTGAAAAATGGTGGATGCTGGCGTAGCCTAATTTTTCGGAGATCTGGGTAAAGTTCATTTCCCCCTTTCGGATGAGATACTTTGCCTCCTGGATCTTCAGGTCGATATAGTAGTCGATCAGGCCGCCGCCGGATTCGTTGTGGAATATTTGACAAATATAAGATCTGCTCATGTTGTAGTGTTCGCAGATATCTGACAGGGAGAGACTGCGGTGCAGATTCTCTTTCAGGTACGTCTTGATGGAGTCTACCAGCACATTCTCAACGTTTTTCCGGGCAATGGGGCTTTCCCGCAGGCTGCGCTTGCTGGCGCTGTTGTCCCGCAGCAGTTCGATCAGCAGGTATTCCAGTAAAGCGGCACAAAGCTGAAAGGCTCCGGCGTCGGAAACGGGCTGCAGGAGGACGTTCTGGTTGGCCGTAAAGTGCGGGGAAAAGGCTCTTTTGATCTCTTCCAGGAGAACGGACAGGATTTTCCGCTGCTTGCTGTTTAAGGTGAATATTTTGTTCCGAAAGAAATTCAGCGCAGGGCTGCTGGTCTCAAAGGTTGTGACAATGACATTGTGGGGCTCTCTGGGAGTCGAAGCCAGCGCGTGAAATTCGTTGGGCTTGTGGAATATGATCTCCCCCTGCTTCAGCAGGTAACCACTGTTTTCGGCGATCACGGAGATCTCTCCGCTGTCCACGTATACGATCTCCCAGAAATCATGCTGCTCTCCGGGAAAATAAAAATTCGTATCGTGTTCAAAATAGAAAAAGGAATACAGGCCCGCTATGTGGATCAGTTTTTTTACAGGCACCATTTGAATGTCCAAAATATCACCTCATGGAATATATGTTAAATTTTGCATACGATATAACAAAGACAAATGCTTTTTTAAATTGTACCATAAAACTATCAAATTTACTAGGAGGTAATCGTATGAAGTTAGGAGTAGGTCATACCATGTTTCCGCCTGACTGGCCACTGGAGAAGATTTTTGGCGAAGCCGCAGAGATCGGGTTTGATGGGGTGGAGCTGTGGCTTACGGAAGACGGAGCCGTCAGCCTTACTTCTACCCGAGAGGACATGGAGAGGGTAAAGGAACTTGCGAGGAAGCATGGCATAGAGCTTTACAGTCTGGCCAGCGGTCTGTACTGGCAGTATTCTCTGACAGATGAGGACAGCGCAGTGCGGGAAAAGGCCAAGGGGATCGTGCGAAAGCAGCTGGAGCTTGCCCATGCTCTGGGCTGTGACACCATACTGGTAGTCCCTGGGTGCGTGGGCGCGGATTTCCTGCCCGAAAGCAAGGTGGTGGATTATGAGGCGGCGTATGCCAGGGCTGCAGAGTGGCTTTGGGAGCTGAAGCCCTATGCGGAGGAACTGCAGGTATCCATAGGGATCGAAAATGTGTGGAACAAGTTCTTGCTCTCGCCCCTTGAGATGCGCGATTTGATTGACCGCGCGGACAGCCGGTATGTGGGCGCCTATCTGGACATCGGAAATGTTTTGAATTTCGGATATCCCCAGCAGTGGGTCAGGATCCTTGGGAAGCGCATCTGTAAGGTCCACTTAAAGGACTTCTCCAGAGAGGTTGGGAATCTCAACGGATTTGTGGAGCTTCTGGAGGGAGATGTGGATTATCCGGCCGTTATGTCCGCCCTTCGGGAGGCGCAGTATGACGGATGGCTGACGGCGGAACTGGTTTTCCCGCCCGAAAAGGCGCTGGAGGGGATCCGGCGGACCATGGAGGCCATGAGGAGAATCGTACATGTATAATGTGGTTTTGATCGGCTGCGGTCATATGGGGGCCGTGCACCTTGACGATATTTACACCATGGAAAATATCAATGTTTACGGGGTGGCGGACCTTGACGCGGAGCGGGCAAGGCTGTTTGCCCGAAAATACGGCGCGGACAGCTTCGATACGGATTACATGCGCTATCTGCGGGATGAAAAGACGGACATTGTCATATGCGCAACGTATCCGGCGACGCATCTGGAGATCTTAAAGCAGTGCGTGCAGTACAAAAAACATCTGCTCTGTGAGAAGCCCATGACGGCCAGTCTTGCGGAGGCGGAGGAGTTCGTGGAGCTGGCGCGAAACGGAGGGATCAAGGTACAGGTGGGGTATATCCTCCGCTATAACGAGACTTATCGGAAGGTGGCCGGGATGATCCAGGCGGGAGCCATCGGAAAGCCCTTAGTCATCCGGATGGCGCAGAACCATCACGTGATGGACTGGAGAAAGTACCGGGCTCTGCTTAAGGGGTCTTCTCCCATTGTGGACTGCGGGGTACATTATATCGATGTGTGCCGCTGGTTTACCGGGGCGGAGATAGAAAGCGTGGACGGGATCTGCGCGACTCTGGATCAGGAGGTCCCGGAAAATGCCTTTAACTATGGCCTGATGACCATGCGTCTGACGGACGGGAGCGTGGCTTATTATGAGGCCGGCTGGGGCAATTCCATCGCCGCAGACAATTTAAAGGAGTTTATCGGTCCCCGCGGAAGGATTAAGATCGTAGAGCGGGAGCATCGGCTTTCCTGCCAGGAGGAAGGGGACCTGATCGAATACTATGACAGCGTCGGGCGGGAGTACAGGACCATCAATGTCAACTGTAAACGCCGCCCCACAGGAGCGCAGCTTGCGCATCTGATCGAAATGATCGAGGACGGTGTGCCATCGGTTCCGTCCATAGATGATGTATATATGAGCTATAAGATCGCGGTATCCGCGGATCAAAAATTAAGGAGGAAGAAACTATGTTAAAATTTGCGATCATCGGTTTCGGAGGATTAGGAAAGCTTCATTTCGGCCATGTGGCTGAAATAAAAAGAAAAGCTGGAGACGTGGAGCTTGTCGCTATATGCGATGTGAATGAGAATGCCTTCCGGACCCAGACCAGCACCAATCTCGGGGAGAACAAACAGGACCTGGAGCTTTCAAAGTATCATCTTTATACGGATGCCGCAGAGCTTCTGGAGAAGGAGGAACTGGATTTTGTGGTGACTGCGCTGCCCACTTATATCCATGAAAAAATCGCGGTGATGGCTATGGAGCGGGGGATCCATGTGTTCTCCGAGAAGCCTATGGCACTGAATCTTGCGCAGGCGGAGCATATGCTGGAGACAGCCAGAGAATACAAGGTAAAGCTGATGATCGGTCAGTGCCTGCGTTACTTCCATGACTATGCGGCCTTAAAGGAGATCATCACCAGTCAGAGATATGGCGGTGTGGTCCGGGCGGATTTTCACAGATTAAGCCCGCTTCCCGTCTGGAGCTGGCAGAACTGGATGCTGGATGAGGAGAAGAGCGGCGGAGCGGCTCTGGATCTGCATGTGCACGACGTGGACTTTATTTACTGGGCCTTTGGAATGCCCAAAGCGGTGACTTCCTATGCAACCAATGGCAAGATGAAGCATGATTCTATCGGTACGGTATACCATTATGACGGGATGCAGGTGACGGCGATCGGCGAGTGGGGGCTTCCGGGAAGCTTCACATTTACCGTGGGTGCTCTGGTGCGGTTTGAAAAGGCGACGGTAAAGCTGGCGGCGGATGGGCTGACTGTTTATCCGGAGGAGGGCGAGGCCAGGAAGCTGGAGCTGACTCCCGCAAATGGATATGTGGAGGAGATCGTGGACTTTATCGCCTGTATCCGGGAAGATAAGGAGAGCGCGGTGAACCCGCCGGAGTCCTCCGTGAAGGCCATCCGGATCGCACGGGCGGAGAAGCTGTCCGCGGATACGGGAAAAACCATCGCTCTGGAATTGTGTGGCGCGCAGTCAGCGGTATAGGAGGTCTGATTTATGAAAATCGGTACATGTGTCAGCTTAAATACCATGGAAGGCATTGAGGAGCGGCTGGCGGCGCTTCGGAAAAATAACTTTGACACCTGCCAGCTTCTGACCTTCAGCCCTTCCGTGTGGACTGCGGAAAACGCAGATATTTTAAAGGTTTTACTGCAAAAATACGGGATTACGGTGTCGGCGTTCTGGTGCGGCTGGGCCGGTCCCCAGGTGTGGGATTTCTATGAGGGTCCCATCACGCTGGGGCTTGTCCCGCCGGATTACAGGCAGATGCGGATCCGGAATCTGTGCGATGGCGCGGACTTTGCCCTGCGGCTTGGGATCACGGATGTCGTCACCCATATGGGCTTTATTCCGGAGAATCCCAACGACCCTAATTTCAACACCTTCTGCGTGGCGGTGCGGGAGGTGGCCCGGCATCTTAAGAACAACGGACAGTATCTTCTGTTTGAGAGCGGGCAGGAGACCCCGGTGACGATGCTTCGGTGCTTTGAAAAAGTGGGTATGGACAATCTGGGCGTCAACCTGGATACGGCGAACCTGATCCTGTATGGCAAGGGAAATCCGGTGGACGCGCTGGATGTCCTGGGAAAATACGTCCGCAATCTGCATGCCAAGGATGGGTGTTTCCCCACCAACGGCCATGCGCTGGGGGAGGAGAAGCCCATTGGAGAGGGCAGAGCAGATTTTAAGACATTGTTTCGAAAGCTCCATGGGCTGGGCTATGACTCCCATGTCACCATCGAGCGGGAGCTGGAGGAAGGCAGTACCAGGCAGGTACAGGACATTCTGGCCGCGCGGGAATATCTGCAGAAGATCATAGACGAGATATATTTCTGAGGGCAATGAGTCAGGCAGCCGCGCTTGCGCGGATGTTTGACGGAGGATACCTTCGGGGATCCCGAAGGAAAGAAACAGAAATGAATTTCAGACAGAAAAGAGGAAAAAGAAATGAATGTGCTTGCGATAGGCTGCCATCCGGACGATGTGGAGATCGCCTGCTCCGGGACACTGGCGAAATGCGCAAAGAGGGGGGATCGGGTGATCGTCTGCCATGCCTCCACCGGCAATCTGGGACATGTGATCATCCCTCCGGATGAACTGACGAAGATCCGCGCCGAGGAGGCCAGAACGGCAGGAGCCATGGCCGGGATCGAGGTGATCTGCGCCGGATTTAATGATCTGGATATTTATGATAACAACAAGGCGGCCCGTGACAGGATCGTGGATGTGATCCGCTATGCCAATCCGGATTTTATCATCACTCAGAATCCGGACGATTATATGCCGGACCATACCGCAGTGTCAAGGCTGGTATTTGACGCAAGCTTCGCCGCGACGCTGCCCAATTATACCTATCCGCATGTGTTTTCGGACGAGAATTGCCCGCCGGCAAAGATGGTGCCGATCTATTATATGGATACTTTGGCGGGTGTGAATTTCAATCCCACGGAATTTGTGGATATTTCCGGGGAGATCGATCTGAAGATTGAGATGCTGGAGTGCCATAAGAGCCAACTGGTCTGGATGCGGGAGCATGACGGCATTGATTTTGCCGATATGGTGCGGGTCTGCTCCCGCTACCGGGGTTACCAGTGCGGCGCCGAATATGCGGAAGGCTTCCGCCAGTGCCAGGT
>CALWDR010000006.1 GCA_944376745.1 uncultured Lachnospiraceae bacterium
AAAATTTTGCGGCGTTTCACAGGTATTCCATTGATCCGTCTTGTGATAAGCAGATATCGGACTCTGTGGTAGTGTCGGCTCTGCAGACGCTCGCCATGTATCTGGAGCGGTATCATGGGAAGAAGGCGATCATCCTGCTGGACGAATACGACACACCCATGCAGGAGGCTTATGTGGAGGGATTCTGGGAGGAGCTGACGTCCTTTATGAGAAATCTGCTCAATTCCACCTTTAAGACCAACCCTTGGCTGGAGCGTGGGATCATGACCGGGATCACCCGTGTCAGCAAGGAGTCTATCTTCTCGGATCTGAACAATCTGAAGGTTGTTACAACTACGTCGAATGAGTACGCGGACTGCTTCGGCTTCACGGAGCAGGAAGTGTTTGAGGCTATGGACGAGATTGGGAGAACTGGAAAGCAGCAGGTGAAAGACTGGTACGACGGTTTTACTTTTGGAAAAATCAGAGATATTTATAATCCGTGGTCCATTTTAAATTACCTGGATACCGGGAAGTTTAACACCTACTGGGACAACACCAGCTCCAACCGTCTGGTGGGAAAGCTGATCCAGGAGGGGAACCGGAATATCAAGACAGAGTTTGAAGGCTTGCTCCGCGGGGAGCACCTGCGGACTCCCATCGATGAGCAGATCGTGTATAGCCAGCTGAACGGCAACGCCAAGGCTGTCTGGAGCCTGCTTCTGGCCAGCGGGTATCTGAAGGTGGTGAGCCATCAGGGCTATGAGGAGATCCCGGAAGGGAGGAATCCGGAGTATGAGCTGACACTTACCAACTATGAGGTGTGGCTGATGTTTCGAAATATGGTACAGGGATGGTTTGTGGAGGCGGAGGATGATTACAATGATTTCATCAGAGCGCTGCTTACCGGGGATGTAGAAGGAATGAACGTTTATATGAATCAGGTGTCCCTTGCCACCTTCAGTTATTTTGATACGGGAAGGAGAACGCTGCGTGAGTCCGGCCCGGAAAGTTTGCCCACAGGGAAAGCGACCACTAAGGGTTTGACAGAACCAAACCCAAGTGTCTGCTTTTATCATGGATTTGTGCTGGGGCTTTTGGCGGAGCTGTGGGGGAGATATGCCGTTACTTCCAACCGGGAGAGCGGGTTTGGAAGATATGATGTGGTGCTGGAGCCGCTTTCCGCGGCAGATGACGCCATTATCATAGAGTTTAAGGTCCGAAATCCCGGAAGGGAGGAGAACCTGGAAGTAACCCTTCAAAACGCCCTTAGGCAGATCGAGGAGAAAAAGTACGAGACCCTATTGCTGCAAAAGGGAATCCCGGCGGAGCGGATCAAAAAATACGGCTTCGCCTTTGAAGGCAAAAAGGTGCTGATCGGATAGGATCTCGCTGCGCTGCCATGGAAGCCGGGCAGACGCGATGAACTGGCAAAAGACGAAAAAATCAAAAAAACAGGAGAGATACCATGAAACTGAGCGATATTTTTGACATTTCCGATGAAAAGCCCCTGGACAGGATCTTAAACGACGGGGGATTATGCGGGATCTTTCGCAGGATCGGCTGTATCGGGGACAGTCTGTCCTCCGGGGAGTTTGAGTCCATGAATGAAGCGGGGGAAAAAGGTTATCACGATTATTATGAATATTCCTGGGGGCAGTATATGGCCAGAACCGCGGGCTTACAGGTATACAATTTTTCCCGGGGCGGCATGACCGCCAAGGAATACTGCGAATCCTTCGCGGAGGAGCATGATTTCTGGGACCCGGAGAAAAAATGCCAGGCGTATATTATCGCCCTTGGGGTCAATGATGTGACCCAGAACGGCGAGAATCTGGGAGATATTTCTGATATTGATAAAAAGAATTATAAAAATAACAAAAAGACCTTTGCCGGCTATTACGGGCAGATCGTCCAGAGGATGAAGGAGATCGAGCCCAGGGCAAAATTCTTTTTGATGACCGTCCCCGTAACCAGGCCTGCGGAGGAAACCAGGAGTAAGGCCTATGACCGGCACGCGGAGCTGATGTACGAGATGGCGGAGCTTTTTGAGAACACATATGTGCTGGATTTCCGGAAATACGCGGTGGAATATGACGAGGATTTCAAAAAGCTGTTTTTCCTGGGCGGGCACATGAGCCCGGCGGGGTATCTTCTGACAGCGAAAATGGTGATTTCCTATATGGATTATATCATCCGGCACCACATGGAGGATTTCAGGCAGGCTGGGTTTATTGGAACGCCCTATTCCAATGCGGAGAAATCCTGATAGCGTTCATTCCGCGGACGGAAGCGTATAAGAAATACATTTCACGGAAAAGCTCCCGTGAATGATTTATAAATTTATTCCAAAGAATGGAGGAGACAGTATGTTTGTACAAAGACCGCCCCTTGGCTGGAATACCTGGAACACCTACGGGGCAAAGATCAACGAAAAACTGGTGATGGAATCGGCGGACGCCATGGTGGAGACCGGCCTTGCCGACGCCGGGTATGAGTATGTGGTCATCGACGACTGCTGGGCCCTGCATGAGCGGGACGAGAATGGCCGTCTGGTACCGGACCCGGAGAAATTCCCCCACGGGATGAAATACCTGGCGGATTACATTCACAGCAAGGGCCTGAAATTCGGCATGTATTCCTGCGCCGGTTACCTGACCTGCGCCCGTTATCCGGCCAGCTATGACTACGAGTGGATCGATGCCAGGACCTTTGCCGAGTGGGGCGTGGACTTCCTGAAATATGATTTCTGTTATCATCCGGTTTCCGAAAAGTCGGACATCCTCTATAAGCGGATGGGGCTGGCTTTGGCAAACTGCGGCAGGGACATCTTGTTCAGCGCCTGCTCCTGGGGGTCGGACCATACCCGCCAGTGGATCAAGGAGACCGGGGCCAACATGTGGCGCTCCACCGGGGACATCAACGATTCCTGGGCTTCCATCAAGCTCATCGCCCAGTCCCAGCTTCCGGTGCAGGAATACAATGCGCCGAACTGCTTCAACGATATGGACATGCTGGTGGTGGGCATGAAGGGCAGCGGCAATGTGGGCCTGACCGGCTGCAGCTTTGAGGAATACCGGTTCCATTTCTCACTGTGGGCCATGATGAACTCGCCCCTGATGATCGGCTGCGATATCCGAAATATGGATGAGGAGACCAGGAAGATCCTGCTGAACAAGGAGGTGCTTGCCGTCAACCAGGACAGCGCCGGGAACCAGCCGTATTTTGCAAATTCCGATTATTATACGCCCAACGAGGCGCGCAGGCCGGACGAGCCGTTTTTCAGGGAATATCCATTGAGGATGGTGAAGCTGGCAAAGCTTCTTGACAATGGCGACATTGCAATCGGATTTTTCAACTTTATGGATGAGCCCTGTGAGGATGCGGTCATCACGCCGGATATGATCGGGCTGCCCTTAAGCAGCGGCAGGACGGTGGAGCTGACGGACCTTTGGACCGGCGAGGTGCTGCGCACCGACAACGGGATCATCCGCGGCAGGGCCTGTGCGGCTCACGGCTGTCAGATGTACCGGGCGAAGGTCGTGGACCGGAAATGAGCCGGTGCATGAAATGCGGCAGGGAGCTTTCTCCAGATGAGGTCGGGCTTCACAAGAAGCTGATTAACCGCGGCGCCTCCGAATACATGTGCATGACCTGCCTGGCGGAATTTTTCGGCTGCAGCGAGGAACTGCTGAAGCAGAAGATCGCGCAGTTCCGGGAAATGGGGTGTGCGCTTTTTAACTCCAGCGGGCTTTCTGAAAATACAAAGAGCGAGGTGTCAAGAAAAAATACTTGACACCTCGCTCTTTCTGTCGTATAATACCCAGGGTGATGCAAATGGAAAAGAAAGTGCTGCAGACCTATCTCTATGATTTTTATGGAGAGCTGCTCAATGAACACCAGAGAGCCGTTTACGAGGATTTCGTATGCAACGACCTGTCCCTGGGAGAGATCGCCGAGGAGCGGGGCATCAGCCGCCAGGGCGTTCACGACCTGATCAGGCGGTGCGATAAACTGCTTTTGGGCTACGAGGAGAAGCTTCACCTGCTGGAGCGCTTTCAGCGGATAAAGGAAAAGATAGAACAGATTCGCCGTCTGACCCTTGCCGGGGATGCGGATGAGGCGGAGGCTGCCAGGGACGCCATCAGGCAGTTGTCCAGCGAAATATTAGAGGAGTTATAGTATGGCATTTGACAGCTTATCGGAAAAACTTCAGAACGTATTCAAGGCCCTGCGGAGCAAGGGACTTCTCACGGAGGCGGATGTGAAGGCCGCCCTGAAGGAAGTCAAGCTGGCGCTGTTGGAGGCGGATGTAAATTTCAAGGTTGTAAAGCAGTTTATCCAGTCCGTGCAGCAGCGGGCTGTGGGCCAGGATGTGATGACCGGCTTAAATCCCGGACAGATGGTGATCAAGATCGTAAATGAGGAGCTGGTAAGCCTGATGGGCTCCGATACCACGGAGCTTGCCCTAAAGCCCTCCAATGAGATCACGGTGATCATGATGGCGGGCCTGCAGGGCGCAGGTAAGACCACCACCGCCGCTAAGCTTGCCGGAAAGCTGAAGCAGAAGGGCAGAAAGCCGCTTCTTGCGGCCTGCGACATCTACCGTCCGGCGGCCATAAAACAGCTTCAGGTCAACGGGGAGAAGCAGGGCGTGGAGGTATTTTCCATGGGCGACGGCCACAAGCCGGTAAATATCGCCAAAGCCGCCGTGGAGCATGCCATGAAGCACGGCCAGAATGTGGTGATCCTGGATACGGCGGGACGCCTTCATATCGATGAGGATATGATGAATGAGCTGGCCGGGATCAAGGAAAATGTGGATGTGTATAAGACCGTCCTGGTGGTGGACGCCATGACGGGACAGGACGCGGTCAATGTGGCGGCCACCTTCAACGAGAAGATTTCCATTGACGGCGTGATCCTCACCAAGCTGGACGGCGATACCAGAGGAGGCGCAGCCCTCTCCATCCGGGCCGTCACCGGCAAGCCCATCCTGTATGTGGGTATGGGGGAGAAGCTCTCGGATCTGGAGCAGTTCTATCCAGACCGCATGGCCTCCCGGATCCTGGGCATGGGGGACGTGCTCTCCCTCATTGAGAAGGCTCAGGAGGAGATCGACGAGGATAAGGCCAGGGCCCTGGAGCAGAAGATGCGCAAGGCCGAGTTCGGCTTTGACGATTATCTGGAATCCATGAGCCAGATGAAGAAACTGGGCGGACTGTCCAGCATCTTGAGCATGATGCCGGGCATCGGAGGCTCCCAGATCGCGGAGCTGGAAAATGCCGTGGATGAGAAGAAGATGGCCAGGATCGAGGGGATCATCTATTCCATGACCCCCAAGGAGCGGGCCAACCCCTCCATCCTGAATCCCAGTCGCAAACGGAGGATCGCCAAAGGCGCCGGGGTGGACATCAGCGAGGTCAACCGGCTGGTGAAGCAGTTCGAGCAGTCCAAGAAGATGATGAAGCAGATGCCGGGCCTTATGGGCGGCAGGGGCATGAAGCGGGGACACTTCAAATTACCCTTCTGAGGTGTGGGCTGAGGACAGCGGTATGTAAAGGGTACTTTCAAGTACGCTTTTCATCATAAATTTTTAAAGAATGTTCAAGGAGGTGAGATGAAGTGGTAAAGATCAGACTGAAAAGAATGGGACAGAAGAAGGCTCCTTTTTATAGAATCGTTGTGGCTGATTCCAGATCTCCCAGAGACGGAAAGTGCATCGAGGAAATCGGGACTTACGATCCCACCAAGGACCCCAGCGAGTTTCACGTAAACGAGGAGCTGGCGAAGAAATGGCTTGCAAACGGCGCACAGCCCACGGAGATGGTAGGGAAGATTTTCAAGGCAGCCGGCATCGAGAAATAGGATTCGTGAGGTGACGTAATGAAGGAATTAGTGGAAGTAATTGCAAAGGCTCTTGTGGAACATCCGGAAGAGGTCGTAGTTACGGAGAACCAGAGCGAAAAGGCGGTTGTCATTGAGCTGCGGGTGGCCCAGTCCGATATGGGCAAGGTGATCGGCAAGCAGGGCCGCATTGCCAAGGCGATCCGGTCTGTGGTAAAGGCGGCGGCAGCCAAGGAAGAGAGAAAAGTGATCGTCGAGATCATGCAGTAAGGCTGACGGCCCGGACATGAGGCCGCCATGAATGAGCAACAGCAGAAGGGGCTTTTTGAAGCCTCTTTTGTTATTGCCGGTCATTCTGTGGCCGGCAACAGCCTCGCGCTGCGCGTAAAAGGCGTCTTTGATGCGGTTTGGCGCTGCAGCGGTCAGGGTTTCAGGAGGAAATATGGAGAATTTATTGCAGGTTGGGGTTATCACCACCACCCACGGCGTCCGGGGGGAGGTCAAGGTCTATCCCACCACGGACGACAGGATGCGCTTTAAGAAATTAAAACAGGTCCTTTTAGATACGGGAAAGGAACAGCGGACCCTGCACATCACCCAGGTAAAATTTTTTAAGAATCTGGTGATCTTAAAATTCCAGGAGTGCGAAAGCATGGATGAGGCGGCGCTTTTGCGGGGCTGTCCCCTCTATGTGACGAGAGATCAGGCAGTAGCCTGCGGGGAGGACGAATATTTCATCGCGGACCTGATGGGCCTTGCGGTCCTCAGCGAGGAGGGAGAGGATCTGGGGGTGCTTTCGGATGTGCTCACCACCGGGGCCAACGACGTCTATGTGGTCTCTAAGCCCGGCAGCCGGGACCTGCTGCTGCCGGCCATCAAGGACTGTATCCTGGCCATCGATCTTAAGGCCCGCGTCATGCGGGTGCATCTGATGGCGGGTCTGAGAGATTAGCGAAATCCCGAAGTTTGGCGCCGCAAGACACATTGGCGGAATCCCGAAGCTGCGGCGCCGCAAGATACATTGGCGGAATCTCGAAGTTTGGCGCCGCAAAGCTGATAAATCGAAGGAACCGGAGGAACACTATGAAATTTTATATCCTGACATTATTTCCGGAAATGGTGGAGAACGGCCTGCATACCAGTATCATCGGACGGGCCATAGAGGCGGGGCTTCTGTCCATCGAGACCGTCAATATCCGGGATTTTTCCACAAATAAGCACGGCAAGGAGGACGATTACCCCTATGGCGGCGGCGCCGGGATGCTCATGCAGGCCCAGCCCGTCTATGACGCCTGGAAATGGGTGGTGGAGCGGCTGGGGCGCAAACCCCGCTGTATCTATCTGACCCCCCAGGGGCCCACCTTCCAACAGGCCATGGCCAGGGAGCTGGCTCTGGAGGAGGAGCTGATCTTCCTCTGCGGCCACTACGAGGGGATCGACGAGCGGGTGCTTCAGGAGATCGTCACGGATTATGTCTCCATCGGGGATTACGTCCTGACCGGCGGGGAGCTTCCCGCCATGGTGATGGTGGACGCCATTTCCCGGATGGTCCCCGGGGTCCTCTCCAACGAGGCCTCCGGCAGCACGGAGTCCTTCGAGAACGATCTTCTGGAATATCCCCAGTACAGCCGCCCGGAGGAGTGGATGGGCAAGCGGGTGCCGGAAGTGCTTCTCTCCGGCCACCACAAGAACATCGAGAACTGGCGCCGGGAGCAGTCCATCCTGCGGACCAGGGAACGCCGCCCGGATCTGTGGGAGAGATACCAGTCGAAGACAGCAGGGGAAAGCGGGCAGAAATAAATGCAGAAATAAATTCCTAAAATCCCTTGCTTTTCAAGAAAAACTATGATAAAATAAATCTCCGTGAGACAAGAAAACTGGATGGTCCTCTGTTACGCAAGGTATTAAGAACATCTGAATCAATAGGAGGTCACGAAATGAACGCAGTAGATATCATCAAGAGCATTGAAGCGGAACAGCTGAAGGCTGAGGTACCGGAGTTCCGCGTGGGCGATACCGTTCGGGTATACGGCAAGATCAAAGAGGGAAACCGCGAGAGAATCCAGGTATTCGAGGGCATCGTTTTAAAGAGACAGGGCGGAAGCAATCGCGAGACTTTTACCGTGAGAAAATTCTCCAACGGCGTAGGCGTAGAGAAGACCTGGCCCGTACACTCCCCCAACGTAGAGAAGGTGGAGGTCGTAAGACATGGTAAGGTGAGAAGAGCGAAGCTCAACTACTTAAGAAACCGCGTGGGCAAGAAGGCAAAGGTAAAAGAACTTGTAAAGTAGGAACAATAAGAAGGAAGGGGCTGTCATTCAGCCCCTTTTTCGGTATCTATGCAGAAAAGATCCTTTCGGAGCAGGGCACACCCGTGGGAAGGAAATGGAGCGGATTCACATGAGACACAGACGAAATCGATATAAGATCAGACGGCGGCGGGCCAGCCGCCCCGGCGGCAGCAGTCTGAATTTTACCGGGAAGAAAAAAGGCATCAGCAAGGCGGCGGTCAAGACGGCGGCTGTCTGGGCGGCCCAGCTGGCGCTGGTGATCGGCCTGGCGGCTGTGATCGTCTATTTCTTCGGGGTGCGGGTGCCTGTGGTGGGTCAGTCCATGGCGGGGACTCTGGAGAGCGGGGACACCGTGCTGGTGAACCGGTTCGTGTACCGGATGTTCAATCCGAAGCAAAACGACATTATCGTATTTCTGCCCAACGGAAATGAAAAGTCCTATTATTACATCAAGCGGGTCATCGCCACGCCGGGGGACACCGTGCAGATCAAGGACGGCAGGGTCTACGTCAACGACGAACCCTTTGAGGAGAAGATCGAGAACCCCTACGTGGAAAATGCCCTTCTGGCGGAGGAGCCCATCGTGGTGGGGGAGGATGAATACTTTGTGCTGGGAGACAACCGGGGCAACAGCGAGGACAGCCGGTACGCCAATATCGGCAATGTGAAGAAGGAGCATATCCTGGGGAAAGCCTGGTTTATCGCTTCCCCCTGGGAGAATTTCGGCTTTCTGAAATGACAGTAAGTATGCTCCGAGAACGTTCTATTGTTATGAATAACGCTTTGCCGCGCCTGTTTGGGCAGGAGCGCGCGACAAAGGGAAAGAGGTGTTACGATGCAGGTGCAGTGGTATCCCGGTCATATGACCAAGGCCAGGCGGCAGATGCAGGAGGATATAAAATTCATCGATCTGGTGATCGAGCTGGTGGATGCGAGAATCCCCAAAAGCAGCCGCAATCCCGACATTGACGAGCTTGGCAGGGGCAAGGCAAGGCTGATCCTTTTGAACAAGGCGGATCTGGCGGACGAGGGGAAAACGGCGGCCTGGACGGACTTTTTCCGGAAGCAGGGGTATTTTGTGGCGAAGGCGGACTCCCGCAGCAAGGGCAGCATGAAGGCCATCACCCAGGTGCTGGAGGAGGCCTGCCGGGAGAAGCGGGAGCGGGACAGAAGACGCGGGATTCTGAACCGTCCCGTGCGGGCCATGATCGTGGGAGTTCCCAACGTGGGAAAATCTACCTTTATCAACACCTATGCGGGCAGGGCCTGTGCCAAAACCGGCAATAAGCCCGGCGTCACCAAGGGAAAGCAGTGGATCCGCCTCAATAAAAGCGTGGAGCTTCTGGACACGCCGGGGATTCTCTGGCCCAAGTTTGAGGACCCCTCCGTGGGCCTTCATCTTGCCATGACAGGCGCTGTCAAGGATGAGATCCTGCATCTGGACGAGCTGGCGCTGGAGCTGATCGCGTTTCTGACCCGGGAATACCCCGGGGTGCTCTTTGAGCGGTATCAGGTGTCGGAGGAGGGAACGGCCCTGGAAATCTTGGAGCAGCTTGCCAGGAATCGGGGCTGTATCAAGCGGGGCCAGGAGCTTAACTACGACAAGGCGGCGGCCCTTCTGACGGAGGAATTCCGAAGCGGCAGGCTTGGAAGGATCACTCTGGAGTCTCCGAGCGATTGAGGGAAATTCCTCTTGAATTTCCGGGGAATTAGGCATAGAATGATGTTGGGGCTTCAAAGCTTTGCGCTTTCGTGGCGCGGCCTTTGGAATCCGGCATCATAGAATGGAAGCAGGCGGGCGGCATTCGGCGCGGCCCGGTAAGACAGACGGTTAGGACGAGAGAAGGAAAAAGCGATGAAGGATAACGAGACCAGGGACAATGAGACCCGGGAAAAGCGCACAAAGGGCGGCACCGTCCGGGAAGTCATAAATTTTGTGCTGTATATAGGAGTGGTGTTTGTACTGACCTTTCTGGTCATCCGCTATGTGGGACAGCGCACGGAGGTCAGCGGCTCCTCCATGGAAAATACCTTAAGCCACGGCGATAACCTGATCGTGGATAAGATTTCCTACCGGTTCCGGGACCCGGAGCGGTTCGATATTATCGTATTCCCCTATCAGCACGGGGCGGACACCTATTATATCAAGCGGATCATCGGCCTGCCGGGAGAGACGGTGCAGATCGACGCCGACGGGATCATTTACATCAACGGCCAGGAGCTGGTGGAATCCTATGGACGGGAGGTCATTTCGCCCGACAAGCGGGGACTTGCGGAAAATGAGATCGTCTTGGGCGACGACGAGTATTTTGTGCTGGGAGACAACCGGAACGCCAGCAGCGACAGCCGGGACCCCAGCGTGGGAAATGTTCACCGGGAGGATATTATCGGCAGAGCGTGGCTCCGCATCTATCCCTTCAGCAAGATCGGCTTTATCCGCCATCAGTAAAGGCGGTTCTGGAAGATGGGAGAGCGGCGGAAGGATTCAGGAGGCGTGTACCATGGAAAAAGAAAAAGCAGTGGGTTTGATACAGGAGGAATTGCAGGCGGCAGCGGATGAACTGCTGCCTGCTTTTATTGCGGCTTATGAGCCGGATGAGCGGGCCGGGGTGAAGCGCCTGGTGGAGAAAGCCAGAACGAGGTTCGCAAAGCTTCAAAAGGAACGGGAGCGGATTTATGCTTTGGGAGCTTTTGAGCGGGAGTACGCTCATCTGGGCTGTGTCTGCGGTATTGACGAGGTGGGCCGCGGCCCCCTGGCCGGGCCCGTGGTGGCTGGGGCGGTGATCCTGCCCAGGGACTGCGGGATTCTGTATATCAACGATTCCAAGAAGCTTAGCGAGAAGAAACGGGAGGAGCTGTACGAGGTGATCCTGAGGGAAGCCGTGGCCGTGGGGATCGGCATGGCGGGGCCGGCCCGCATCGACGAGATCAACATTTTGCAGGCCACCTACGAGGCTATGCGGGAAGCCATCGGAAAGCTGTCGGCGAAGCCCGCCGTCCTTTTAAACGACGCCGTCACCATTCCGGGGGTGGAGATCCGGCAGGTGCCCATCATCAAGGGGGACGCCAAGAGCATTTCCATCGGGGCGGCCAGCATTGTGGCCAAGGTGACCAGGGACCGGCTGATGGTGGAGTACGATAAGCTTATGCCGGAGTACGGCTTTGCCTCCAACAAGGGCTACGGTTCCAAGGAACACATCGAAGCCCTGAAAAAATACGGCCCAAGTCCCATACATCGGGCCAGCTTTATCAAAAATTTCCTGAATGGGTGAGAAGGAGTCAGCCATTTTGCGGCTTGTATTGTGAAGCGGTAGGGGGGAGCCAGTTGGAGAGAAGAAAAGCGCAGGGCAGGGGATACGAAGCGTCCGGCATAAA
>CALWDR010000007.1 GCA_944376745.1 uncultured Lachnospiraceae bacterium
GAGAAGAGATAGGCCTCCGGCCTCACATCCTGCTTGGCATAACCGGAAGCCTCCGGCCTCACATCCTGCTTGGCATAATCAGAAGCCTCCGCCCTCACATCCTGCCCGGCATAATCAGATGCCTCCACCCTCACATCCTGCCCGGCATAATCAGATGCCTCTATCCCTAAATGGATGGAGGCCGTGATTCCCTCCCCGCTGTTTGGATTGTAGACCGGAACCGCCCCCAGCTGCTTTGCCCGCTCCAGTATTTCCCCATATTGGCTGACTACGATCAGCCGGATCTCCATTCCGCCCTCAGCTCCAGACACCCGCTCTTTTCCCTGCAAATTCTCTGCTCTGCCGCCCTTCTTCAGTTCCCCGGCCGCCTCCACAAGCGTCTCCAATCCATGAAGATACAGCGGCTTTCCCCCAACCATTTCCAGAAGCTTATTGGAGCCGTAGCGTCTCCCAAACCCGGAAGCCATATAGATCAACGCAAGGTACGGCCTGTCCTTGGACTCCCAGAGTTCCTTCTGACACGGCAAAGGGTTTCCCACTCCCGGTTTTTCGCCGCCGATAGTTTTGTACAGGATATTTTCCTCATCCTTTAAGCACATGATAAGACCGGCCCGCCCGGTTCTCTGCAAAATTCTCTTTGCCGCGGCAGCCTGCGCCTCCGTGTCCGCCTGATTCAGACAGTAATAAAATTCCGCCCCGGGATACCGCTCCGCCAGGGGCTTTCCGTAGCCCTCCTCCAGGAGGTGGGCCAACAATTTCTCCGTGATTCGCTCTGTCTCCTGGCACGCTTCTATACCGCCGTTTTGGCTGGCAGCTTTCACCGGCTCCACGGCATCGTTCCTGCCTGCCGCGCTTACCGGCTCCACGATGCTGTTCTTGCCCGCCGCGCTCACTGGCTCCCCGCTGCCGTTCCAGCTTGCGGATTCCTCTGGCTCCCCGCTTCCTTTCCGGCCCGCCGGCGCCAGTTCCCACCGGTGGCACACCTCCCGACCCGGCCTTCCCAGGCCGGACATCCCGCAGACGCACAGGATCATGTTGACGTTGTCAGGAATCACCGGCTCCCGGGGCCCCGGATATTTTACCGGGAGCCCCCGGGAGCCGTCGGCCTCCACCAGGATCAGATCCGCCTCCCGGCAGATTTCCCGGTAGCATTCCTCCCCGGGGAAGGTTATTTTCCCGTCCCCGCAGTCTCTGCCGAAGACCGTGACAGTCCCCTTCTCCATTTTCCAGCGCCGGCTCTGTTCTGCGGAACGCTCTGTATTTCTCCGGCTTCCTTCCACGCCGTCAGCACAGTCTTCGGCGCAGTCCCGTCCCGCGGGACACTCGGCCCCCTCAACGAGACGAAGCCCCTGGACGGGCTTCCAGATATGGGTGGTAGTCAGTACCGCCACCCGCAGCTGATGTTCCTTTCCGGCACGCGCAAGCTGGCCCATCAGAGAGGTCTTGCCGCCGCTGCCCACCAGAACCGCCACCTGGGGGAATTTTGCCTTGTGAAGGCCCAGGTCACTCCACAAACCTTGCCACGTCTCACTCATTTTGTTCCTTTTCTCCCAACCAATATCCTCAACGGCATTCTCCGTTACTACAGAGAACCGTTGTTTTTCCATCACAGTTCCATCGTCCTGTGTCCCCGCAGACATAGGGTTTTTACAACAATGTCCGGATGACTGCCACTGCTCAACACCCCTGCACCCGCTCCAGATACAGCAGCCCCTCCAGCACGCCCCCCGCGATGCACCGTGCCTTATCCGAAATGGTAAAGCAATTCTCATACTCCTCAAGGCGCGGGTCGATATCCGCCATCTTAAAGCCCTCCGTCACCGGATAGCCCTCCCGGATCATCCCCCGCACCAGGCCGGAAATTGTGGCCTTCACCGGAAGCCTGCCGGAAGCAGAACCCGCATTCCTTCCGGACACAGATTCCGCCTCTGCCTCCGCCACGATCTCCGCGATCACCTGCCCCTTCTCCACCCGTTCTCCGATCTCGCAGATCATATGGACGCTCCCGGCTCCGGGGGCGTACACCACCCGCTCCCTGTCGTAGCCGCCGATCTTCCCCGGCACCCCGGTATTTGGCAGAGCCGTCCCTTCCGCGATCACCCGGCCCAGATTGTGCCCCCGCATGGTCTCGATCACCAGGTCCACATCCTCCCCGGCGGTAAAGCCCGGCCCCAGAGCGATGGTCTTTGGCGCCATCCCCCGGTGGGTGCCAAGATTCCGTTTCGCCAGAATGCCGTCCACCAGCGCCCAGGGCTTCGCCTCCCGAAGGATGCGGCACTCCGGGTCCTTCAGAAGGGCCACATGCCCCTCCCCCATGACATCCCATGCCTCTTTTAAGCTGGAAACGCAAAAACAGAGCATATCCTCCACCTGAGCTTTTCCGTCATATACCGCTTCCGAAAAAGCCACCCTGCGCCGAATGGCCGAAGGCTGCTCCGCTTCCAATACCAGAACCGGAAACCCGCACCGGTTCAATTTATAAATGGTGCCGGTGGCGATATCCCCGCCACCGCGCACAATGATCAACTGCTCTTTTCTGTCCATTCGTAATTCCTCTTATTTCTTCCTGCTGTAAGGCGTCCCCTCCAACGGCAGCGACGTCTGGAACTTCCCGTTCCACTTATAGTACGCCCCCTGCACCGCCGGGGCCGTGGGAATGGCGGTGATCTCCCCGATGCCGATGGCGCCGTAGGCCTCCGCGATGCCCGGCTTCTCCACGATGATACTCTCCACCGTGGGCGTCTTGTCGGCCCGGAACAGACCCAGGGTGCCGAATTTCGCCGTGGGCACACAGTTTTCCAGGGGATACTGCTCCGTCAGGGCGTAGCCTAAGGACATGACCACGCCCCCCTCGATCTGGCCCTCCACGCTCTTGGGATTTACGGCCTTGCCCACGTCGTGGGCCGCCACCACCTTCGCCACGGTTCCGTCCTCATTCAGCACGCACACCTGGGTGGCGTAGCCGTAAGCCACATGGGAGACCGGATTGGGCACGTCGGCCCCCATTTTGTCGGTCTTGGCCAGATACTCGCCGTAAAATTCCTGACCTTCCAACGCTGTCAGAAGCATTCCTGCCATCCCTTCTGAAAACGTCCCTGCCGGCTCCAACCGTGTGTCCGGTGATTCTTTCGGCTCCTGATCTGCCTGCAGCTTCACTGCTTTTTCTGACATTGCCTCCTTTAAGAGCACCCCTGCCCGGCGGCAGGCCTCCCCGGTGACCAATGTCTGCCGGGAGCCGGAGGTGGTGCCGGAATCCGGCGCCTCCCCGGTGTTGGGCGCATGATAGGAAAGCCTGTCAAGGGACAACCCCGTGGTCTCCGCCAGGATCTGCACCAGCACGGTGCCAAGCCCCTGGCCAATGCAGGAGGCACCCGCATGGATGTGCACCCTGCCGTCCTTCACCACCAGGCGGGTACGGCCCATATCCGGCAGGCCCACGCCCACGCCGGCATTTTTCATGGCGCAGCCGATGCCCGTGTAGGGGCTGCTCTCGTAGACCTCCTTCACCGCCTCCAAGGTCTCCGCAAGGCCGGTGGAAGCATCCGCGATCTGCCCGTTGGGCAGTACCTGGCCCGGACGAATGGCGTTGCGGTAGCGGATCTCCCAGGGGGAAATGCCCACCTGCTCCGCCAGCAGGTTCAGATTGCACTCGGTGGCAAAACAGGTCTGGGTCACGCCGAAGCCCCGAAAAGCCCCCGCCGGGGGATTGTTGGTGTACACCGCCGTCCCGTCGATGTCCACATCCTGATAGTTGTAGGGCCCCGCCGCATGGGTGCAGGCCCGCTGCAACACCGGACCGCCCAGGGAGGCGTAAGCTCCCGTGTCCGACACCACCACAGCCTTCATGGCCGTCAGATATCCGCTTTCATCGCAGGCCGTGGTCAGATCGATGCTGAAGGGATGGCGCTTGGGATGCACCAGAATGCTCTCCTTCCGGCTCAGCTTCATCTTCACCACCCGGCCCGTGAGAAATGCCGCCATGGCCGCCAGGTGCTGCACGGTCACGTCCTCTTTTCCACCAAAGCCGCCGCCCACCAGCTTGTTTTCCACAATGACCTTCTCCGGGGGAAGCCCCAGCAAAATGGAGGTCTCGTGGCGGGTATCGTAGGTGCCCTGGTCCGAGGAGTAGATAAACACGCCGTCGTCAAAGGGCATCGCGATGGCGCACTCTGGCTCCAGAAAGGCGTGCTCCGTCCAGGGCGTCTCATAATGCATGGTAACTTTATGGGCTGAGGACGCAATGACCTCATCCGCATTTCCACGGACCAGACGCTCATGGCTTAAAATGTTATTTTCCGTGCCCGCGTGTACCACGGGGGCCCCCTTTGCCAATGCCTCCCTGGGACAGGTCAGGGGCGTAAGCTCCTCATAGGCCACCTCCACCAGGCCCTTGGCCTCCTCCACCAGCTCCGGCGTCTCGGCCACCACCAGGCAGACGGCATCCCCCAGGTAGTGGGTCACATGACCCACCGCAATGAGGGCGTCCCAGTCCTGCTTCAAATGCCCGACCTTCCGGCTGCCGGGAATATCGTCGGCGGTGTAGACCGCAAGGACGCCCTTTAAGGCCAGCGCCTTCGACGTGTCGATGGACAGCACCCGGGCCCGGGGATAACGGCTTCGCACCGCTCCCGCATGGACCATGCCCTCGATCTCCACGTCATCCACATACTCGCCGTAACCCAGCACCTTCTCCCGCACGTCGATCCGGTGCAGCTTCGTCCCCACCTTCACCTGGGCGGGGTCCTCCTCCATAGAAACCTCTCCCCGCAGAACGGCCCCCGCCAGCGCGATCCCGTCGATGATCTTCTTATACCCGGTACAGCGGCAGATATTGTTACGGATAGCCGCCGCAATCTCCACCCGGGAGGGATCGGGATTGGAGTCAAGAAGGGCTTTCCCGCAAAGCACCATTCCCGGAATGCAGAAGCCGCACTGGACGGCCCCCGCCTCCCCGAAGGCGTACACGAAGGCTTCCTTCTCCCGGTCCCCCAGGCCCTCCACCGTCACGATATGCTTTCCGGCCATGCGCTCCATCTTCTGAACACAGGATTTGACGGGCCTGCCGTCCACCAGCACCGTACAGGTCCCGCAGGCTCCCTCGCTGCACCCGTCCTTTACGGATTTTAAATGAAAATCATTGCGAAGCACATCCATCAGCCTTCGCTGGGGATCTACCTGCGCTTCCTCCCCATTGATCCAAACAACACATTTTGTATCCATACGACCCTCCCTTAGCCTCCTGCTTCTGCCACCTGAATCTTTATTTTTCCGCCTGCTGCTCCTTCATCACCTTCTCCACCGCGTTGGCGATATTGTGATAGCCGGTACACCGGCAGAGGTTCCCCGCCATATGCTTCTTGATGGCCTCCCGGCTCAGCGGCTCTCCCCGCTCCAAAAGCACCGTGGCCGACATCACAAAACCCGGCGTGCAGAAGCCGCACTGGATGGCTCCTTCCTCGATAAAGGCCTCCTGAATCCTGGTCAGTTCCCCATTCGGCCCCATAAGGCCCTCCAGGGTGCGGATATTTTTCCCCTCCGCCCAGACGGCCAGGTAGATACAGGAGTCAATGGTCTCCCCGTCAATAATGACGGTGCAGGCCCCGCACTCGCCTACCTCACAGCCTTTTTTCACGGAGGTTAAGCCCAGGCGATTCCTCAGCATATCCAAAAGGGATTCCCGCACGTCCACATACTCCGCGATCTCTTTTCCGTTTACGGTACAACGTACCAACTGCATCTGTTTTTCCATGGCTTATGCCTCCCTCCTGTCCTGTCTGGCCACTGCCTCCATAAAGGCCCTCTTTGCGATCTCTCCGCCGATCTGCAGGCGGAAAGCCCTGGAGGCCCGCCAGGAATCCCGGGGATTGATCTCCTCCCGGATGGACCGCTCCATCATCCAAAACAGCTCCGTGTCGATCACATGGCCCTTCAGGCGCTCCTCGGTGGCCCTGCAGCGCAGAGGCACCGGAGCCGCCACGCCGAAGGTGACGCGGATGTCCTCCAGGGTATTCTTGTACTCCCGTCCCGCAGTCTTCACCACCACACAGCAGCTCAAGGTGGCGATGTCCATGGCGTTTCGCATGGAATACTTGATATAGTGACCGGTATAGCCCTCGTAATGTTCTCTGGGCACGATCACATGGGTCAGAAGCTCTCCGGGCTTTAAGTCCACCCGGCCCGGACCTAAGTAAAATTCCTCCGGCGCAGCCAGGCGCTCTCCCCTTAAGCTCACGATCCGAAGCCTGGCGTCCAGGGAAAATACCGCCGGCGCGCTGTCGGCGCTGACCGCGCCGTTGCAGAGGTTACCGCCGATGGTTCCGATATTGCGGACCTGGGGGCCGCCCACCTGGTCCACGGCCTCCCCCAGCACCGGAACATATTTCTGGATCAGAGGGTCGCCTGTCAGGTGGCTGAAGGTGGTGGCGGCCCCGATGTACAGGTCGCCGTTTTCCCTCCTTTCCACGCCGTTTAATTCTTTCAGATGCCGAATCCCGATAAGGGTACAGCCGGCCATTTTTCCCTCTCTTGTCTTGATCAGCACATCCGAGCCGCCGCAGATGAGCCTGGCCTCTGGGTACACCTCCATCAGGCGGAGGGTCTCCTCCACCGTCTCTCCCTGATAATAATGTTTGATATCATACATGACCGCCGCCTCCTATCTCTTTCCAAGCAATCCGGCCTGGGTAAACGCTTCCACCAGGCGCTGGGGTGACAGGGGTAATGCGTGAACGCTCACCCCGGTTGCGTGCAGCAGGGCATTTCTGAGAGCCGGAGCCGGCGGAATGGCCGGCGGCTCTCCCAGCGCCTTGTTGCCGTAGGGCCCCGTGGGGTCCTCCGTCTCCAC
>CALWDR010000008.1 GCA_944376745.1 uncultured Lachnospiraceae bacterium
ATATAGGTACAATAGGAACCGCTCCGCGAACCCTATTGTCAGATATAATAGGAACCGCTTCGCGAACCCTATTATCAGATACAATAGGAACCGCTCCGCGAACCCTATTGTCAAGTATTATACTCTATAATCCCCGTGGCCGCAAGGCTTTGCGGTTATTTTTGTGAGCAAATGCACAGGCACTGGGGCAATGCGGCCCAGGGATTGTCCCGCCAGTCAAAGGGATTCCCCGCCCGACTTCCTTCATACTGTGACCTCTCCTTAAGGAGGGACGGCCAACTGGCCGTCCCCCTCCGGTTATTTCTCTTGATTGATGTAGTTGATGAGTCCTTCCGCCTTGATGATCTTCTGCATAAATTCCGGGAAAGCCTGGCCCTGGTAAGTCTCACCCTTGGTCTTGTTGGTGATGACACCGCTGTCGAAGTCCACCTCCACCTCATCGCCTTCCGAAATCCCCTTGGAGGCCTCCGGGCACTCGATGATGGGAAGGCCGATATTGATGGCGTTCCGGTAAAAGATCCGGGCAAAGGTCTCGGCGATGACGCAGCTTACCCCCGCCGCCTTGATGGCGATGGGCGCGTGCTCCCGGGAAGAGCCGCAGCCAAAATTTTTCTCCGCCACGATCAGGTCTCCGGGCGACACCTTGTGGATAAATTCTTTGTCGATATCCTCCATGCAGTGGGCCGCCAATTCCTTAGGGTCCGACGAATTTAAGTATCTCGCCGGGATAATCACATCCGTGTCCACATTGTCTCCATATTTAAATACGCGTCCGCATGCTTTCATCTCTCATTCCTCCTTACTGGTTGGGCCCGGACAATCTGCCGGTGATGGCGCTGGCCGCGGCCACCGCCGGGCTGGCCAGATAAATTTCCGAGTCCACATGGCCCATTCTGCCCACAAAGTTCCGGTTGGTGGTGGATACGCACCGCTCTCCCTCGGCCAAGATCCCCATGTAGCCGCCCAGGCAGGGGCCGCAGGTGGGTGTGCTGACGATGGCGCCGGCCTCGATGAAATCGCGGATCAGGCCCTCCTCCATGGCGTCCAGATAAATCTGCTGGGTGGCGGGAATCACGATACAGCGCACGCCCTTGGCCACCTTATTTCCCCGAAGGATCTCCGCCGCGATCCGCAGGTCATTCAGCCGTCCGTTGGTGCAGGAGCCGATGACCACCTGGTCGATCCTGATATCTCCCACCTCGTCGATGGTTCTGGTATTTTCCGGCAGATGCGGGAAGGCCACCGTGGGCTTTAACTGGCTTAAATCAATGGTATATTCCGCGTCGTATTCCGCGTCCGCATCCGCCTCGTAAATGGTAAATTCCCGCTTGGAGTGCTCCTTCATATATTGAACCGCCGCGTCATCCACCGGGAAAATGCCGTTCTTGCCACCGGCCTCGATGGCCATATTTGCGATGGTAAATCTGTCATCCATGGAGAGGTTTTTGGTTCCCTCGCCCACAAATTCCATGGATTTGTAGAGGGCGCCGTCCACGCCGATCATGCCGATGATGTGCAGGATCACGTCCTTGCCGCTGACCCATTTGGAGGGCTTGCCCACCAGGTTGAATTTTATGGCCGAGGGGACCTTGAACCAGGCTTTTCCTGTGGCCATTCCCGCCGCCATGTCCGTGCTCCCCACGCCCGTGGAGAACGCGCCCAGAGCGCCGTAGGTGCAGGTGTGAGAGTCCGCACCGATGATCACATCCCCTGCCACGGTCAGTCCCTTCTCCGGCAGAAGGGCGTGCTCGATGCCCATCTCTCCCACGTCAAAATAGTTGGTGATCTCATGCTTGCAGGCAAATTCCCGCACACATTTGCAGTGCTGGGCGGATTTGATGTCCTTGTTGGGCACGAAATGGTCCATCACCAGGGCGATCTTGTCCTTGTGGAACACCCCCTGCTTCTTCATCTTATCCATCTCGTGAATGGCAACCGGGGAGGTGATGTCGTTGCCCAGCACCAGATCCAGCTCCGCCTCGATCAGCTGCCCGGCGCTGACAGAATCCAATCCCGCATGAGCCGCCAGAATTTTCTGCGTCATTGTCATTCCCATTTTTCTATTCCTCCTGTCTCATTCTCGGCAGAAAGCATACAAAACAGCCATGATTTTACGATCTGCCGGATTTCTAGTTGCTATTTTACCACATCCGGTATTATAATAGAAATACATATTAAATATGTTTATCATGAAATTCAGTTATAAAAGAGAGGAGCTATTATGAATAACCAGAACCTGGCCTCCTATAAAATCTTCTACGCCGTGGCCAACGCCGGAAATATCTCCAAGGCCGCCAAGGAGCTCTACATCAGCCAGCCCGCCATCAGCAAATCCATCCAGAAGCTGGAGGAAAATCTGGGCGCCCGGCTGTTTTCCCGAAGCTCCCGGGGCGTGACCCTGACCCCGGAGGGGGAGCTTCTTTACAGCCACGTAAAGACCGCCTTCGAGACCCTGAACCTGGGGGAGGAGAAGCTGCGCCGCTCCATCGAGCTGGGCATCGGCCATCTGACCATCGGGGTCAGCTCCACCCTGTGCAAATACCTGCTGCTGCCCTACTTAAAGGATTTTATCAAGCAGTACCCCTACATCAACATTTCCATCGACTGCCGCTCCACCAACCAGACCTTAAAGCTCCTGGAGGAGGATAAGATCGACGTCGGCCTCGTGGGCAGGCCCGAGGTCTTAAAGCACATCACCTTCCACCCCCTTAAGGAGATCGAGGACATTTTCGTGGCCACCCGGGATTATCTGGCGAACTTAAAGAGCAGAGGCGTCTCCCAGAACCGGATCCTGGAAAACTCCACCCTCATGCTGTTGGACAAGGAAAATATGACCCGCCGCTACATCGACGATTATTTTATCGAAAATCAGATCCATCTCCACGCCTCCATCGAGGTGTCCTCCATGGATCTGCTGATCGAATTTGCCAAGATCAGCCTGGGCGCCGCCTGCGTCATCCGGGAATTTGTCCGGGAGGAGCTGGCCAGCGGGACGCTGATCGAGATCCCGCTGGCCCGCCCCATCCCCCGGCGGGAGGTGGGCTTTGCCTACAACAAAAGCCAGAAGCAGTCCAAAGCCCTGGAAAGCTTTCTTCATTTTTTTGAAAATCAAAAAAGGACTTAAACGTTGGGCATTTTAGCCGTGGGCATCATGAGCACGGTGCCGGTGCCCCGATACACGTTGACAAGCCCTTCCCCGGAGGCCGCGGAACCGATCAGGGATTTCCCGGAGCGCTCCACGGTAAAGTTCAGGCTCCTGCTCCAGGCAATGGCATAATTTCCATCGATCTTAAGCACGTCGTCCTGCAGCTGAATCTCGATCAGCTCCTCTAAGGGACAGTCCGACTCGATGCAGAACACGCCGTTTCCGGAAAGGCAGAGATTGAACAGCCCCTCGCCGCCGGCAATGGCCGAGGAAAGATTGGAGCGGGCCACGGTCTGCTGCTGCAGGCGGCTGTCACAGGCCAGGAACAGCCCGTCGTCCAGCACTACCGCTCCGCCCCACTGGGCCACATCCATCAGGATCAGATACTTGTAGGTGGGCTCCAGCACCAGGGTCCCCATGCCCGTATACTCCGGCTTAATGGCGGATTCCCCCGTCACCTTGGCGCCAAAGGCCTTGCCGATAAAATCCCCCACGCCCTTGACGCCGGTGGTCTGGGTGATATTGCCCGCCATCCACTGCATGGCGCCCTTCTGGACAGTCACAGGCATCATGGATACATTGCACACCAGCTGCCGCTTCTTCACATTCATCTGAGCGCTGTAGTAGGCCGTCATGGCGTCTCCGGGCATGACGCTTAAGTCCCGCTGATACTCGATGACCTGAAACCCTCCCAGCTCGCTTAAAACTTTCACATCGTCGTTGCTTGTAAAATTTTTGATCGTATACATCCTTTTTCTCCTTTCACCCAATTGCGGGCAGTACGCTGATTCGCGCTGCCCGCAGGTTTGTGGCGGCAGATCAGCCGCCCTCTGTATTTTAATTTCGTGGCCGATAAGCCTCGCCTCATCCGGTTGTTGATGCGCTTCGCCTCATCCAGCTGTTGATGCGCTTCCGCTCATCCGGCTGTTGATGCGCTCGCCTCATTTAGTTGTTGATGAGCTTCGCCTCGTCGTTCCAGCTGTAGAGCTTGCGGATCTCTTTTCCGATCACCTCGGCGGGATGCTCCGCGGCGCGCTTGCGCATGGCCTTGAAGTGTACCTGACGGCCAGCCGGGGACATATCCAGCAGGAAATCCTTGGCAAAGGTGCCGTCCTGGATGTCGGAAAGGATCTTCTTCATGGTCTTCTTGGTCTCCTCGGTGATGATCTTGGGCCCGGTGATGTAATCGCCGTACTCGGCGGTATTGGAGATAGAGTAGCGCATGCCCTCGAAACCGGACTGGTAGATCAGGTCCACGATCAGCTTCATCTCATGGATACACTCAAAGTAGGCGTTTCTGGGATCGTAGCCAGCCTCCACCAGAGTCTCAAAGCCCGCCTGCATCAAAGCGCAGACGCCGCCGCAGAGCACTGCCTGCTCGCCGAAGAGGTCCGTCTCGGTCTCGGTGCGGAAGGTGGTCTCAAGGACGCCCGCCCGCGCGCCGCCGATGGCCAGCGCGTATGCCAGAGCCAGCTCCAGAGCCTTGCCGGTGGCATCCTGATGCACGGCTACCAGACAGGGAACACCCTTGCCGGCCTGATACTCGCTTCTCACGGTGTGACCCGGTCCCTTGGGAGCGATCATGGTAACATCCACATTTTTCGGAGGAACGATGGTTCCGAAATGGATGTTGAAGCCGTGGGCGAACATCAGCATGTTGCCCTCCTCCAGGTTGGGCTCGATGTCCTTCTTGTACATGTCAGCCTGCAGCTCGTCGTTGATAAGAATCATGATAATGTCGGCTTTCTTGGCCGCTTCCGCTGCGGTGTAAACCTCAAAGCCCTGCTCCTCGGCCTTCTTCCAGGACTTGCTGCCCTCATAAAGTCCGATGATCACGTTGCAGCCGGACTCCTTGGCGTTCAGCGCGTGCGCGTGTCCCTGGCTTCCATAGCCGATGACCGCGATGGTTTTTCCCTCCAGAAGGGATAAGTTACAATCTTCCTGGTAATAAATATTTGCCATTTTACATGTCCTCCTTATGCTTTCGCATTAATCGAAAAATTTTACGTCTGCCGAGCCTCGGCTGAGACCGGTAATCCCCGTCCGGGCCAGCTCCAGGATCTCGTAGCCCTCCACCAGCCGCAGGAACGCGTCCAGCTTGCTCTGGTTTCCGGTCAGCTCGATCACCATGGAATCCTGGGTCACATCCACCACCTTGGCACGGAAGATCTCCACCACCGAAATGATGGCCTGGCGGTCGGTATCCTTGGCCCGGAGCTTCACCAAGATCAGCTCCCGGCAGACGGAATCTCCATCCTTTAAGGGCTTGATGTCCAACACATCCTCCAGCTTGGCCAACTGCTTCTCGATCTGCTCCAGGATCAGCTCATCGCCGCTGGCCACAATGGTGATCCGCGTAAACCTGGGGTCCGCGGTAACACCGGCGGAAATACTGTCGATGTTGTATCCCCTTCTGCTGAAAAGCCCGGATACATGGCTGAGCACGTTGGGCGTGTTCTCAACCAAAATGGAAAATACGCGTCTTTTCATGGAAAACCTTCCTTTCCTTATTTATTCCTGCCATATGGCATGCAGATGATGTACCCGTAGGGTATTTCACGATTACTGATAATTTTAGCAATAGATAATTTCATTGTCAATAGTTACAAGGGGCGCTCCGTAACTTTTGGCTATACTTTTTATTTGGGTTTCCCATTCCTTCAGGTTATGGCTCCATTGAATTGCCATAATTCCAGAGAAGTGTCTGAGCACATATTCGACAGTTTCCGGCGAGGTTGGAGCCAACATCAGCGGCAGGTTCACATTCCGGGAAAGCTCCTCCGCCAGAGCCAGAAGGGCCTCCTTCTCGTCCACGCCCTCCGCCGCCGCGGCGATGCGCAGAATGTCCGCCGCCTCCTCCATGTCAAAGGCCAGGTCAACGGCGGTGTCAAAGCAGTCGCTCCGATAGTCCTCCACCAGCTCCTCGTTCCTGGAAAAATCAATGTCCTCTCCCACAACAAGCTTCTGACCGGGAGCAAAGGAATATACCTCCCGCTCGGAGGCCAGATAAATCTTCTTTGGGCAGTCCACGGTGATGGAATCATAACCGGCAGCAGGTTTTCCCGGATCGCTTCCTTCCTCCCCCGCGTCGGGCAGATGGCTTCCCGGATCGGTCCTCTCCTCCCCCGCGGCAGGCAGATGGCTTCCCGGATTATTTTTTTCATACCGCACCACCGTCTCCCTAAGCCGCGCGATAAATTCCGGGGTGCTGCCGCAGCAGCCGCCGACAATGTCCGCTCCGGCCTCCAGCAGTTCCTCCATATATCCGGCGAACTCCTCCGGACTCATGTCGTAGCCGGTGCTGCCGTCCTTCTCCAGCTTCGGCATTCCGGCATTGGGCTTGGCGATCACGGGAAGGTCGGTGTATCCTCGCATTTCCGCCACCACGGAGCGCATTTTGTCCGGTCCGGCGGAGCAGTTTAACCCCACCGCGTCCACACCGAGGGCGCCAAGGACCACCGCTGCCGCCTTGGCGGAGGCGCCGTACAGGGTTCTTCCATTTTCCTGAAAGCTCAGGGTCGCCATCACGGGAAGGCTGCAGACCTCCCGGGCGGCAAGGACGGCGGCCCGGGTCTCCTGGAGGCTCATCATGGTCTCCACCACCAGCAGGTCCGCTCCCGCCTCAGCGATCAGGGAAATCTGTTCCTTATAAATATCCACAAGCTCCTCGAAGGTCAGATCCCCCATGGGCGCAAGCTGGGCCCCCGTCATGGTGATGTCCCCGGCCACCAGGGCCTGTCCTCCGGCAGCCTCCCTGGAAATGCCCACCAGCGTATGGTTTAATTCCTCCATCCGGTCCAGAAGCCCGTACTCCTTTAATTTTATCCGGTTGCCGGAGAAGGTGGGGGCATAGAGAATGTCGCTGCCCGCCTCCATATATTCCCGCTGCAGCTTCAGCATGACCTCCCGGTGCTCCGTCACCCACAGCTCCGTACAAACGCCGTGGGGCATGCCCCGCTTTAAGAGGTTGGAGCCGGTGGCCCCGTCCAGAATGAGTATTTTTTCCTGTGCCCGTTTTTTAAATTCCTGTTTTGTCATGGTGTGTTCTCCTTTGTACTTCTTTTTTCATAGGATCTCCTCTTTCAGACAATTCAGCGCCCTGTTTGATTGGACGCCGATTTTTCTTTCATCTTTGCACATCATGGTTTTATTATAAACGATTGGAAATTTGAAAGCAACAACCGAATGGCTCCTGTTTTTATCCTCCGGCAAGCTTCGGTACTTTTCACATCCTTCCCCGCATTTTCTTCCAGAAGAAAATACCGGACAGAAGCCCCGGCACGCCAATCCAAAGCACCATCATGGCTATGGACACGGTCTCGAAATCGGGGACGGTGAAAGCCAGGGCCCAATACAGCAGAACCGTGGGCAGGGACAGATAGCCCAGGACCCGATGGGCCAGATTCCAGGTATCCTCATCCCGGACCGTCCAGGGCAGACGCAGCCCGGTGTGCCTGGAAAAGGGCAGTTTCGGACTGAAATACCCGCAGGCCAGCATAATGCCGGAAACAATGGCCAGCGCCAGTATTTTTCCCTGCTCCTGCGACAGTTGTACATGAAACACCTCTGAAACTACCACCGCCGAAACGCACAGCGCCATGATCACAAGGTTGAAAACCGTCATACCCTTCAGGGCCTTCATCTGGGAGGGCTTTGCATTCTCCGTCAGAAGCGCCAGATTTCGGTACAAAATCATGGCCGCCGCCAGCATGCAGAGGCCCACCAGTACCACGGACACCAGCGCCTCTCCCGCCAACAGCGCGATCAGCAGAGCGGCAAAAGAAAGAAAGAGAATGAAGCCACGCTTCTTCTCCACCTGATGCCGCCGCCTTTCTTCCTGCTTCTGCTCCGCAAGCTGCTGATTGAGCCTGGCCAGCTCCTCTGCCAGATCAGACACATTTTGCTCCTCTGTCTCCACTCCCAGCAGGCGGCTCACCGGAACCTCCAAAACCTCCGCCATGTGGATCAGCACATCCGCGTCCGGCACGGACAGGTTATTCTCCCATTTTGAGACGGTCTGCCGCACCACATGGAGCTTCACGGCCAGCTCCTCCTGGCTCATATGCCTCTCTTTTCGTATTCTCTGAATCGTTTCTCCAATCATGCTTACACGCTCCTTTCCCCGCCATTGTAGGACGGTTGGCGCAAAATTTGCAAGCAACGGATTTTAACACTGCATTTTGCTGCTTTTCAGCAGCAGCCGAATGGACAACTCTTATACAGAGATCAGCACCCAGTTTCCTTTTTCATCCCGCTGGTAAATATTCTCGTTTAAATCCTCCCGCTCGAACACCTCTATCATTTTTTCAAAGGAAACCGCAGTCTTATATTGGGACAGCTCCGCTCTGGGAATCCAGAACACCCTGCCCTCCTCCGAGGATTTCAGCGTACCGGAAAAATCCTTTGTCTTAAAATAAAATATGATATACCTGCTGCCGTCATCGTTTTGGAACTGTTTGACACCGCACAGCCTCAGACTGCGAACGGTAAGCCCCGTCTCCTCCTTCACCTCCCGGACGGCGCAGGCCACAAAGGATTCCTCCGACTCCACATGCCCGCCCGGAAACTGTACGCCGCTCCAGCCGGAGCCAGTCTTGTCCTGAACCAGAATATTTCCATTTTCGTCATATACCATCACCATGCAGGTTAATTCGCAAAGTTCTCTCATCTTTTTCTCCTGGATGTCTCTATGGTCTCTCTAATACACCTTTGTAAAACTTGCTCCCCGCTTTTCTACCCTCTCCTCCCGTTCCGGCTGCTCTGCCGATACGCTGCAATCTCCTCTGCCCAATCGCCTTCAAACAAGCATAGACCCCCGCATCCGTCATTCCCCGCTCGTCAATCATGCGCAGAAGCTTCTGAAAGAAAATCTGATAGATTCTCCGCATACTAGAATCGTTTTATATTGATTCTTGTCTGGTCATAGGGTGCCTTCATCTTATGAATAAAACTGTTCTTTTCGCCAATGTTCAAAGTGATAAATATGATCCCGTGTTAGATAATCATCGGAATACAGACACGTAACAACATCCATATCACCAAAAAGATCAAATGGCCAGCTATCCCAATTATCATATAAATCAGATTCCTGTGATGAAAAATATGGAAGTATACTTTCCATCAGGAACTGTGATTCTTTCATAATTACATATAGCGCTATCTCCTCTATCACAGTTCGAGCAACAAAACATTTTTCACTGGATGCCTGATTCCGATAACGAATCACAACATTTTTTAAATAATAAAGAAAATCATAATCATATTCTGGCAAAAATTGAGCGGGTAAAATATCTTTTAACCAAGAAATATCTAATTCCCCAATATGAGTTCCTTTTGGCTTGCATGCAATCGCCTCTAAATCCTGTTCGATATTATCCAACAAAATATCACTGCCTATTACAAATGAAATTGCGGCTGCTTCACCCAAAGAATCCGCCAGCGCCTGTGGCCACACCTCACTGCACCGGTAATCATTCAAATCAACTTCCAAAGAGCTTTCTTCTTGATTCGGAAGCATATTCCAATTCAAAGTTTTACAAACACTCATAATTTTATCTCTTCGAATAGATTCTCCCGCCTCATATCTGCTCCATGTTTTCGTACCAACTCCAGCCTTAACCGCCGCTTCTTCAATCGTGAACCCTAGTTCATTCCTCCTCATCCGAATCTTTGCCCCTAACTCCGGACTCCCTTGTACAACTCTTGCACTCATAGTATCCTCCTTTCGGACATATCTGACGTGTCATTTTTATGTCATTATATCACTTTTCGTGCCGTTGTCAAGCAAATAATTTCATGTCCTCTGAAAGTTTCATCTTGAAAATTTCATCGATCAAAAAAGTACCGTAACCCATATGATTACGGTACTTTCAGCCTTTTTATCAACTGGATATAACTTGGATTCCTTAAAATTTCCCAGCCTTAGCGGCCTCCTCGATGCTTACCGCAACGGCCACTGTCATTCCGACCATGGGATTATTTCCAGCTCCAATGAGACCCATCATCTCCACATGGGCCGGTACGGAGGAGGAACCTGCGAACTGAGCATCAGAATGCATCCGGCCCATGGTATCGGTCATGCCGTAGGAAGCCGGGCCTGCCGCCATGTTGTCCGGGTGCAGGGTACGTCCGGTACCGCCGCCGGAAGCAACGGAGAAGTATTTCTTGCCCTGCTCGATACATTCCTTCTTGTAGGTACCTGCAACGGGGTGCTGGAACCGGGTGGGGTTGGTGGAATTGCCGGTGATGGAAACGTCCACGCCCTCCTTGTGCATGATGGCAACGCCCTCGGTCACGTCATTGGCACCGTAGCAGTTTACTTTGGACCGAAGTCCGGTGGAATAGGACTTGCGGAATACCTCTTTCACCTCACCGGTGTAGTAGTCCATCTCGGTCTCCACATAGGTAAAGCCGTTGATACGGGAAATGATCTGGGCGGCGTCTTTGCCAAGACCATTCAAAATAACCCGCAGGGGTTTCTTACGAACCTTGTTGGCCTTCTCCGCGATACCGATGGCGCCCTCAGCCGCCGCGAAGGACTCGTGGCCAGCCAGGAAGCAGAAGCACTCGGTGGACTCCTCCAGAAGCATTTTTCCTAAGTTACCGTGTCCCAGTCCTACCTTACGCTGGTCCGCCACGGAGCCGGGGATACAGAAGGCCTGCAGGCCCTCGCCGATGGCAGCCGCCGCGTCCGCCGCTCTGGTGCAGCCCTTCTTGATGGCGATGGCCGCGCCTGTGATGTAGGCCCAGCATGCATTTTCAAAGCAGATGGGCTGGATGCCCTTGATCATGTCGTAAACATTCAGGCCCGCATCCTTGGTGATCTTCTCCGCTTCCTCCAGAGAAGCGATTCCATAGCTGTTTAAAACGGAATTGATTTTGTCAATTCTTCTTTCATATGATTCGAACAATGCCATTTCTTTATCCTCCTTATTCTGCTCTCGGGTCGATGATCTTCACTGCGTCCTCAACGCGGCCGTACTGGCCCTTCGCCTTCTCCCACGCGGTGTTGGGGTCGTCGCCCTTTTTGATGAAATCGGTCATTTTGCCGAGGCTTACGAACTGGTAACCGATGATCTGATCATCCTCATCCAGAGCGATTCCGGTTACATAGCCCTCTGCCATTTCCAGATAACGAGGTCCTTTCTTCAGAGTTCCGTACATGGTACCCACCTGGGAACGCAGGCCCTTGCCCAGATCCTCCAGACCGGCTCCGATGGGAAGTCCGTCCTCGGAGAACGCGCTCTGGGTTCTGCCGTAAAGGATCTGCAGTGCCAGTTCACGCATGGCGGTGTTGATGGCGTCGCATACCAAGTCGGTATTCATGGCCTCAATAAGCGTTCTGCCGGGAAGAATCTCGGCGGCCATAGCTGCGGAGTGGGTCATGCCGGAGCAGCCGATGGTCTCAACCAAAGCTTCCTGGATGATGCCGTCTTTTACATTCAAGGTCAGCTTGCAGGCGCCCTGCTGGGGTGCGCACCAGCCCACGCCGTGGGTCAGGCCGTTGATGTCCTTTACTTCCTTTACCTTGGTCCATTTTCCCTCCTGGGGGATGGGAGCGCAGCCGTGGTTGACGCCCTGGGCTACCGGACACATTGTTTCAACTTCATGGGAATAAATCATGTTTAATCTCCTTTCAACCTATGTCTTGATGGAATGCCAAAACATTGTTATGTAATTAACACACTATTTTTATTTAATCACATTTTGTCGAATTCGTCTAGGGGGTTTTGGAAAAAATTT
>CALWDR010000009.1 GCA_944376745.1 uncultured Lachnospiraceae bacterium
CAGGCCGCCGCGGCGCTCCATCCCACCCATGCGTGATGCTTCTTTTTCTCTCCCGGCACGCTGTCCGAAGCGCCCTCACCCACCCATGCGTGATGCTTCTCCTTCTCTCCCGGCGCGCTGTCCAAAGCGCCGGAAATAAGAGCGTCGTCCACATATTCCATCGCCTTCGCTATTCTTGGAATGTTCATAGTTCAATACCGCCTTTCTTCAGATATTTCCGCAATCGGTTTCGTGTGCGGAACAGCATGGATTTGACCTTGTTTTCACTGAAGGAGTACCGCGCGGCAATATCACTGATGGAATCGAAATACCAGTATTTGCGGAGAAACACATTGCGGGCTTCCTCCTTCTCCTGCCACAGGAAGGCGCTTACAAGCCTGCCGATCTCTTCCTCCTCCACGCCGGGCGCGATGCGGTCATCCGGCAGGATCTCTTCCAGCTCGGACAGGGAAAGGACCGCGTTTGACACACGTTTCATAGCCTTTGCCGCCTCCAGCTTTTTCAGCGAAAGATTTCTGGTGATCTTACATAGGAATGCCCTGAAGTTGTCGGGCCGCGCGGGCGGAATCTTGTTCCACGCGCCCAGATAGGTATCGTTCACACATTCCTCCGAATCCTCGTTGTTGGCCAGGATCTGATAGGCCACCCGAAAACACAGCCTGCCGTATTTTGCATCGGTTTCTTTGATCGCCTGCTCGTCGCGGGCAAAGTACAGCTCGATGATCTGTAAATCCTCCATGTCGTTCCCCCCTTTGTAAATGAAAAGGCCTTTTCACTCCATAAGTACGATTTTTTTGCCTCTGGTTGCAAAAATCGGGAAAATTTTTGCTCCTGTGCGGCTGCAATCTAACATCAGGCTCGTGCAGTACGAGCGGCTGTTTGGATTAGCAATCCACCCCTTCATTGGCAAAACGCGGACGCGAATCAGCCAGATACGAGAAGAACCAGCCAGGCAGGCTGTTCGCCTGGCTCCGGTTGGTTCTCTTCGTTAAATATTTGTTTTCTTACGGTTCTTTTTCCACTACCCGATCAGCACCTGTTTCCCTTCAAAGACAAATCCGTACTTCCTGATTTTCTCCGCCGGAATCCCTTTCGCAAGCAGATTGGTCTCATATTTCTTATCTTCGATCTGCCGCAAGGCGTTTTGCAGGGTTTCCTCCAGATTCTTCTCTCTCCTGAAATTGTATACCTTAAATTCTATGATGATGGCGTCATCCTTCCGGGACAAAGGCTCCAATACCACGTCGTATCTGCCGAATCCGCTTTCCCGGTTGGAGGTGAGCACATACCTGCCCCTTAAGTCCACCATCAATCCCAGCACAAATCCATGGTAAAAGCGTTCCGGCTCCGCCTTCCCGGAGGCACGCTTTCCGGTATCGAAGCTGCTGAAGGTCTCAGCTGTCACCCGGTTCATATACTCATTCATGGCGTCCACATCCCCCAGAAGCAGTGCCTTCACAAAATCATTGTAATCGGAATCCACAGAACCAAACCACATGCGCACCATATTTTGGAACATCAGCTTCACTTCCAGATTCGTCAACGCCAGTTCATACTCCGGCTCCCGGCAAAAAATGTCGTCCTCATATGACTCATAACCCTCGTAAGATACCACTTTCAGATAACCGCTGGCTAGAAGCAGACTCCAGATGGCCTGTTCATTGTCGTCAAGCTGGTTATATACAATCTGTTCATCGATAGGGGTTCTTAAGTGCTCGCCTTTCAGCAAAGTCCCAAAAACATACTTTATCTTCCCGCTGCCCTGACGAATCAACTTACCTACTAAACTGTTTGAGCTGGTGTTTCCGCGATGGCAACAAGCCAAGTGACTGCTTGCAGGCATTTGGCGACTGCCCGCGACCTGAAGATGATAATCTTCAGGGGCCCAGTAAGTTGTAAACTTCCCCTTATCAAGATAGTTTAAAATAGACCACGGATTGTAAATATCACTGATATTTCCAAAGGTGAAACCATCGTACCAGTCTTTTACCTGCTGTTTTTCCGTTCGCCCAATCTCATCCATAGCCGCAAATACTTCCTGGCTCCGTGAAGCCGAAACAGTCCGCATATTTTTCAGAGGTGGTCGTCACCACCTCAAGATTATTCAGATCCGAGAAAATGGATTCCTTGCTGACCCTCGTAATCCCTGTCATAATGGCCCGCTCCAGCCACGGATTCGTCTTAAAGGCGGAATTGAACATGCTTCTGGTAAATGCCACCAGTTCATCCCAGTAAGAACGCATGATCCGCATAGAGATCCGTCAGCATCCGGCAGATCTTTCTTCTGGTGGTGGCATAATTGGTTTCCTTAAGATTGGCAAAGGAGAGACTTATCACCGGATATGTTCCCTGCAAAGCCCGGTATTTTTCCTCCTTCCAGATAGACAGTCCCTCAAAAAGGTCCGCCCTTCCCGCATAATCCACAGAAAAAAACTGCTCCACCATGCTCATGGTCAGCGTTTTTCCAAAACGGCGGGGACGGGTAATGAGAGTGACACTGTCCTCGTTTTCCCACCACTCCTTGATAAAGTTTGTTTTATCAATGTAGAAACAGTTTTTTTCGATCATTTCATTAAATTGCTGAATCCCGATTGCCACCGTGCGCGCCATGTTCCCGCCTCCTTGCAGTAAGCTCTGTCTTCCAAAGATACCTAAGCTCTGTTTTCCTTAAGTATAACGAATTTTCCATACAAAAGCAACAGCCGAATGTGTGCCGGTCAGCTTCCAGCCGCCTCCTCCTCACGCTCCCGAAACTTCTCATTCCCCAGCCGGATGCGCATATACTTGGTATAAGCCGCAAAGGCCGACGGAATCGGATATTTTTCTTCGGTCTCCCTTACGTCCACGAAAAGGAGGGTATCGTCCTGCTGCTCCAGCTCGTCCACCCGGATGACGTAGCCGATCATGTGCCACTCCACATGGGAGAAAATGTGCTTGGCGGCTTCCAGGGGCTGGATACGGATGGGGGAGATCCGGTGGGCTTTGGCCCAGTCCAGCGCCTGGCTTTCCGTCAGATGCCCCTCCACATTGGGAAATTCGTACATCCCGGCCAAAAGCCCCCTGGGCGGGCGCTTATTTAAGACGATCTTATCCCCGATGCGGATGACAAACACAGTGCGGTCCTCCATTTTCCGGGGCTTGGCCTTGCTTTTTACAGGGAGGAGGGACCAGCTTTCCTCCTGCCTGGCGCGGCAGAATTTTCCCCAGGGACATTCTTCGCACAGAGGCGCGCCGTTTGGCACGCAGACAGTGGCCCCAAGCTCCATCAGGGCCTGGTTGAAGGCCCCGGCCCGGCCCTCTGGCATGATCTTAAGGAGGGCTTCCTCCACCGCCGTGCGGACAGACTGCTTCATAATGTCCGAATCGTCGGCACTGACCCGGGAGATCACCCGCAGCACGTTGCCGTCCACAGCGGGCACGGGAATCCCGTAGGCGATGGAGGCGATGGCCCCGGCGGTGTAATGGCCGATTCCCTTAAGCTTTAGAAGCTTCTCATAATCGGCGGGGAGCTCGCCCGCGTACTCCGCCATCACACTTTTGGCGGCAAGCTGCATATTGCGGACCCGGTTATAGTAGCCCAGGCCTTCCCAGAGCTTTAGAAGCGCCTCCTCCTCGCATTCGGCCAGCTCCTTCACGGTGGGAAGAGCTTTGGTAAACCGTTCAAAATAGGGCTTTACGGCCTCCACCCTGGTCTGCTGGAGCATGATCTCGGACACCCAGACCCGGTAGGGCGTGGGCTCCTCCCGCCAGGGGAGCACTCTGGCATGGCCCTGGAACCACGTAAGCAGCGGTTCTATGATCATTTCTAACGGAAAATCCTGAAGCATTTTTATTCCTCTTTTTCTTCTATCAAAATCTTTATAGTCTCACCGGCACTTCCCGGTCCAGTTCTATGCTTCCGGGGCGTGCCAGGCAGTCGTAGGCCAGCACCTGCACGCCGGCCCTGTGAGCCCGGCGCAGGGCCTCCCCAAAGGCCGGGTGGGTGGCATCGTTGGGCTCAAACCAGCGGATTCCCTTCATCTGGATCACAAAGAGGATATAAGCTTCATAGCCCTGGCTGTGGGCCTTAACCAACTCCTCTATGTGCTTGATTCCACGCTGCGTAGGAGCGTCGGGAAAGCGGGCGATCCCGTTTTCTTCCAAAGTAACGCCCTTGACCTCCATGAAGGCCCGGCGGATGGCCGGGGGTTCGCCAGTCTGTGCAGTTCCCACCGCTGCTTTTTCCATATAAAAATCAAGCCTGGAATTTCCGTACTTACATTCCGGCTTCACCAAATCCCAGCCCTGCTGTAACAGCCACTCGTGGGCCACCTTGTTGGGCGCCTGGGAATCCATGTTGACATAGATCCCGTTTTTGTCCACGCCCACCAGGTCGTAGGCGGTTTTCCGCTTAAGATTGCCGCTCTTTTCCAGATAAACCCGCGCCCCGGGGATGAGAAGCTCCCGGCAGCGCCCGGTATTTTTTACATGGCAGGTCTCTATGCTGCCGTCCATCTCCACCAGGGCGATGAAGCGGTTTGGCCGCTCCACAAATCTTGCGGTGTACACATTTTGATATTCCATCGCCAGCTCCAAACGTTTCCTCTGCCGGACCTTTGCGGCCTCTCTTTTCAGGCCGCAAAACAAGTCCCGCCCTAAAACTGCTCCATAAATTTCGCCATCCGCGCAAGGCAGGCCTTGATCTTCTCCTGGGAGTAGGCGTAGGAACAGCGGATATAACCCTCCCCGCAGGCGCCGAAGGCGTCCCCCGGAATCACCGCCACCTGCTGCTCCTTTAAGAGCCGATTGCAGAATTCCCTGCTGGTCAGGCCCGTCCTCTTGATGGAGGGAAAGACATAAAAGGCCCCCTCCGGCTCCACCACAGTAAGGCCCATACCGCGAAAGCCCTCCGTCATCAGCGTCCGGCGCCTGTCGTACTCCTGCCGCATGGCGTCGATCTCCTCATCCCGCAGAGGACTTGTGAGCGCTTCCAGAGCGCCCCGCTGGCTGGTGGTTCCCGCCGACATGATGGTGAACTGGTGGATCTTATTCATAGCAAAAATGACCTCTTTTGGCCCTGCCGCCATACCCATCCGCCAGCCCGTCATGGCAAATGCCTTGGAAAATCCGTTCAGCACCACACACCGCTCCTTCATCCCCGGCAGGGAGGCAATGGACACATGCCGCTTCCCGTAGGTCAGCTCAGCGTAAATCTCATCACTGATGACGAAAATATCATGGTCAATAAGCATCTGCCGGATAGCCTCCAGATCCTCCCGCTCCATAATGGCTCCCGTGGGATTGCTGGGATAGGGAAGCAGGAGCACCTTCGTTTTATCCGTGATGGCCGCCGCAAGCTCTGCCGCCGTCAGCCGGAAGCGGTTCTCCTCCTTCATGTTCAGATGCACCGGCACGCCCTGGCACATCAGGACGCAGGGGATGTAGGACACATAGGAGGGCTCCACCACCAGCACCTCGTCCCCGGGATCGATCAGGGCCCGGAGAGCCAGATCGATGCCCTCGCTGGCGCCCACGGTGATCAGGACCTCCTCCTGCCCCTGGTAGTGCAGATCAAATTTTTTAAGATACTCTGCGGCGGCGTCCCGAAGCTCCACGGTCCCCCGGTTGTCGGTATATTTGGTATCCCCCTCCTTTAAGGAGGCGATGGCCGCCTCCCGCACATGGCCGGGGGTGACAAAATCAGGCTCCCCCACGCCCAGGGACAGAGCCCCCGGCAGGGTATTTGCCACATCAAAGAAATCCTTGATGCCGGAGTCCGGCATCTGTTTTACAATTTCGGAAATGTATGACTTTCCCATTTTCCGCATCCTTCCTATAAAATCAAAGTAGTCTTAAAAGTTGTACAAGTTCATGTGGTTCTGCGTTATTTGACGCTGTCTGTCTCGTATCAAACTTCTGAAATCTGTTATCTTTATAAAAATTAAACAGCTTATCTTCATTATTTGCTTCTAAAAATGTTACTACACCGCCTGCCCGGTATTGTATTTCTTCAATCTTCTTCCACGCTGCTTCAAGGAGTTCCTCTCCGGTGATCCTCTTGTCTGCACCATTTGCGAAATTTTTACCAAGTTGTGCGATCAGATACGCTGACGTGAAAACTCGGAGAGAATTTGCACCAAATCATCCTCTCCGAGCTTTGGATTGTCACTCTCAAGATACTTGCGAATGTTGATAACTAAATACTTATCATTTTGCAACATTCGCTTTTTTCCTCTTCTCCATTAATTTTATTATATCATCAGTATCCGTTAATTCCCTAGCAGCTACCGGAATACGAATCGGGCGATTATTGGCAGATGCTTCAATAGCATCGACAAACATCTCCACCTGCTTCTGACCGGATATAACAAAATTTTTAGTGATACTTGAAGTTGCCATATAAACACCTCCTTTATTAGTATGAAGCTTCTTGACTTATTCATACTTTTCTGATTTTATTTTATTACCAAACATCAGGTTTTGCAACTGGATTTTTTCGAAATTGTCAATCCGTTTCATCCAGTCTGTTGGTTATGGGCTATATCGCCTTCTCCCACTCCGCCTCCCTAAATCCGGGTATGGCCTTATCCTCCGTCACCAGGATCGGGCGCTTCACCAGCATGCCGTCGGTGGCCAGCAGCGCAAGCTGCTCCTCCTCGCTCATCTCCGGCAGCCTGTCCTTCAGCTTCAGCTCCTTGTATTTCAGGCCGCTGGTGTTAAAAAAACGCTTAAGCGGCAGACCGCTTCGCTCCTTCCACTCCTTCAATTCCTCTTTCGTTGGATTCTGTTCCACAATATGGCGCTCCTCAAAGGCCACGCCCTTCTCCTGCAGCCATTTCTTCGCTTTCTGGCTGGTACTGCACTTTGGATATCCCACAAACAGCATATGATTTTCTCCTTTTCTCGGTATTACGGTTCTCACGATACAACAGCTTCTATAGTAAACGACAAATAAATTTGCAGTTTCCTATAATCCAGACATTGCAGCCCGGAATTTCTTTCCTCTCTGGAATCGCTTCTTCCCCATAGCCTTTTGCTTACGGCAGCTTCTTCCCCATATTCTTTAACCTACGGCAGCTTCTTCCCAGCGGAAAGGTACAGCTCGTACCACTCCGGCCGGGTGAGCCGAATGTTGAACGCCCGGGCCAGCTCTGCCAGATGCTTCGGATCAGTAGTTCCGGTGATGGGCTGAAGATCAGCCGGATGACGCAAAAGCCAGGCCACGGCCACGGCGGCCTTGGTGATATTATATTTTTCAGAAAGCCGGTCCAGCACCCGGTTCAGCTCTGCATAATCGGGATGATCCAGAAAGCTTCCCTGGGCCCAACTGGCCTGCACAATGGACCAGGGCTGGATGGTCATGCCGTGCACCTGGGCGTAGTCCAGCAGGCTTCCGTCCCGCATCACCGCGCCCTCGTCCGTCATATTGACATGGATTCCGGCGTCGATCATGGGGGAATGTACAATGCTCATCTGCACCTGGTCCACCAGCAGCTCCTGGGTGACACAGCGCTTCAGATTCTCGATCTGCCCCGGATTCATATTGGAAACGCCGAAGTATTTCACCTTACCGGCCCTGGACAGCTCATCGAAGGCCCGGGCGATCTCCTCCGGCTCCATCAGCGCATCAGGCCGGTGCAGCAGCAAAACGTCGATGGTCTCAAGCTTCATCCGCTTTAAGCTTCTGTCCACGCTCTCCATGATGTGCTCGTAGGAGGAATCGTAATAGCCCTGGCAGATACCGCACTTTGTCTGCACCACAAATTTATCCCGAAGCTCTGGCGCCTGCTCCATGACCTGCCCGTAGATCCCCTCCGAACTGTGCTCTCCGCCGTAAATATCCGCATTGTCCACAAAATTGATCTCAAGCTCCAGGGCCTTCTCCAGAAGGGCCTGCATCTCCTTTGCCTCATAGGCGCTGCTTCTCATAAGTCCCAGAGCGAGCTGGGAAACCTCCGGGCCGGAGGCCCCAAGCTTTATTTTTCTCATAGCGATCCCTCTTTTCTTTGCATAAATTTTCTCCGGTTCCAGCGAACCGTCCCCGGCCTGACCGAATGCCTCCCCGCCGGGCGCGAATCCCTGCCGGACAAATTTCATTTCTTCCAGACTCCATCATACCAGAAACGCCCGGAAAATTCAATGTTCTTCCTTGCGGCGATTATTTTTCCCGCAGGTGACGTTACTGGTCTTGAGATGGGAAAATATTTTCAAAGAATAACAGTTTTTGTCTGGAGGTCGCCATGGTTGGCTACGTTCTTTTCTCTTGCTTTTGCCCGCATATTTGGGTATGCTTATAGATAAGCGAACCATTTTCTGGAAGCTATAAAATGTCAGAAAAAACAAAGCGAAACGAGGGAAAACATATGCCGGACACGATCATCCTGCGAACAGAAACCGAAAACGACTACCGGGCGGTGGAGGAATTGACCCGCCGGGCCTTCTGGAATCTCTACACGCCGGGCTGCAACGAGCATTATATCGCCCACGTCATACGCTCCCACGAGGATTTTATCCCCGAGCTGGATCTGGTGGCGGAGCGAAGCGGACAGATCATCGGAAACATCATGTACACAAAGGCCCGTCTGGCAAACGAAGTCGGAAACAGGAAGGATATCCTGACCTTCGGCCCCATCTCTGTTCTTCCGGAGTACCAGCGGAGGGGCATTGGGAAACGGCTGATCGAGACCTCCTTTGCGAAAGCCGCCGCCATGGGCTATGAGGTGGTCGTCATTTTCGGAAATCCCGGAAATTATGTAAACCGCGGCTTTAAAAGCTGTGAGAAGTACAACGTCCGCCTGTCAGACGGCACATTTCCGACAGCCATGCTGGTAAAGGAATTAAAGGAGGGCGCCCTTACGGGCCATAGATGGATGTATTACGAAAGCCCGGCCTTTTCCATCAAAGAAGCCGAAGCAGAGGCATTTGACGCGGGCTTTGAAAAATGGGAGAAGGCTTATCAGCCAAGCCAGGAGGAATTCTATATTTACAGCCATTCCACAATTGCAATCCCCAAATGATTATGGTAAGCTATAGGAAACGACAAATAAATTTGCCGTTTCCTATAAAACCATAAACGGAACCCAACAGCCGACAAAAAGGAGGTGCTGCCATGCCGCGCGTAAATCTGCCTTATGGGATCGATCTGTTTGAACTGGTGCGAACCAGCGGCTGCTACTACATTGACAAGACCGGTTTCATCAAGGAGCTGTTGAATGAGACTTTTTTTGTAAATCTGATCACCCGTCCCCGCCGGTTTGGCAAAACTCTGACCATGAGTATGCTGGCAGAGTTTTTTGACATCCGCAAGGACAGCAGGCCTCTCTTCGATGGGCTGGAGATTTCAAGGGACCGGGAATGCTGCGAAGCGTGGATGAATCAATGGCCCGTACTTTTCCTGACCTTAAAGGATGTGGAGGGAAATTGTTTTGAAGACGCCTATGGACTGCTGAAATATACTGTCTCCTCCCTGTGCGTAGAACACGCATATCTGGCAGACAGCGACAAAGCCGCCAGATCGGATCTGGAAATTTTCCGGCGGCTGATGTACCAAAACGGCAGCGAGACCGATCTGCGCAGCGCGCTTTTTACTCTGATCCGCATGATGAAGGCACATTACGGAAAAAACGTCATTCTTCTTGTGGACGAATATGACGTGCCTCTGGCAAAAGCCAACGACAATGGCTACTACCCCAAGATGCTGAATGTCATCAAGACCTTTCTTGGAATGGTATGGAAGTCCAATCCCGCTCTGAAATTCGCCGTAGTGACCGGATGCCTTAGAATCGCAAAGGAAAGTATTTTTACCGGCGCAAACAATTTTATTTCCAATTCCATCTCGGACAGACGCTATCAGGACTATTTTGGCTTCTCTGAGGATGAGGTCAAAAGGCTCTTAGCTGACGCCGGATTGCCGGATGCGTTGCCGGAAATGAAACGCTGGTACGACGGCTACCGTTTCGGGGACAGGGAGGTTTATTGTCCCTGGGATGTCATCAATCATGTGCGGGCCCTTATGGAAAATCCTGGCGCGGCACCGGAAAGCTATTGGCTGGATACCAGTCACAACAATATCATCCGCAGATTTATCGACCTTCCGGACGTATTTGTAACGCATAAATTTGAAACGCTATTGTCCGGCGGCGTGATACAGGAACCGATCCGGGAGAATCTGTCTTACGACACCGCGCCTTCCACCGAGGAAAATCTGTGGAGCATTCTATATCTGACAGGGTATCTCACACAGGCGTCATCCAAAGATCTGCCGGAAGGAATGCAGCCGGAACCGGGCAAAAAGGTGCTTCGCATTCCCAACGAGGAGATCCGATCCGTGTTCGCCGACACCGTAAAAATCTGGTTTCAGGAACGGATCGCTGCCAGAGACCGCCGGGAATTTTTCCAGGAATGGTGGAACGGGGAAGATCAGAAGCTGACAGAGGACGTATCCAATATCCTCTTTGACACCATCAGCTATTTCGATTATAAAGAAGATTTCTACCACGCCTTTGTGACCGGCCTGTTTTCCGGAGCCGGTTATGAAGTAAGGTCAAATTCCGAAGCCGGAACCGGGCGCGCAGATATCATTGTAAAGGAGCATCGTCACAGGCGTGCCATCGTGCTGGAAGCGAAATGGGCCGGCAAAAGCTCTGACCTGGAAAAGGAATGCGCAGAAGCGCTGAACCAGATCACACAAAAGCAGTACGCAAAGAGCCTTCGCCTGGAAGGCTTTACGACGATCCTGTGCTACGGAGTTGCGTTTCGCGGCAAAAACTGTCTGATCCGGCTCGGCAGTGACAAAAATTCTTGAAAAGGCAAAAAGGCCGGTATATAATCAGTATAGCTTGAAAAAAGAAAGGACTCAAAACATGGAAGCTACAATCATTCCCAAAGACTATCGCCCGCAGTTGGACCTGCACGACACCCAGGTAGCCATCAAGACCGTCAAGGATTTCTTTCAGAATCTGCTGGCGGAGCGCTTGAACCTCCAGCGGGTGTCGGCCCCTCTGTTTGTGGACCCGGCCTCCGGGCTCAACGACAACCTAAACGGCGTGGAGCGCCCCGTCACCTTCGGCATCAAAGAGCAGGACGGCAAGCGGGCTGAGATCGTCCACTCCCTGGCAAAATGGAAGCGCTATGCCCTCAAAAAGTACGGCTTTTCCCTGGGCGAGGGGCTCTACACCGACATGAACGCCATCCGCCGGGACGAGGACACCGACAACATCCACTCTATTTTCGTGGACCAGTGGGACTGGGAAAAAATCATAGCGAAGGAGGACCGCAGTCTTGACACCTTGAAGGAGGTCGTGAAGACCGTCTACAAGGTCCTGCGGAAAACGGAGAAATACATGGCCATCCGCTACGACTACATCGAGGAGATCCTCCCCCACGATATTTTCTTCATCACCACCCAGGAACTGGCCGACCTGTTCCCGGACAACACGCCCAAGGAGCGGGAATACTACATATGCAAGGCCAAGGGCGCCGTGTGCATCATGCAGATCGGCGACACCTTATCAAACGGGGAGCGCCACGACGGGCGGGCCCCGGACTACGACGACTGGGCCTTAAACGCCGACATCCTTGTGTACTATCCGGTGCTGGACATCGCCCTGGAGCTGTCCTCCATGGGAATCCGGGTGGACAAAAAGGCTCTGCTGGTGCAGTTAGAGAAGGCCGGCTGCTCGGAGCGGGCCGAGCTGCCCTTCCAGAAGGCCATCCTCAACGAGGAGCTGCCCTACACCATCGGCGGCGGCATCGGCCAGTCCCGCATCTGTATGTTCTTCCTGCGGAAAGCCCACATCGGCGAGGTCCAGTGCTCCCTGTGGCCAGAGGAGACCGTAAGGCTGGCGGAGGAGATGGGGGTTCCGCTGCTGTAATTTATATCAAACGACAAAAATATTTGCCGTTTGATATAAACCCGCCGGGCACACGACAACGAAAAAGGCGGCCAGTCGATCTGCCGCCTTTTTCTAAAAGGAGAAGGTATTTTTACTATGGGGTGTAGCAAAAACTATATAATGTATTGGGGGGGTTTACGTTATTTAGTATAGCATCTGTCACCCGAGAAGTGTATACAAAGTTCACAAAAATGCAGGCATTTTTTTGTATATATTTACTATCTCCCCAAAATCAATGGCAGCGCCTCCCCCAGCAGTTCGTACTGCTTCAGGCAGAAGCTGTCATAGCCGCTCTTATGGATGTTCCCGCCGCCAACCCCTATCGCCCCCGTTTTTTATGCCTATTTATTTTAGAAGCGCTTCTGTGCTGAACAGGTTTTCCTTCAACGCCTCGTCTACATCCAGCTTGTTGATATAATGGAAGTCAACAGATGATAGATTCCCATTGAATTTCATGCCCTCTTCATGTATAATCCTTTTATAGGAAGAAACACTCTTTCTATCGTTGCAGCCAAAGAGAGGAGGTTTTCTCATGAGCACCTTAGACGCAACTGTGTCCATGCTGGAAGCAATGCCGGAAGATGCAAGGATCAAAGTGTTTGAATATACACAACAACTCTTCACTTCCAGGAAACCCGCAAACCCGTTTGTCCCTGTCAGCACAAAACAGGTTCTTTCAGATCTTGCCGAATCCCGCCAGCAGATAGATGATGGGAAAGGACTCGACATGGCAGACGCACTCAATGAATTAGGGAACCAGCATGGATTTGTATAATATCATCATCTCGCCAAAAGCACTGTCCCAATTAAATAGCTATATTGATTACATTCAATACACCCTGCTGAACGCTCAGGCTGCGCATAGCGTATGGCAGGATGCCCTGGAAACCAGGGATCGTCTGGCGATTGTTGCAGGAACCCTGAAATATTGTACCCATCCACAGCTTAAGCAGCACGGTTACCGCGCCATCCATTTTAAACAGCACCGCTACACGATGCTTTACCGTGTAGATGGGACAAATGTCTATGTGGACGGGATATACCATCAACTTCAGGATTACGAAAATACCTTTGCAGATGAGATAAGCCTTAATTAAATAGCAAAGGTCCAGGCAGAAGGGAATTGCTCTTGTAGCCCAGGTCGTCCCCGAACCGCAGTACACGTCGCCGAATTCTGTGATCTCCTCGATCTTCTTGAAATCCACGTTGAAACCTGCCCCTTCTGGAACAGCCATCTCACAAGAGAGCTTTCCCTGGAGCTCCTGGCCGAGACTGCCATGCGCCTGAACTTTTCCGACAGCAGCTATTTTTCCACGGTCTTTAAGAAGTACACACTGTTTACGCCCAGAGAGTACCGGGCGATGGTGATGGATTCCTGAAAAATATCTCCGCAGGCAAGCCTTCCCCGCAGGGACGTGACCGCCGCCTACCTGGCGTCGATCACGTCCCGCATATCGTAATACCCGGCGGGCTTGCCCTTTAGGAACTTTGCCGCCTCCATGGCGCCTTTTGCAAACACGCTCTTGGAGTAGGCCGTGTGCTGGAAGGTGATCACCTCGTCGGTGCCGGCGAAGATCACCTCGTGCTCTCCCACGATGGTGCCGCCCCGGACGGCCTGAATGCCGATCTCCATCTTGTCCCGCTTCCTGCGCTCCCTGGTCCGGTCATACTGGTAGGTGTAGGCGTTGTCAAGGGCCTCATTCAGAGAGTCTGCCAGAGCCAGGGCCGTGCCGCTGGGGGCGTCCACCTTCTGGTTGTGATGCTTCTCCACGATCTCCATGTCAAAGCCCGCCGGAGCCAAGATCCTGGCCGCCTTCTGCAGCAAATCAAGAAGCATATTGATCCCTAAGGACATATTTGCGGACTTTAATACCGCCACCTTTGCGGAGGCTTCTTTTACCGCCTCGTTCTGTTCCTCGGAAAGGCCGGTGGTACAAAGCACCAGCGGGATCTGCCTGTCAACACTGTAGGCCAGCAGCGCGTCCACCGCCCTGGCGGAGGCGAAGTCGATGATGACGTCCGCCTCCACATCACAGTCCGCGATATTCTGAAATACCGGATAGTCGTTTTTGATATGGTCTGAAATGTCGATCCCGGCCACGATCTCCAGGTCCGCATCCTCCCGGCACAGGGCGGTGATCACCTGTCCCATTTTTCCGTTGCAGCCGTGCATAATCACTTTTGTCATTGCGTATCCTCCTTAAAACCGGAGCCGCCCGTTGGCTTCCCGCCAACCGCGGCCCCGGAACATTTTTCCCGCTAATACGTCTCCTGTCACTCCGCCAGCCTGATGCCGAAGTCCTCCATGGCCTTCTTGAGCACCTTCACATGCTCCGGCTCCATCTCCGTTAAGGGCTCGCGAAGGGGTCCCACGTTCCAGCCCATCAGGTTCATGGCCTTCTTCACGGGAATGGGGTTCACCTCGCAAAAGAGGGCGTCGCAGAGGGGCAGGGCCTTCAGCTGCATGTCCAGGGCCTTCTGGCAGTCGCCGTTTAAGTAACTCATCACCATGTCATGGGTAAATTTAGGCGCCACATTGGACAGCACGGAGATGACGCCGATCCCGCCGGCTGACAGCAGGGGAACCACCATGCCGTCCTCCCCGGAATACAGATCGATGCTGCCCTCCGTAAGCCGCATGATCTTAAGCGCGTTGGTCACGTCCCCGGAGGCCTCCTTGATGCCCACGATGTTGTCCACATTTTTCACCAGGGCCGCCACGGTGGCGGGCTGGATATTACAGCCCGTGCGGCTGGGCACATTGTAGAGGATGACGGGCAGGTCCACGGCAGCCGCGATCCTCGTATAATGGTTGATCAGGCCTCCCTGGGTGGCCTTATTGTAGTAGGGAGTCACCAGCAGCAGGCCGTCCGCCCCCGCCCTGGCCGCTTCCTTCGAGAGCTCTACAGCCGTCTGGGTGCTGTTGGAGCCTGTTCCCGCAATGACGGGCACCCGCTTCCCCGCAAAGCTCACAGCCGCCTTGATGCACTCGATATGCTCCTCCTCGGATAAGGTGGAGGATTCCCCGGTGGTTCCCGTGATGATAATGGCGTCCGTGTCATTTGCGATCTGGTCGTCGATGATCTCCTCAAGCTTATCGTAGTTTACCTCATAGTTCTCCTTCATAGGCGTAACGATCGCCACGCCCGCGCCTTTAAATAATGCCATCGCATTTCCCTCCTGTGTATTGCAGCATTGTAAAGCAATGATATTTCCCAGAAAGCTCGAAGCGTACTGTAAAACCAGCAAAAAAGAATCCGCAGCGGGTTGCTGAGTGCCGGTGGCACTCATTTTGCAACACCAGAGCATAGCGGAGACCGCATAAGCGGCAACCTTCCTTTCCGCAAAAAAGAGCCGCCTTCTTAATCGGAAGCGGCTCGCGGATCTACAATACCATTCAAAAACTCTCTGTGGCAATTCATTCTTTTCCGATAGCGCCCCACCTATTCCTAGATGACAGTCATAAGGTTCTTCACCTTATGCCCAAGCAGCCCGTTTTCAGGAACCGGACCCTTTCGGCGTGCTCCCCTTTCCCTTACCCTCGCCTGTGCCTGCCACATCCGGTAAGCTACTCATGAATCACGCAACCTCTATCTGTAACTTATGTTTCTCATCAAACTTACTATAGCATTACTTTGCTTACTTGTCAACGCAAACCTTCAGACCTTCTCCGCCTCGATCCGGTAAATCTCATCCGCGTACTGCCGGAAGCTGTCCACCATGCTGTTGCCGGTGAAGATCATCTGGGTGTCGTGGGATTTGGCCGCGAACAGGGACTTCAGCTCCTCCTCCGTGACCAGGTTCTTGTCCAGAAGGCCCAGAAATTCGTCCAGGATCAGCACATTGCACTCGCCGGTCACAAGCACCTTCTTGGCGAAATTCAGGCCGTTCTTGATGTTCATGCGCTCCTCCTGCTTCTCCTCCTCCGACAGCTTATCGTAATTTTCCTGTGATTTCTCAAAGCGGAAAAATTTGATCTCCGGCTCCAGACGGCGAAAAAAGGTCTGCTCCCCGTCGTTCTTGCCCTTCAGGAACGAGATGATGATGGCCGTCTTGCCCTGACCGGCCATTCGGACGGCATGCCCCAGGGCCGCCGTGCTCTTGCCCTTGCCGTCCCCATAATATACCAATACATTTCCGTTGTTCATCCATACACCTCTGCTTTCTCAGTGGGATTTACGCCTGTCGTATTCTGCGTGTACCATTAAAATACCACAAATCGTCAAAAAAAGCAATTATTCTATATATTCAATTTTGCTGACGGACACCTCGTAAGCCACCCGCTTCTGGGCCTCGTTCTCTCCCACCTTCTTTAAGTATTCCCGGCTCTGGATCCTGCCGAACACCTGCACGTGGCCGCCGATCTCGAAGCCTGCCGCGTACCGGGCGTTCCGTCCCCAGCAGATGCAGGGAATATAGTCGGACTTGCCGTAGGAACGGTTCACCGCGATCAGAAGGTCCGCGATCTCACGGCCCAGGGGCGTTTTCCGGTATATGGGGTCCTTGCATATGTATCCGTCCAAAAAGATCTCGTTGCTCTTGTCCCCCTCGGGCATCTCGTCCACAAAGGTCAGCTCCCGGACAAATACCGACAGGACCAGCCGGTTCTTCTTCTCCTCATGCCGGTTGTAGGAGCGGAACTGGCCGCTGACGCAGATGATCTGGCCGATATAGCTCTGCTCCGTGTGGATCAGGCGCTCGGAAACCATGAGCGGGATGTAGTCGGCAAAGCTGCTGAGCCGGTTCACGGCCACATCCACCATGTAGAAGCCCTCCCCGAAGACCTCGTGACTGTACCTGAAATCCGATACGATCTCACCTGTGATTGTTACCTGATTGTTTTCAAAAATTTTATCTGCCATGAATTTGTTTCTCCTTCCTCCCGCCCGCGTCCTTTTGCGCAGGCATTTTGTACCTCGACGGCATATCGATTCACTGTGCATTAAATAAATATTCTCTTGCAGCCGGTTTTAGAACCTCTGCACGTCCGGCTGTTAGTCAGCATACCAAAAAACAAAAAAGAAATTTCGCACTTCATGTCGACAATTTTATGCTTTACGAACCTGTCTTTTTGAGCTAAAATATCTCTTATATCCATCATAAACGATAGCGGACGCCTTCACAAGTCTTTCTATCGTTAAGAAAACAACAGAAAAGAGGAATTAGCTTATGGCACAGAATCCTATTGTCACTATTATAATGGAAAACGGCGATACAATCAAGGCTGAGCTGTATCCCGAAATCGCTCCCAACACCGTCAACAACTTCATCCACCTGATCCGGCAGCATTTCTATGACGGTTTGTGCTTTCACCGGGTCATCCCGGGCTTCATGATCCAGGGCGGCTGCCCGGAGGGAAGCGGCATGGGCGGTCCCGGCTACAGCATCAAGGGCGAATTTACCCAAAATGGCTTTGCCAACGACTTAAAGCACACGGAAGGCGTGCTCTCCATGGCCCGGGCCATGGCGCCCAACTCCGCCGGGTCCCAGTTCTTCATCATGCACAAGACCTCTCCCCACCTGGACGGGGCGTACGCCGCCTTCGGCAGGGTTACGGAGGGCATGGACGTTGTGGACAGGATCGCCGGGACCCCCACCGACTACTCGGACCGGCCCATGGAGCCCCAGGTGATGAAGCAGGTGACTGTGGAGACCTTCGGCGTGGACTACCCGGAACCGGAGAAATACTGATTCACAGCGTCACGATCAGGGTCTCATAGCCCATTTCCCTGAGCCGCTGCTGCAGGGAGGCGGCCATCTCCAGCGTGGGCTCAATCCCCACCACCACCGCGTAATAAGGCCCCTCCCGGCGCACCTGCACGGTGTAGCCCATTTCCTGAAGCTGCTCCTGTAGATAGCGGGCATTGGCCTCGTACTGGAAGAGGCCCACCTGGACGCCGTAATTGCGCGGCTGCTGGACCTGGGCCTCCTGCACGCCCTCCTGGATCCCCGTGGCGATGGCGTCGGCGATCTGATAAAATTTTTCGTCGAAGAGCTGATTGTCCGCGTCCGTGTTGATAAAGCCCACCTCCACCAGAACCGCCGGCATGTTGGTCCTGCGAAGCACCACCAGCCCGGGGCGCTCCTGAATCCCCAGATTTTTGAAGCCCACGGCCTCAAGCTGGCTGTTGATGGAATTTGCCAGGTCGTTGACCACCGGGTTTTCCTGATACACCAGGGTTTCCACTCCGCTGTAGGTATTGGGCATAGGGCTGGAATTCCGGTGAAGGGAGACAAAATAATCGGCCCCGGTGGCGTTTGCGATCTGGGCCTTCTCGTAGGGCGAGTTGTACTGGTCCCCGGTCCGGGTGTAGTATACGTCAAATCCCCTCTGCCCAAGCAATTCTCCCACGGCCAGCGCCAGCCGCAGTACGTCATCCTTCTCTTTCCGGTCCTGATAAGTGGCGCCGTTGTCAAATCCGCCGTGTCCCGCGTCTATTACGATACTGGTTGCCATAAATCCTCCGAATATTTCTTCCGTTCATTATATGCCGCGTTCCGGCGAAAGTTTCCTGCTTTTCCAACTTCCAGAGCAGCAAAACATATCCTACTGTTCCAATTTCCGGCACCGCAAAACGTTCTGTTCGCTTCTCTTTTTCGCTGTATGCGGATTTGTGATATGTGTTTTTTGATACTATGTTTATAAGTACCGCATACTTTTATACAGAGAGTAATTCTCTCCCACAAGTTGTGGGAAAATATTGCACATTTCGTTTGAACGTGTTATGATAAATAAGAAATAAACGACGCTGCAAGGAGGTTTATATGGGAAAATATTTAATTACAACTGACACGACCGCAGATTTGCCGGAGTCTTATATACAGGAGGCGGGACTTGGCATGATGTCGCTCTCCTATACTATAGACGGAGTGACCTACGACCGCAGCCATGAGCTGCCGGTAAAAGAGTTTTACGCGAAAATGCGGGCCGGCTCCATGCCCACCACCGCGCAGGTGAACCCCGAGTCAGCCAGAGAGACGTTCCTTCAGATGATGGAGGAGCACGATGCGGACATTCTGCACCTTGCCTTTTCCTCCGGCTTAAGCGGCAGCTGCAACAGCGCCCTTCTGGCCGCCGCCCAGCTAAAAGAAGAATACAAGGACCATCAGGTGACGGTCATCGATACCCTGGCCGCCTCTCTGGGCGAGGGCCTCCTGGTGCACAAGGCCCTGGAGAATCAGAAGAAGGGCATGAGCCTTGAAGAAAACGCGAAATGGCTGGAGGAGAATAAGCTGCATCTGGTGCACAATTTTACCGTGGACGACCTGTTCCACCTGCACAGAGGAGGACGCGTGTCCAAGACCGCCGCCGTCATCGGCACCATGATCAACCTAAAGCCCGTGCTGCACGTGGACAATGAGGGCCACCTGATCCCCGTCTCCAAGGTCCGGGGCCGCAAAAAGTCTCTGATCGCCCTGGTGGACGCCATGGAGAAGCAGATGGGCTCCTACCGGGACCAGAACGATATCGTCTTTATCAGCCACGGCGACTGCGAGGAGGAAGCCCGGTTTGTGGCGGATCTGGTCCGGCAGCGCTTCGGCATTGAGAAATTTCTCATCAACTACGTGGGCCCCACCATCGGCGCCCATTCCGGCCCCGGCACCATGGCCCTGTTCTACCTGGGCGAGTACCGTTAAGAGCAGGCGCCCCGCTCCTGCATCCGGCATAAAAGAGCCGCCTTGCGCTCCTGCGCCCGGCATAAAAGAGCGCTGTGCGGCCTTTTGCGCTTCTATAAAGCAGGAAGATGTGCCCCCCTGCCGTCTTTTCCAATCGGAACCGGCGGCAGAGGGGCTTTTCTATTCAAAAAATCTTAAGAAAACCGCAACCATATTTTACTTTTCTTTTCCATACGGTATGATATAGTAGTAAGTGTACTAGTACACTTAGTCAGGAGGAATGATCCTTGGTACAACTGGAATACCGCGATGCCAAACCTATCTACGAACAGATCAAACAGGGCCTCCGGCGGCTGGTGGTCTCCCATGCCATCGCCGCCGACGAGAAGCTGCCCTCCGTCCGGGAGCTGGCCGCCCGGCTGGCCATCAATCCCAACACCATCCAGCGGGCCTACCGGGAGCTGGAAAGCGAGGGCTACCTCTATTCCCTGCCCGGGAAGGGCACCTTCGCTGCGGGGGAATCCGCCATTTTAAAGAACCGCCAGGAGGATCTGCTGGGCCGGTTCGACGAGCTGGTGACGGAGCTGCTCTATCTCTCCATTCCCGCCGACAACCTTGCGGACCGCATACATCATCTGGACCAGGGAGGTACTGTGTTATGATAAAAGTTGAAAATCTCGTGAAGCGTTTTGACAGATTCTGCGCCCTTAACCACGCCAACATGCATGTGCCGGAGGGCTCCATCTACGGGCTGGTGGGGCCCAACGGCGCGGGCAAATCCACCATCCTGCGGCATATCACCGGAATTTACCGGCCCGACGAGGGCTCCGTCCTGGTAGACGGCGCGCCGGTCTACGAAAATGTGGCTGTAAAAAGCAAGATCGCCTACATCCCCGACGACCTCTTCTATTTTCTTCAGGCGGACACCCTGGAAATGAAGCGTTTCTACCGGGGCCTGTACCCGGATTTCGACGAGGCCCTCTTTGAAAAGCTGCGGGAATTCTTCCCGGCCATCGACGTGAAGCGCAGGATCCGCAGGCTGTCCAAGGGCATGCAGAAGCAGGTGGCCTTCTGGCTGGCCCTGTGCTGCAGGCCCCGGCTGCTGGTGCTGGATGAGCCGGTGGACGGCCTGGACCCGGTCATGCGCCGGCAGCTCTGGAGCCTGATCCTTGGCCGCGTGCAGGAGCAGCGGACCACCATCCTCATCTCCTCCCACAACCTGCGGGAGCTGGAGGACGTATGCGACTATGTGGGGATCATGCACAACGGGAAGATCCTTCTGGAGCACTCCCTTTGCGAGCTGCAGAACACCGTCTGCAAAATCCAGGTGGCTTTTGCGCAGGGCGTGCCGGCGCTGCCCAAGGCTTTCGAGATCCTTCACATGTCCAACCTGGGGCGGGTGTACACCATCATTGTCCGGGGCAATCCCCTGGACGCCAAAAAAGAGCTGGAAAAGCTTTCGCCCCTGCTCATCGACGTGCTGCCTCTGACGCTGGAGGAAATTTTTATCTATGAAATGGGAGGAGCCGATTATGCAGTCAAAGACATCCTATTTTAGCAAAACCATATTTTTCAAAAATATCACCCATTACTGGCCCATCTGGGCGGCCTATCTTCTGATCTGCCTCATCCGGCTCCCCATCCGGCTGTTTGTGTCCCTGGGCAGCGACGTGGGCGACGCCCCGGACCCGGCCCAGGTCCGCCTGGAGCTTCTGACCAATGTGGTCAACACCGCGCTGCAGCCCTTTTTCCTGTTCCTTTTTGCCTGTATCGCGGCGGTGGCGGTATTTTCCTATCTGTACCAGACGAGAAGCTCCTACATGCTCCACGCGCTGCCCCTGTGCCGGGAATCCCTGTTCCTCACCAATGTGCTGTCCGGTCTGACCTTCCTGGTGATCCCTCAGGTCCTCGCCTTCCTGGCCAGCATTTTTGTCTGCTTCCTTAGGCAGATGACCCAACTTGACTATCTGCTGCACTGGCTGATCCTCTCCGTGGGCATGGCGCTGTTCGCATTTTCCATGGCGGTCTTCATGGTGATGATCACGGGAAGCATCCTGGCCGCGCCGATTTTCTTCCTCCTGGGAAATTACCTCTTTGTGATCCTTCGGGGAATCATCGGCTTCTTCGTGGAGGCCCTGTCCTACGGCGTGCCGAGCACGGAGATCACCTTCGGGACCTACCTCTCGCCCTATTATTTCTGGAGCCAGTATTTTACCGGATTTTTCTCCTCCATCTTCGGCATGGGCTACCCGGAACACACCATTGAGGAGGTCTACCCCTACATGGGCTTTTACGCGGCTGTCAGCCTGCCTCTGCTGCTTATAGCCTTCGTCATTTACCGCAAAAAACACCTGGAGACTGCCGGGGACATCATCGCCATCGGCTTTTTAAAGCCCCTGTTCCGCTGGGGGCTGGCCTTCACGCTGGGCTCTCTGATCACCCTTGTCTGGTATCAGAATTTTGCCGAAAATTCCTTCGTCACCGCCAGTCTTCCGACCCTTTTGGCGGTAATGCTCCTAAGCGGCGCCGTTTTCTTCTTCCTGGCGGAAATGATCCTGGAGAAACGGTTTTTTGTGTTTTCCAGGAAAAGGGGGCTGGAGTGCGCCGGATTCCTGGCCCTCTGCGGGCTGTTCCTCCTGGGGCTTTCTGTTGACGCCTTCGGCGTGGAGAGACGCGTGCCAAAGGAGGAGGAGATCAGCTCCATCATCGCCAGGCAGAGCTACCCCATAGAGGTAAAGGAGGAGGATTTTTCCCGGATACTGCGCATCCACCAGCGTCTGATCCAGGAGAAGGATGAGGTGGAGGCCTATTTTGAAAAATACAGCCAGACGGCCCGCTATGTCTCCCTGGATCTTAACTACCGGCTGAAAAACGGGGATACGCTCTCCCGCAGCTACCGGATCCCGGCGGAGGATTTTTACCTGGGGCAGGAGGACTACGTTTATCACGAGGTGGAGGAGCTGTTCCGGACGCCGGAATACTACCTGCAATATCATTTTTCCAAGGATTACGCCTCCGCCACCTTTGTGGACGGCAGTCTGGAGCTGTACGACGCCCAGGGAAATTATGACAGCGTCACCTTCGACCAGGCCCAGTGCCGGGAGATCTACGAGGCCTTCCTCAAGGACGTCCTGGAAGGGAATTATCAGATTTACGACACTTCCCTGTCCGAACACGCCGACGGCCTTTTGTACGCCAATCTCCTCTATCTAAATTACCGGGTACCCCAGGGCAGCTCCTACATCAACTACGACGGGACTGCCGCCGTGGCTTCCTCCAACGAGCTTTTAAGCACCATGATCCAGCTGACCACCGACTGCCGGCACACCCTTGAGGCCCTAAAGGCGCTCAATGTGCTGGACGAGAGCCACCAGCTCATCACGGTCCGGGACTTCGGGCTGATCCAGGATGGAATCCGGCCCGACACAGTCCCGGCAGAGTCGGCATCACAATCTATTCCGTAACTACGACGCACGCGTTACTGATACTACTTGATTCGAAAAAGGAGGCACTTTACATGATCATTGCATTTGATGAAAATCTGATTACCGGAAACGATACCATCGACAACCAGCACCGGGAGCTGATCGACCGCATCCGGCAGTTTGTGACCAGCTGTGAGAGCGGGGAGGGACGGCTGAAGGCCGTGAAGATGCTGGATTACCTGGCCGATTACACGGACTTCCATTTCGGCCAGGAGGAGCAGCTTCAGGAACAGGTGGGCTATCCTGAATTAAAGCAGCACAGGGAGAAGCACGCGGAGTTCAAAAAAACTCTGGAGGAGCTTCATGAATTTCTGGAGGAATCCGAGGGCCCCACAGAGGAATTCATGCGCCAGGTGGAGCGGAACGTGGTGGACTGGCTGTTTGGCCACATCAAGACCTTTGACCGTTCCGTGGCGGAATTTATTTATATGCGGGACTCTTTGGCGTAGGATCTAAACAGGCAAAGAAGGAAACTCTCCGGCGCAGGATCTTAAGAAGAAATCCAGGGGCGACAGCAAGGATCACTGCCGCCCCGCGCTATTATTCAGAGAAGGAGGGAGACAATTCTTAAAGAGGGAAACGTCTCCTGCTCTCAGAAGCGCACCGGCATTCCGGTGCGGGTAGATTCGTAGATGGCGCAGATGACTTTCACCGCCAGGACCGCATCCTCCGGCGGAAGTACAGGCTCCCGGTCCTCCCGTATGGCGTCCGCCAAGTCTTTTATCAAGGCCACATGGCCGTCAATGGTGATATCCACGTTGCTCTTGGAGCCTCCCACAGCGGCTCCTGCCTCCGGGCAGGGAGGCGCGTCCGCCTCATCCATAAACTTCCATTCCACAACGCCTTCGTCGTTGAAGATGATCGTTCCCTTCTCCCCATAGAAGGCAAAGGTGGTAGAGAATCCCGGATAAGCCGTTGTAGCGCCCTCGATGACACAGAGGGATTTATCCTTCATCTGAATGACTGCCGCCGCCGTATCCTCCACATCGATCTTCCTGGCCAGGGTTTCCGCCTTGCCGTAAATGGTATCGATCTCGCCGCCCAGCATCCAGAGTACCAGATCCACTCCGTGCACGCCCTGATTCATCAACGCTCCGCCGCCATCCTGATCCCAGGTTCCGCGCCATCCCGCGCTGTCATAATAGGCCTGGTCCCGGTAATATTTCAGCTGCGCCTCGGCCAGACAGATACGGCCCAATCTGCCCTCCTGAATGGCTTTGCGGGTAGCGATGGCCGTTGGCATCATACGCCTCTGATGGATGCTCTGCATCTTGACGCCGCACTCCCGTACCGTCTTTGCCACCGCAATGGCGCGCTCCGGCGTGATCTCCAAAGGCTTTTCACATACAATATGCTTTCCTGCCCGGGCGGCCGCCTCACTCACATCCTTGTGGGTCCCGCTGGGTACGCAAACGCATACCACCTCCACCTCCGGGTCCGCCAGTACGGACTCGTCGTCATAATAAACCTTGCCCACATTGTGGCGCCTGGCATAAGCATCCGCTTTCTCTGGTACAATGTCGCAGCAGGCATACAGCTTTAACCCTTCCTTCTCCAGGCGTTTCAATGCCTTAGCATGTGTCTCGGCGATCACGCCGCATCCGATAACCGCAAAATTCATGATCTTCCATCCTCCTGTCTAAAATATTTTTTACTCTTACAATGCATACATAGGCCCGGACGCCGCCGCATAGCCTCTCTTAAACAGCGGACCGTCATAAGAGGGATCCGTTTCCTTCAGCGCATCCAGCCGCACCTGTTCCCCATTTCCGGCCCGGGAAGCCGCGCCGGCCAGCATGATCCTTACGCTCTCCAACAGCGCCCCTGTATCTGCCATCAAATTGTCCTTTCCCTCCATATAATTACATATCTGCCGGATCAAAGCCTCATAAAGCCGGTTGGAGTCCAGCTTCAGCGCATAGGTGGATTTCGTGGTCATCACCGTAATGACAAAGGGCTGCCAGGTCCCGGTAAATGTGTTGTAGGCCGCGCTCTTTCCATTTTCAAACTGCACGTAATAGCTCTCGCTGTACTTACCTTCCGCCTCGCCCCGGCCCATATACCGCACCCACTGGGCGCCTGTACCCATCAGGCCGCCAATGGCCTCCACGATATGGATTCCATAGTTGAACTCATCCACCCCAGCGGTGCCAAACACGTTTACGATCTCTCCCCGCTCCGTCTCCGGAATAGCCAGAAATTCCTGGATCTCGTAAGCGTACCGGGCGCTGGAGGCCCCCAATATCACCGCCCCCCGCTTTGCCAGCTCCTGCACTCTCTTACAGTCTCTAAGACTGCCCACCAGAGGTTTGTCGATAAACACCGGTTTTCCCAGCTTCAAAAATGGTTCCGCACAGGATAGATGCTCCTCCCAGTCACAGCCCTGGATAAAGCCGATATCGCACATGGACGCCAGCTCCTCAATGCTCTCGCAGCGTTTTTCCAGTCCAAACCGCCTCACGAACCCCTCCACCTCAGCGTCAGAGCGGAAGGAATCGTTGTAAACCCCCACATACCGCATGCGCCCTTCCTTGGCCATGGCCTCCGCAAATCCCATAGGATGCGAAGTGTCAATATTTACCGTTCCCACTCGAATCATTTCTTACCATCCTCTCTTGATCTCTATTCTATACTGGCCGCGGGACCACTGCGGATTTTACTCCTGCATTAACTGCACATCCACCGCAGTTTTCTCTCCCGCATTGACAGCGGGCCTACTGTAAATCCTTCAACTGGGCCGCGCTGTCCCGGTCCAGATAAAGGACCGCGCCTCCATGCCTGCGCAGCACGGTAGCCGGGCACTCCTCCCCAATGGGGCCCTCACAGGTCCTCCTTACTGCCTGGGCCTTCCGGGTTCCGGGAACCACACAGAACAAGCTCTTTCCTCTGCACAATGCCGGGATCGTCAGCGTCACCGCACGGGCCGGCACCTCTTCGAGGGTGTCGAAGCAGCCGTCATTCACCTGCTGCTGCCGGCACACCGCGTCCAGCTCTGCCACCTTTACCAGTGCGGGATCTGAAAAATCTGCCACCGCCGGGTCGTTAAAGGCGATATGCCCGTTTTCCCCGATGCCCAGACAGACAAGATCCACCGGGTACTGCTTAAGCAGCCCGCTGTAATTCTCACAGATCTCCTCCGGCGTGTTTCCTGCCTCACGCAGATAATGAACGCTTAACAAGGGTACGTGCGCAAACAGCGCCTGTTCCAGGAAATTGCCGAAAGCCTGGGGGGCCTCCGGCCGAAGCCCGCAATACTCATCCATATGAAAGGCCCGCACCCGGTTCCACGGAATGGACGTATCCGCCCTAAGGGCAGCCAGCACCTCATTCTGAGACGGAGCCGCCGCGAAGATCATATTGCAGGTCTCCTTTTCTGCCAGTACCTTCTCAATGGCGGCGGCCACGTTCCTGGCGGCTGCCGCCCCCATCTCCTTACGGCTGTCATACACGCGCGTTTCCAGTTTGTCGTACATTTTCCATTTCATTCCATTTTCCTTCTTTCTCAGTGAATCAAATCCGCAGCGAGGTATCAGGCTGACTGCCCGGCTTATCCCTGGCAGGAATAGCGTATCTCCCCATCCGTCATCACCAGCTTCACGTGAATCTCTTCGTCAAATAACACCAGGTCCGCCCGGCGTCCCTTTTCTACCCGTCCATATTTGTCCGAGAGTCCCAGGATCCTTGCAGGCGTCTCCGTGGCCATTTTCACCGCGTCCGGCAGGGAGGCCCCCGCCAATTTTACCATGTTGCGCACCAGCCGTTCCCCGGTACAGACGCTTCCGGCAAAGGCCTTCCGGTCCGGCATTTTCGCCACGCCATCCTCCACAATGACCCGCTGGCCGCAGGAAAGGCTGCCCAGAATACTCTCCCCCTCCTCCTGGCCCGCCGCCCGCATGGCGTCGGTGACGAGAGCCAGACGGTCAGGTCCGATGAAACGATAGGCCATGGTCAGAAGCTCCGCCGGAAGATGGCAGCCATCCGCAATGACTTCGCTGGTCAACTCCGGCAATACATAGGCGCTTTCGATCACTCCGCCTCTGCGAAATCCCCCCACCCGGGTGATCCCGGACATGGCCGAGTAAAGATGGGTGATATGGGTAAATCCGTGGGCCGCCGCCTCCCTGACCTCTGCAAAGGCAGCGTCGCTGTGCCCGATGGACGGCAGGATTCCGCGGCACGCAAGGTAATCGCCCATGGCCAACGCTCCCGGAAGCTCCGGCGCTGCCGTCCAGCGCAAAATACCGCTGCAGGACTCCACCAGCCTCTCGTATTCCTCCGGAACCGGATTGCGGATGTAAGCGGGGTCCTGTGCTCCGCTTTGGGCGGGCGATAAATAAGGTCCCTCCATATGAAGCCCCAGCAGTCTCGCGCCATCCCCCACTTCCTCTTTGCACTGCTCGTACAGCCCGACAACATCCTCCATTTCCTCCATGGTCGCGGCCAGCGTGGTGGCCGCAAGTCCGGTGGTGCCGTGCTCAAGGTGCAGGCGCCTCACACCGTCCCAGGCTTCCTTCGTCCCATCCATAAAATCATGCCCGCCGCCGCCATGCACGTGAATATCGATAAATCCATGGGACAGGTACAGTCCCCCGGCATCCACCTCGCGCTCCGCCTTCTCCCCGGTTCCCGGCGGGAAAATACCGGAAATAACGCCGTCCTCTATATACAGATCTCTGGCTTCCACCCGGTTATCCTGCACCAGCTTCGCGTTTTGAATCCTCGTTTTCATCTCAAAGCCATCCTTCCTCCCATCTCTTTCTCAGTCCTTCTCTTCGCCGCATGCTTTCTTTTCCGCCCCGCGGATCAGCGCTTTCAGGGCCTGCGCACTCTCCACAAGCGCCTCTGTCCCTCCCCGGGAGAAATCCGCCCCCTTTGGCGTGCGCATCTGTTCCTCCGTCAGCACAAGGCTTTTCCGGTAGTGGGGCTCCAAAGACAGCCACCCCTCATAGCCCTCCTCCGCCAGGGCGCAAAGGATTCCGGGATAATCCACCAGTCCCGTGCCCAGCTTCACGCAAATGGGCTTTCCTTCCTTTACAATGGCGTCCTTGATATGCACATGTGAAAGGCAGGACGCCACAGCCCGGTATCCCTCCGGAAAAGGCGTCTCGCCCAGAGGATCATAAATGTCATTGCCCGGGTCATAGATCGCGCCAAAAACCTCCCTGTCCAGCAGCGCCAAAAGCTCTGACAGCGTCCGGTGGTTGGTGGTGTTCACGCTTGGGTCCGCCTCCAGCAGCAGGCGTTTTCCTCTCTCCCTTAACAGCTTCGCGGGAAGCTCAAAAAAGGGTGCCAGCCCTTCTGCCATAATCCTGCCTTCTTTTGGCACAAAGAAGGCAAAGCCGCGGATGGTCTCACATCCCAGTATATCTGCCGCGTCACAGAGCAGGGACAGCTTTTCCAATTCCGACGCAGGGACCGTCTCCTCCGGTTCACATTTACAGAAGGAGCTTGCCAGGTTACAGACCGTCAGCCCTTCCGCATCCAGCCGCGCCCTCCATTCCTTCAGCTGCCCATGGGGGATCTGCTCCACGGGCCTGTCGCAGATACTGCGCAGCTCCAGCCCTGCAAGACCGCAGCGTTTTGCCAGCCTTACGGCCTCCTCAAAGCTCTGGGTCGCCTCATCCGTAATAAATGCCAGTTTCATCACATCCAAGCTCCTTTCCCTGTTCCTTATAAAAGATCCCTCACGCTGTCAATGATCCCGCTCCGCGTAAAGGCATCCGTCAGCGCAAGCTTTTTTCCATCTTTGCCCACCATCTGAAATCTGGCTGCCTCCTCCATGCGCTTGAAACGAATCTCCACCGAAAGCGGTGTGGAAAAACAGTAGCATTTCATTTCCGGCAGCCGCCCTGCCATACGGCGGACTGCCTCCCGGATCTCCTCGCAGACAGCGGCCGGATGCTTGCTCACAGCGGAGGTCCAGCTCAAGCTTTGTTTTGTCACCACCGTTTCCGCCCAGGGAAAGGACTCCCGCGCCTGCCGGATACAGCAGTCGTCCGAAGAACAGAGCACAACGGGAACCTGCTTCAGGGCCGCGAAAGCCGCGTCTATTTCCATCTCCCCGACTTCCCTGCCGTTTAGCTTATAATATTGGAATGCCTTGGAGGAATAGGTATGCGCCAGGACAGCCCCCGGCGTATTCTCCCTTGCGTGATAGCCGATGAACATGACGCCCGCAAAGCTTTCGTCCAGCAGCGGGAACCGCCCGCTGTGCCCGCTTCCCAGGGCGATCTTTACCCGGGGATCCAGCTGTTCATAATCAAAATTACAGCCCATTCCATGATTATCCCACACAATGACCTCCTCGGCCCCCAGCTCAAACAGCTCCTGCGCCGCCGCATTGGCCTCCCGGGCCGCCTGTTTTCGGGCGAATTGATACTGCTCCCCTCTGCCAAGCCCGGTTCCCGGCTCTCCCACCACACAGGCAGCGCCCTCACAATCCACGCCGATATAAAACTTTTTCCCTTCCAGCAGCATTTTTATCCACACCTCCGTCTTTCACAGATCATTTTTATAGATAAGCCATTTTCTATTATTATGCAGCAGACGCTTCTCTTTTTCCCTGCATAAAATACATTTTTTTTGTCATTTTGTCTAAGCCTCCGGCTGACACCCGTTGTATTTACACTTTACAGCTTTCGCAAAGGAGTGGTATACTGACAGAAAGAGCGGCAAGGCCGCGGTTTTCTGCCGCTGACCCTGCCGCCGTAAATTCCGTTCAGAAGCAAGGAGGTTTGCTCATGCGCGATACATGTCCCGCCCCACCGTCCGCCCCTCAGTCCATGTTCTTTGACCATGAGACCGTATTTGGCCGGGGACGTATCTGCAAAATTTTTCAAATTACTGCTCCCATGCAGTCCGGCGACATCCTTCACTTTCACGATTACTCCCAGATCTGGTATGTCACAAGGGGAAGCTGCGAGCATTTTGTGGAAGGCGTAAAACACGAGATGTCTGTAGGCGACGCCTTCCTCCTTCCGCCAAACGTCACCCACAAAACCATTCTCAAGGAAGGAGGAAGCATTCTCTGCTGTGAATTTTACATGGAAGATCTGTTTGCCCACAACGCTCCCGCCTCCGACAAAATGCGCGAGGTCACGCAGAATATCTCCTTCACTTTACTGTTTCAGCAGGAGCTGCACAGCACACAGCCCAAATTCACCTTCAGCCGCAAGGGACAGTTTCTGGTGGAGCGGCTGATGCTCTCCATGTTGGAGGAATATACCCAGGCAGAAGTATTTTTTGAGGACTATCTGCACCTGCAGATCCTGGAGCTGCTTCTCATCTTCGCCCGGGAGTACACACAGTCCCCTGCCCACGAAATGTCTAAAAAAATGTATGATAAGTACCGCGCCATGGTGGAATCCACCATCCACTACATCGACGAACACTACGACGAACCGCTGACCCTGGATGAGGCCTGCAGAATGTCCATGGTGTCAAAGACCTATTTCTGCTATATATTTAAGCTGCTCACCCATCAGACCTTTGTGGAATATCTGACGGACCGGCGCATCAACCGGGCCATGGACCTGCTGCGGCAGACGAACATGTCCATCATTGACATCGGCCTGACCGTAGGGTTCCGGGATTCCACCCATTTTTCCCGCACCTTCAAGCGCCTGAAGGGCATTTCTCCCAGAGAATACCGGAGGGCGGCCAAGTCATAGCTCCGCAAGAATACCGGATGGCGGCCAGGTCATAGCTCTGAGCGAATACCGGAGGGCGGCCAAGTTATAAAAGGGAGAAATGAAAAAAGCTGCACGAAACCTCAGCAACCTCACATTGCGTTTGGTTTTCGCACAGCCTTTTCTATTATTTTCCTGTCACAGTACAGTCATTGTTCCGTCCGTGTACCAGCAGTCAAGCTTTGACCTTGTCACGCCTCATCAATGGCCTTCCCAATATCATGACGCATGTATTTATTGGCGAACTCCACCCACTCCGTGGCCCTGTAGGCATTGGCCCGGGCTTCCTTCAAATTGGCGCCCTTGGCCGTCACCCCCAGCACCCGTCCGCCGTTGGTGACGAGCCTGCCGTCCTCCGTCAGCTTCGTCCCCGCGTGGAAGCAGTAATAGCCCTCGGCATCCTTGAATTTTTCCAGGCCCTTGATCTTAAAGCCCTTCTCATAGGATACCGGATAGCCCTCCGAGGCCAGCACCACGCAGACCGCCGCGTTGTCCTCAAACTGCAGGTCGATGGCGTCAAGCCTGCCGTCGATACAGGCCTCCACCACCTCGATCATGTCATTCTTCATCCGGGGCAGCACCACCTGGGCCTCCGGGTCGCCAAAACGGGCGTTGTATTCCAGCACCTTGGGCCCCTTCTCCGTCAGCATGAGGCCGAAGAAGATGATCCCCTTAAATTCCCGTCCCTCCGCTGCCATGGCGTCCACGGTGGGCTGGTAGATGTATTTCCTGCAGAACTCGTCCACCTCTTTGGTGTAGAAGGGGCTTGGGGAAAAAGTTCCCATGCCGCCGGTATTTAACCCTTTATCTCCATCCAGGGCCCGCTTGTGGTCCTGGGCGGAGGTCATGGTCTTGATGGTCTTCCCGTCCACAAAGGACAGCACGGACACCTCGCGCCCGGTCATAAATTCCTCGATGACCATGCAGTTTCCGGCATTTCCGAACTGCTTGTCCAGCATGATGGTTTTGACACCCTCCCGGGCCTCCTCAAGGGTGTTACAGATGAGGACGCCCTTTCCCAGAGCCAGGCCGTCGGCCTTTAAGACAATGGGGAAATCCGCCGTCTCCAGATAAGCCAACGCCGCTTCGGGATCGGTGAAATTCTCATAGGCCGCCGTGGGAATGTTGTATTTTTTCATCAGGTCCTTGGAAAATGCCTTGGAGCCCTCCAGGATGGCCGCGTTTTTCCGGGGACCGAATACCCGAAGGCCCGCCGCCTCGAAGACGTCCACGATCCCGCCCACCAGCGGATCGTCCATGCCCACAATGGTAAGGTCGATCTGGCGCTCCTTCGCAAATTCCGCCAGCCTGTCAAATTCCATGGCCCCGATGGGGACGCATTCCGCCAGTTCCGCAATCCCGCCGTTTCCGGGGGCGCAGTAGATCTTGTCCACCCGGGGGCTTTTTGCTATGGTGTAAGCGATGGCGTGCTCACGTCCGCCGCTTCCTACGATCAAGACTTTCATATGATATTCCTTCCTTTCTGCGTCAGCCTATTCGGCAATATGCACCCTGCCGTTTTCCACCGTGACCTTGCCATTGGCGATCAGGTCGATGGCTTTAGGCAGCAGCTTCCACTCCGCCTGCTCCATCACCCGGCGCTGGAGCACCTCGGGGGTATCCCCCTGCTCCACCAGCACGGGCTTTTGCAGGATGATGGGACCTGTGTCAGTTCCCTCGTCCACGAAATGCACGGTGGCCCCGGTCACCTTCACGCCCCGGGCAAGGGCCGCCTCATGGACCTTCAGCCCGTAATAGCCGGTTCCGCAGAAGGAGGGGATCAGGGAGGGGTGTATGTTGATGATCCGGTTCCGGTATTTACGAATCATCTGCTCCGGTATCACCACCAGATACCCGGCCAGGACGATCAGGTCAATGTCCCGCTCCTCCAATGCCTTCAGCAGCGCCTGGTGAAAGGCTTCCCGGTCCTCATGATCCTTCGGGGAAATGCAGAGCCCCTCGATCTGATGCTTCCTTGCCCGTTCCAGAGCGTAGGCATTTTTGTTGTTGCTGATGACCACAGCGATCCGGGCGTTGGTGATGGTTCCCTTCTCGATGCTGTCAATGATCGCCTGTAAATTGGTGCCGCCCCCGGACACCAGCACTGCCAGCTTCAGCATAGGGTGACTCCCTTCTGGCCGTCCTCCACATGGCCCACCACGTAGGGGGTATCCCCCGCGGAGCGGATGGCCTCCATGGTCTTCTCCACATCCTCGCAAGCGACAGCCACCACCATGCCAAGGCCCATGTTGTAGGTGTTGTACATCATCTCCTCCGCCACGTCGCCCGCCTTCTGTATCATGGCGAAAATGGGCGGAATGGGATAGCTGCCTTTCTCAATGACGGCGCGCTTTCCTTCCGGCAGCATGCGGGGGATATTTTCCTGGAAGCCGCCTCCGGTGATGTGGCTGCAGCCCTTTATACGGATTCCCGCCTCCCTGACGGCCCGAAGGGCCTTCACATAGATCCTGGTGGGAGCCAGGAGGGCCTCCCCCAGAGTGGTGCCCAGCTCGTCATAATATGTGTCAAGGGTCTCCTTGTCCATGGAAAACACTTTTCTCACCAGGGAAAATCCGTTGGAATGGACGCCGGAGCTGGCCATGCCGACGAGCACATCCCCGGCCTGGATCTCCTTACCGGTAATGATGTCCTTCTCGTCCACCACGCCCACGGCAAACCCGGCCAGATCGTACTCGTCCTCCTCCATCAGTCCCGGGTGCTCCGCGGTCTCCCCGCCGATCAGTGCGCAGCCGGACTGCTTGCAGCCCTCCGCCACTCCGCTGACAATGGATGCGATCTTCTCCGGGTAATTTTTCCCGCAGGCAATGTAATCAAGGAAAAAGAGGGGCTCCCCTCCGGCGCAGGCCACGTCGTTGACGCACATAGCCACCGCGTCAATGCCGATGGTGTCATGCTTGTCCAGGATGAAGGCCAGCTTCACCTTGGTCCCGCAGCCGTCCGTGCCCGACAGAAGCACCGGGTGCTCCATATTTTTGATGTTTTTCATGGAAAATGCTCCTGAAAACCCGCCCAGTCCTGTGAGCACCTCCGGACGCATGGTCTCCATGACGTGTTTTTTCATCAATTCCACCGATTTATAACCGGCCTCAATGTCTACTCCGGCGTTCTTGTAATCCATATTGATTCCTCCAATTTTTTGTATCTCATGGGCGCGATGGCGCTTTAGCCATGCCTGAAGACTGCATTTATCTTACTTTTTCATATACTCCTGATAACCCACTTCCTGAAGCCTTGCGTCCTTGGCCTGCACCTGCTCCTTCAGGCTCACGGCGTAGTCCTTTACTTTCTTAAGAAGCTCCGGGTCGGAGGTTGCCAGGATCTTTGCCGCCAGTATCCCCGCGTTGGCGCCGCCGTTGATGGCCACCGTCGCCACCGGGATTCCGGAGGGCATCTGCACGATGGAGTACAGGGAGTCCTGCCCGCCCAGAGAAGTGGTATGCATGGGGATTCCGATCACCGGCATGGGAAAGATCGCGGCGCACATGCCCGGCAGATGGGCGGCCATCCCTGCCCCCGCGATGATCACCTTGAAGCCCTTTTCCTCGGCGGTTTTGGCGTATTCAAAGAATACCTCCGGCTCCCGGTGCGCGGAAATGATCGTCATTTCATAGTCGATCCCAAACTGCTCTAATATATCTGCCGCCTTTGCCATGACCGGCATATCCGAATCACTGCCCATTACGATTCCTACTTTTGCCATGTCGTATCTCCTTTTCTCTCATTTGAAATTAACCAGTTCCACAGCGGCCCTTCCGGCCGCTTCGGCAAAACGCTCTGCCTCTATGGCCCACACGTTTTTTGCTAACCTAATCATATAATATTCCACCGAAAAATTCATCCCTTTTTCTTATAACATTTTATTATGGGATTTATTCATTTTTCTTATTTATTTCCTTTTATTGTTTTGTTATTCTAATAAATGAGTGATCTGTTCAGAGAACTAAACTCCCCTGCAAACACTTAATATCAATTCTTATGAATTAGGGCTTTCCAAAAACAGTTTACAGCCCGAATTTGCCGTTTACGCGCAAACTCGGGCTGTACATACACTTTTGCGTCAATCAATGCAGTAAACCTTTGGGAAAAAGAAATCGAAAGATTTTCACATGCCGGTATCCGTTATCATGATTTCCATTTAAAATTCCTAAATACCTCAGATACTTTATTGCCGCCGCCGTCTTTTACCCAGTCTTCCAAAATCGCGTCCGCTACTTTTATATGATCCTCGCCGTTGACAAAGGTATTGTTTTGAAAAACGATGTCTTCGTCAATCCGATTTCCTATCATCAGGCTGTTGCCGCGCGCATACGCTCCTGAAGCAAGGACGCAGTTTTTATAGCCATCGCAATCGTTGTATTCACAGCGAAGAGACCGGATATAATTGTTTTTTACGACAAAGGAGGTTTTGCTGTGGTCTTCAAAACGTGGAAGCCAGAACTGCGTTTTTTTCTCATTGCCCAGATGCCAGTCCAGCCTGCGGCCATCAATCCACGCGCCCAGCAGCATGAAACAGGTGTCCACATCCTTCAAATGATTATTTTCAATGACCACATTTTCAACAAAGTTTCCTTCCAGACGTCCCGCTTCTTCGGCATCAATGATAGAATAAGCGGCATGCACGTTGATTCCACGCTCGCAGTCATGAATGCAGTTGTCACGGATTTCCACATCGCGGATATAACTGTCATAACATTGCGCATCGGAATAATAGTCAATTTCACCCGCACTGATGTTGACGGCTGACATTTCCTCACCAACACGGCTGGAACCATAAATTGTATTTCCAATACACTTAAATCCTCTAAAATAACTGCCGTAGCAGCTGCCCTTCAAGGGAGAGCCGGAGGAGGCGGAGATTCCTGTGATGCCTACATCCGCAGCGCAGTTTGTGACGACAACGTTTTCGGCTCCGCAGCGTATGTTGTTGATCAGGTTCGCCTGAATGGCAATCGACGTATCATTTGCTCCGGTAAGGGAGCATTTGTCAATCATAATGTTTTTCACGGCACATTCCGTAAAGGAAATGTCCACAGACAGACTTTGGGATATTCCGGGCAAAATGAACACATTGCACGTGGATAGTCCGTGTATTTCACAATTTTGAATGTTCAATCCATCCAGCACCGCGTTTCCCACATTTTTATGGGCGATTGCGGCAGCGAAAAAAATGTCGTTGCAGATGCCTTCCAATTTTTCCTTATATGCGGATTGAAGGCTGCATCCACTTATCGTGATATTTTTGCATAAGCAATCTGATTCGGAAGCGCCGCCCATGATTCCAGCAACCCGGTAACCGTCAAAATGACAATCCCGCAAAGTTATGTTGTCCAGTATACCGCCTTTATTTTCAATATATATGGACGTGGAAGCCTGCTTTATGTTCAGGTTTTCGACTGTGACGTCTGAAGAGGTGATATGCAGCCCCACCATGGCCGGAATATACAATGTGGCACCCTGACCGTTTATATGCACAGGCTTGTTAAGCTCAATCGTTTCCGTTAATTCATAAGTCCTTCCTTTGTCCAGAATGAGTTCTCCCCGCAAATCGGAGAAAAGCATAATATCAGACATTACTTATCACCTTGCCTTTCTTTTTGTTTTTATATGTGTTGTTTTTATATGTGGGCGCTTATTCTGAGCGGACATTATTTTTCGCCTCATGGCGCGCAGCTAATTCCGCGCGTATTTCAGGCAATTTCCCCTCTATGTCATATGCGCGCAGCAGGATATACTCAATGACGCAGAACGCGGCGGGAACCCATGTATACAGCGCTATGATCATGGAATTCGCGGATTGAGGCTGAACATCAAGAACACCCTCATACCCTGCCAATCCAAGAAGAACCCCGACAAGCCCCATTCCAACGGCGGTACCGACTTTTGCCGCCAGACTGTTGGCAGCTGTGATACTGCCCTCACAGCGAATTTTATTTTTCCATTCACCGTAATCCATGCTGTCAATAAGCATGGCAGGGACGAAAGAATTAAACGCATAAAAGCCGACTGTGCTGATAAGTGAGCTTGTGATCAGCAAAGGGACACTTGAAATATTGAAAAGCTTCAACAAAAAGCCTCCGGCTCCCACGATCGCGCAGATTCTCAATATTCTGATAAGGCCGAACCGCTTGGCCAGAGCGGGCATGGCCATGACGAGGAAGACGATGGCCAGTAAAGTAAGGGACATAATGGATGCCAATTCAAAATTGCCCATGATATATTTACAATAATAAGCGGTAACGCCAAGGTATAGGTTGATGCCAATGCTGCTGAGGAGGCTAATGGCGGCAACGATTATGGCAATTTTGTTTTTTGCAAGTGCCACGAACATTTCTTTTATAGCAAATGTTTCCGTGGCCGTCTTCGTGTTTCGTTTTTCTTTGATAAAAATAAATCTGAGACTGCCCAACGCAATCATAGGAATTCCCACGCAGAGACCAATTTTGAGCCATCCATAGGGGGCTTCTCCCATCGAAGTGATCATTTTAGGAAGAATCATTCCCATGATTGTGCTAAATAAAGTCCCCAAAACGCCGGCAAAAGCAACGGCAGAAACGCTTTGGCTCTGATCCTCCAATGCATTTGCCAGGTAAACCGTATTCCCACAATTATATAATGTGGCAAATACTGCATTGGCCAAAGTATACATCACTACCACGTAAATGAGCTTGCCAGTCGTCCCGACATTCGGGGGGCAGAATATCAAGATGATGCATACCCAATAGCCTATAAGCGCAAGGTCGTAAGGTCTTCCTTTTCCCAGCTTTGAATGTGTCTTGTCAACAAGAATCCCACCCACCGCGTCTGTGAACGCGTCAAAAAATTTTGAACACATGATAAGCGTGCCAAAAAGGGTGACACTGATGCCGAGATAGTCTGTCGCGAAAAGCTGCACGTAGTTCATGACGGCCTGTACGGCACAAACCGAGATAAACCCCGTCGCCCAAAGTCCTTTGAATTTAAGAGATAATTTTTTGCCCATACTCTAAACATCCTCCTTTTTGTTTCTTTTTTGCAAATTGGAATGGCATATGCTATAATTCCATTATGGAAGACGGTAAATGATTTTCATCTGCCATATGATAAAAATACAAACGCGTTTATGGAAATAATAGCATGTTTGGATAAACTTACAATGGTCACTTTGTCTATTATTGCAAAGTTTCGCACATAAAAGAAAAAAATGCGCAAAAAGGAGCATGGAAAATGAACGATTTACATGACGTTCGGAAAGAAGACAGACGAATAGCAAAGACGAAGAAACTTTTAAAAGAAGCAATCATTGAATTAATGGGGAAAAACTATATTGATCATATCACTGTCAGTACTCTTTGCGAGTATGCTGATATCAGCAGAAATACGTTTTACTATCATTATGCGCATATCGGTGAATTGATTGACGATGTCATTGCTGATAACATTCAATTACTTGACACGCTTTCAATGGGAATTACCGATCCTCAAAAAGGTGTCTGTGAGCTTTATGAATTTATGGTTAAGCATAAAAATATTTACATGGCGCTGTTGATCAAGAATACAAACATGAATTTTCTTCATGCGCTTAAAGAACATACAAAAGTCAATGTCCGTCCCGCATTCCTTTCCCTCAATCCTCATGTATCGGAGGAACGGATGGAAATCATATCATCCTTTGTTGCGGATATTTTTTTGACGGTATTTCTCAGATGGCTTCAGAAGGGATATGAAAAAGCGCCTGATAATGAGGTTGAACTGCTGATTCAGCTATTAGATTACGGAGTGCAGACGACAATGAGATGAAAATTCGTGGCATCCATGGGTTCTCCTGCATATCCCATATCAAAAAAATGGAAGCAAAGGGGCTCGAACCCTTGGCCTCCCGCTAGTCAGGCGAGCGCTCATCCCAGCTGAGCTATGCTTCCATGAATGGTATTATAACACACCTGACAGGAAATTTGAAGAGGAAATTTGAAAATTTTTACGTCCGTTTTTTACATCACAAAAAAACACGCCACTGCGGCGGCCACACCGTGCCGGATTTTTCTCAATCTCCATTGATCTTCTGCAATGTCGGCAGTAGAACATCCTCATATCTGCACTGCATTACCTTTTTACAATTCATTTTCCAGGTGGCTGATGAACATAAAAGGCTTGATCGCTTCCCCGTTCTCTCTTTTGTAAATTGTTTCCAGATCTATCCGTGATCACGCCCATCTCAAGAACCATGTTTAAAATCGGTCCTTCTACAGCGTCTGAATAGCTGTCCATCATCTGTTCCATTTTTTCACTATACATGTTTTTAATATCTTTAAACTCTAACAGCGTTTCTCCGGGACTTAGGAAGTTTTTACAGGCGACAACACATTTTCCATTGTAAATTCCAAGCCTTGTCCCATGTACCTCCTGCCCAAGCAGTTCATATACATGGTACCCAATATACTCGGAAAGGGGACTGGTTGAATAACTGATCTCCACCTTCCCCATACCCCGGATATTCCATCCGTATCACCTCGCAGCTATGATCACCAGGCACCATACCGATTGAATAGTTTACTGCATTGCACTTCTGTCATAGTCCCCTCCAGAACCGCGGACTTGCAAAATCTATTTTTATATTGTCATTTCTATAAAATTCTTCTAAAGTAGGCTTATATTTCTCCTCCAGCGGCCCATTCAGCTCCTCCGTTCCTTCCACCACGAACCGTCCATTCTCGATCACCGGCAGGCTGCGCCCGTCCCGGGTGACGGCCACAATGCTGTCAAGCTCGTCGTAGGGGATGGTGATGTCCGTGTGGCAGTTAAAATACGCCTTGTCGGGGTCGGTTCTGCGCAGAATGGACACCTCGTTGTCCCTGGATACGATCTCCTTGCCGTCCGGGTTATAGACCGGCGTATCCTCCGCATGGCTGTAGCAGGTGTCGCCCACCGCAAAGTGGGGCCCGGTCTTCTCGGCGATGAGAATGGGCAGTCTCGCGCCGATATCGTAGTCCCGCCCCATCCGGTAGGCGGTGGTGTTGGTGCCGATGGCAAACTCACCCATGGGCAGGCTGTCGTGGTGGAACAGCAGATTTTCCTTCAAAAATTTCTGGTTCTCCGCCTCCGACGCAAAATTTTTACAGTGATAGGACGTGACCATGCCGTCCGTAAAGGTCAACTCCAGATCCACATACTTCAGCTGGCCCAGATACACCTGGGTCACATGGAGAATTCCGTTGGTGCCCTTCAGTCTGGGAGACGTAAAGACCTCTCCCACCGGAATATTCACATCGGCCACGCAGTTCTCAAAGGCGGTCTCCCGCTCCGGATGCTCCAGGGGCCGGATGGCCACCGTCAGATCCGTGCGGTTCTCCCCCCTGCCCCGGATGCGCACAGACTCCGCCTGATCCAGCACGTCGATGAGCTTCTGCTGCATGCGCTGGTAGAGGTGGTAATCCAGATTGTTGAGCTCCACGGTCTTCTCAAAAATTTCCTGGAATTGCTCCCCAATCTCGGGGATGGGGTAGGCGATAATGGTAAAGCTGCGCTCCTCCCCCTTGATATACTGGTTCAAAAGCTGCCCGGCCATGTTGGCGTAATACACGTTCAGCTTCTGCTGCTTTTCGCTGTACTCATAGTTGGCCGCCTTGCTCTTGGGCGTAAAGGGCTCGCTTCCAAAGGTCTCTATCACTGCCGGACCGGCGTAGAGGGCCGCCAGCGCTTTATGGCTCTCCCAGCTATTTTTCAGACACTCCAGCCGGCGCTCCACATAAGCCTTGTCCAGATAGGCCGCCGCGTCCGCCTTGTGGTCAAAATCGTACTGGGGATTGGCCGGAGTGGAGGTCACCCCGAACCGCCCGTTCTCCCCCCGACGGATGACCGGCTTTAAATGCAGCTTCTCAAAATTATCAAAGGCCGCCCGGACGATCCGCTCAAAGCCCACGGGATAATAGATCTCCACGGTTTTCTTCTTGGATAAATCCTTTCTGGTGACCTCAAAGCCGATGCGGTACCCCTCCGTCCAGGTGTCCGCCATGGCCTGGATCTGCTCCTCTGGCATCCGATTTAAAAACTCTGCCACCCGCAGCTCATTTTCACTGATATAATGGCCGTAGCGGTAGAGATAGCGCAGGTCGCCGAAATCTGCCTCCCGGATGATCCGGGCAAAGAAATCGTCCTCCGTGTTCACCTGCCGCAAAATAGAGCGCTCCACAAAGACCTCGCTGTAATCGTGGAAAAACCAGTACAAGATCCTCTGAATCTCCTCCGGGCTTACCTCCGCCGGGTCCTCAAAGCAGTTGTAGATCTCCACAAACAGTTCCCCGTAGATGGTCAGCTCATAGACGGCATTTTCCATGGCATAGCCGATCATATTGCGGATATTGGCGTAGAGCATGGAAAGAAGCCTTCCATAGGATTCTCCCAGCCTTTTTACGGCATAGACCGGATTGGCATAGCTCTCCTCATACCCCTCCGGCAAAATATCTGCATATGCATAATAATTCCATTCCTTTAGTTCTTTCAGCGATTTCTGGAAAAAGGTTCCCGCTGCGATCTCCTGCTCAGCTTTATGCATTTGCGTAATAAATGCCGCCGTCCTGCGGAAATAATCCCGGTACGGCTCCTGCACCGTCTCCTCCTCTTGTATCCCGGCAATCCGCTCCATCACCAGCGGATACCGCTCCGCAACCTCCTGCGCATACGGCGCATATAACTCTCTATAGCCCATGGCTCTCTCCATTCTCTTTCCTTTTTTTATGCGAAATCATATAGACAGCATTTACATCTAAGCCGCTCACGGCAGCCGGCTCCAAAAAAGCTCCTCACATATCTTCTTATATCAGAAATCCCACCACATAGAGGGCGATCCAGCCGCCCAGAATAAGCCCCGAGACCACCGTGGCCGCCACCGGAAAGCCCCGGTAGCTTTTGTCCTCCCGAAGGCTTAGCACCGCCGTCACAAAGGCCGCCAGAGCCAGCAACAGGGACAACACTCCCATACTGCCCAGATATACGCTTCCCGCTCCCTTCGCCCGGGCCGAAACGATACACATGGCAACGCCCAGTCCCAGAGACACCAGAGCCAGGGCCAGGGCGGCAATTCCCCTTACGGAATGCTTCTTCTCGGTAAATTTATAATTATGGGTTTTTCGATTTCTTCTTTTCATCCCACATTCTCCTGATCTTGTTCAAACTCCAAAAGGCCAGATACCCCAGCATGCCGCCGATGGTATTCAGCAGCAGATCATCCACGTCGAAACTTCCCACCTTCGTCACCAGCTGCAGCAGCTCCACCGCCAGGCTGAATTCCAGGGTCAGAAGCGTCATGTACAAAAGGGAACGGAATCTTCGGTGAAAGACGGGCAGAAGCATGCCAAAGGGAATAAAGGCCGCGATATTGCCCAGCAAATTTAAGGCCACCGCCGTCGCGCCCAGACTGTGGCGGTAGACGATGAACCTTTTTATCTCCTTAAACAACACAAGATTGTAATGATAGCTGCGTCCCTCGAAGGTCCGCCCGGTGCTCTCCGCAAAAAACAGAAAATAAATCAACAATATAATATAGACTCCGAATATGACCTTACTGCATATTCGGAGTATTTTCTTATGCTTTTCATTCACTTTTACATTCCTTAAAATAAAATGTCTGACTTGCGGCGGATCAGTCCCGCGCCGTTGATGATGGCCAAAATACCGCAGGCCACCCCCGTAACCAGAATGATGATTCCAAGAGCAATGTTCCCCGCGCCGGCGATCTTCATGGTCTTATAGGTTTTTTCGTTCATTTCGGCCTCCTATTCCGCGCCATACTGCTCATAGTAGCTGTCGATGGCGGCTTTCAAAGCATCGTCAATATAGATATTTCCTTTATAGGGCTTATTATACAGATATTCCACCACTTCCGCCATGGTCACAATGGCGTTGGCGTCAAACCCGTAGGTCTCCTTGATCTCCTCCAGGGCGCTCTTGGTTCCCTTTCCCCGCTCCATGCGGTTTAAGGACACCATCAGCCCTTTGATCTCTACCTTGCCCTGGGCCTGGATAATGGGGAAGGTCTCCTCGATGGATTTGCCGGAGGTGGTCACATCCTCGATGATGACCACCTTATCGCCGTCCTTGATGGGACTTCCCAGAAGGATGCCGGTATCGCCGTGGTCCTTGATCTCCTTGCGGTTGGAGCAGTAGCGGATCTCCTTTCCGTAAAGCTCGCTGTAAGCGATGGTGGTGGCCACGCTTAAGGGGATTCCCTTGTAGGCCGGACCGAACAGCACGTCAAAATCATCCCCGTAGCTGTCGTGGATGGCCCTGGCATAATATTGCCCCAGACGGCGGAGCTGGCTTCCCGTCACATATCCCCCCGCATTCATGAAAAAGGGGGATTTGCGCCCGCTCTTTAACGTAAATTCTCCGAAGCGGAGCACCCCGCTGTCCACCATAAATTCGATAAATTCCTGTTTGTATCGTTCCATAAATATTACCTGTCTTTCCGCTGTAAAATATTTGCAGTCGCAATGCGGCATGTGTTATAGCAAAACCGTTTTTTTCATCTATATCGTTCTTTTGTATTTTAGCATATGTGGCGGATATTTTCAATCGGGAATCGGCGGCACCTTTCACCTATAGGAGGGATATTTGTAACAGTTCAGACAGCAAGCCACAGACCGCCTTCTCCATCAGGTCCCCAACCTCACAGCACAGGACCTGGGCCGGCATGACCAGCTCTTCCGCCTACCGCACCGCCCCGATCAGCTCCACCACATCCTCGATCCCATAGGCCTCCATGTAGCGCCGGATGCCCTCCACGATCTCCACCGTAGCCGTGGGGTTGGCGAAATTGGCCGTGCCCACAGCCACCGCAGTGGCCCCCGCCAGAAGCATCTCGATGGCGTCCTCCGCCGCGGCAATCCCCCCCATGCCGATGATGGGCAGCTTCACCGCATGGGCCGTCTGATATACCATCCGCACGGCCACGGGGTGGATGGCCGGGCCGGAGAGCCCGCCGGTCTTGTTGGCCAGAGCGAAGGTGCGCTTGTGAATATCGATCTTCATGCCGGTGAGGGTATTGATGAGGGAGAGGGCGTCCGCGCCCCCCGCCTCGGCGGCCCTGGCCATCTCGGCAATGTCCGTCACATTGGGGCTTAATTTCATGATGACAGGCTGCCTGGCGTACTTTTTCACTTCCCGGGTGATGGCCTCCACGGCCCTGGGGTCCTGGCCGAAGGCGATGCCCCCCTCCTTGACGTTGGGGCAGGAAATGTTGATCTCCAGCATATCCACCGGCTGGTCAGAGAGGCGCTCCACCACCTGGCAGTAGTCCTCGGTGGTCCTGCCGCAGACATTGACGATGATCTTCGTGTCGTACTGGATCAAAAAGGGAATATCCCGCTGAACAAACACGTCGATACCGGGATTCTGCAGGCCCACCGCATTGAGCATGCCGCCGTAGGTCTCGGCGATCCGGGGCGTAGCGTTCCCCTCCCATGGAATGTTGGCCACCCCCTTGGTCACCACGGCCCCCACCTGATTCAGATCCACAATTTCCGCGTACTCCTGGCCGGAGCCAAAGGTTCCGGAGGCAGTCATCACCGGATTTTTCAGGGTGACGCCCGCCAGATTTACCTTCATATTCATCCGATGTCCACCTCCTCTGCCCGGAATACCGGTCCTTCCTTACAGATCCGCTTGTTGTTCACGTTGGTGTGGGAATCCTTCTCTCTGGACCTGCACACGCAGGCCAGGCAGGCTCCGATGCCGCAGGCCATCTTCTCCTCCAGGGACAGCCAGCATTCCATGCCCCGCTCCGCCGCGAACTGCTTGATGGCCCGCAGCATGGGCGTGGGACCGCAGGCGTAAACGATGTCCGCCGTAAGGCCATTTTCCCGGATGGCGTCAAGGACGTTGCCCTCGGTGCCGTAGCTGCCGTCCTCGGTTGCTATATAGACCTTCCCCAGCCCCCTGAAATCCTCCTGCAAGAATAAGGTGTCCCGGTAGCCTAAAATGATCTGCTTCTCACAGGTAAGCTCCCTGGCAAGCTGCAGCATGGGCGGAATCCCGATGCCTCCGCCGATGAGAAAGGCCTTCTTGTCCTTCTTGGGGAAACCGTTCCCCAGAGGCCCCACGATCTCGATCTCCTTCCCCGTGCCCAGGGTGGAAAATTCCTCCGTGCCCTTTCCGGCCACCCGGTAGACAATGCGCAGGGCGTTGTCCGCCGCGTCCACCTGGCAGATGCTGATGGGCCGGGGAAGCATCCGGCTCTTGTCGCGGCAGTACAGGGAGATAAACTGTCCGGCCCTGGCTTGGGCCGCGATCTTATCCGTTTTCAGCCACATGCTGTAAATTCCGTAGGCCAGCTCCTCCTGGCGGATGACCACCGCCTGCTCCTTGAACTTCTCAGCCATTACTTTTCATCCTCCAATTTCTCAGCCATTCCATTTCCTCTCCGGCTTCTCAGCCATTACTTCTCTCCCTCCAGCGCGCCGTTGATATCCGCGATCATGGCTTCCACCGCCGCTCGGGAGGCGTCCGCGAAGTGCTCCGGTCCAAAGGAGGCGTACTGCTCCTGCTTATAGGCGGCGATGATGCCCCGGGAAGAATTGACGATGGCCCCTAAGCCGTCCTCGTTAAAGTAGGGGGCCAGATCTTTGGCGGTTCCGCCCTGAGCGCCGTAGCCCGGCACCAGGATAAAGCTTTTGGGCATGATCTTACGGAGGACCTTTCCCATCTCCGGGTAAGTGGCTCCCACCACGGCCCCCACGTAGCTGTAGGAATCCCCCATGAAATCGGCGCCCCACTCCGCCACCTTCTCCCCTACCCACTCGTACAGGGGACGTCCCTCCACGAGACGGTCCTGGAAATCCCCACTGGAGGGGTTGGAGGTCTTCACCAGCACGAACACGCCCTTCTTCTCCTCCCTGCAGACGTCCAGGAAGGGCTTGACGCTGTCGATTCCCATGTAGGGATTTAAAGTGACAAAATCCTCATGGAAGGGCGTATACTCCCGAGAGCCCACCTTCACCCGGCCCACATGCCCCGCGGCATAGGCGCCGGAGGTGGAACCGATGTCCCCCCGCTTGATGTCACCGATCACTACCAAGCCCTTCTCCTGACAATAAGACACCGTCTTCTCAAAGGCCTTGAGGCCCTCCACACCGAACTGCTCATACATGGCGATCTGGGGCTTCACCGCCGGGATCAGATCCCAGGTCTTGTCCACAATTTCCTTATTAAACTGCCAGATGGCGTCGGCGGCCCCGGCCAGGGTCTCGCCGAACTCCCCGTAAGATTTTTTCAAAATGTGCTCCGGCACATAGGAAAGCATGGGGTCCAGGCCCACCACAACGGGGGCTTTGGTCTGCTGAATCTTTTTGACCAATTTATTTATCATGTCTTCGTGTTCTCCTCTCCTTGTTCCTGCCGTATGGCATCCAGGGATACCCGCAGGGTGTTTCCTTATTCCTTCTCGTATACCACTTCTCCGGCCAGGATGGTGGCCTTCACCCGGCCCTTCACCCTTCGCCCCGCAAAGGGCGTATTTTTACTTTTTGAACAAAAATCCGCCGTATCAATAACATATTCCGCCTCCGGGTCAAACAGAACCACATCCGCCGTCTTTCCGGGCTCCAGCGTGCCCCGGTCAATGCCCAGCACCCGGGCCGGGTTATAGCTTAGCTTCTCTGCCATCTGCATGGGCGTCAGAATGCCCTTGTCCACCAGCTCCGTCATCGTCAGGGCCGCCGCCGTCTCCAGGCCCACGATCCCAAAGGGGGCGGTTCGGATAGAGCCGGACTTTTCCTTCTCGCTGTGGGGGGCGTGGTCCGTGGCGATCACGTCCATCACGCCTTCCTTGAGCCCTTCGATCAGGGCGTCCACATCCTCCCGGGTGCGCAGGGGCGGATTCATCTTGTAGTTGGCGTCGTCCTCCCTGATATCGTCGGAGGTCAGGGTAAAGTGGTGGGGACAGACCTCTCCGGTGACGGGCAGTCCCGCCTTCTTGGCCTTTCGCAGCATCCAGACGCTGTCTTTGGTGGAGCAATGGCACAGGTGCAGCCGTGCCCCCGTCTCCCTGGCAAGCAGGATGTCCCTGGCCACGATCACGTCCTCCACCGCGTTGGTGATGCCGGGCATGCCCAGCCGGGCCGCGTTTTCATCCTCGTTCATGACGCCCTTATGGACCAGATTGATGTCCTCGCAGTGAGCCATCACGGGAATGTCGTATTTCACCGCCAGCATCATGGCCTCCCGGTAGAGCTGGGCGTTCATCACCGATTTCCCGTCCTCGCTGATGGCGGAAATTCCCGCCTCCACCATGTCCTCAATATCCGCAAGCTCCTCCCCCCGCTGGCCTCTGGTGATGGCGCCCGCCTGGAGCACATTGCAGAGAGCCACGTCCTGGGCCTTATTCAACACATAGCGCACCACGTCGCCGTTGTCCACCACGGGCTTGGTGTTGGGCATGGCAAGGATGGTGGTGAAGCCTCCCCGTGCCGCCGCCCGGGAGCCCGTCTCCACCGTCTCCTTATACTCATAGCCCGGGTCTCGCAGATGCACATGCAGATCGATAAATCCGGGCATGACAAAGCACCCGGCGGCGTCCAGGACCCGATCCGCCTCCGCCTCGATCCCGGAACGGATCTCTTTGATCCTGCCGTTCTCGATCAGAACGTCCGCCTGTTGGTCCGTCCCGGTGCCGGGGTCGATCACCCGTCCGTTTTTTATTAAGATTGCCATAGTCGGAACCTTTCCTTTCCATTTATTTTCCTATGCATATTTTCTTGTTTTCGTGAGTTTAGTATATCATAGATAGAATACCGGTTCAACAAAAACATGGGAAAGCTGGCACAGGAAAATGTAAAGAAAAACCGGTTTTCCTCCGTCTTAAATCCCCACCTGATTCTGCTTCCGAAACCGGAGAGGCGTAAGTCCCGTCTTCTTTTTGAAGCAGGCGATAAAATTCCTGCTGTCGCCGAAGCCGGTTTCCAGCCCAATCTCCCCAACGGTCTTTCCTGTCTCCAAAAGCATTTTCTGAGCCTGCTGCAATCGGATTCCCAACAAAAATTCATAGGGCGTTTGTCCCGTATATTCCTTAAATATTTTGATATAGTAGTATTTGCTCATATGGCAGAGCCTTGCCAGCTGCTCCACGGTGAGATCCTCCCTGAAATGTTCCAGCATATAAGAGATACTCGCCTCCAGCTCCCGGCGGTATCTGCCGTATTTGGAGGAAAAGCTCTCCGTATTTTTCAACTGGATCAGATCCGTCAGCAGATTCTGCAGTGTCGCCGACATCACCAGCTCCCCCTGTAGATCAAACTGTGCGGCATGGGAATACAGCTTTTCATAATAATTCGGAAAGGAAATGCGGTTTCCAAGATAAATGGGACCTGTCCCGCAGGAATTTAACAGCCTGACATAATCGAAAGCGCATTTTCCCGCAAAATGAAACCACAGGAAATGCCATGGCTCCCGCAGGGTAGCATAATACTGATACTCCCGGCAGTCCAGCAGCAGAACCTCCCCCGGCTTTAAACGAACCTGTTTCCCTTCATACTCCGCGGTTCCCTCCCCAGAAAGTGTGTAAAGGCACAGACATTCCTCCAGTCCCTGGCGCCTGGTAAAATAAGTGTTATCACAGGTAAAATCCCCCAGATTTGTCACGGCAAAGGGAAGTATTGCCGTCTGTCTTGTTCTTAAAACCGGATAGGCCCTTTGCAGGGACTGATCCCCCATTTCATACCGCAAAAACATGCTTTTTCTCTCCTCCCGCACCCACAGCGTCAGCGCCGTTCCATAGTTTCTCCGTAAGTAATACTTCCTTTCCAAATAATAAACAATTTTTCAGCATTTTTCAACTATTTTCCACATTGATTCCCGCGGCTTTCCAAGTATAATGTTACCTAAAGCATAGCGGTTTCACCGCAAAAATCAAGTATGATTCTAACATCAGGAGGTATTTTATGACATTTCGGGAAAATGTACAGGCGATTTTACATTATCAGAATTATGACCATTTTCCGGTGGTATCCTTTGGATATTGGAACGAGACCCTGGATAAATGGGCGGCCGAGGGCCATATCACTAAAAGAGAAGCCGAGGGCTACAAAAAGAAGGGCGACAATTCCCCGGCGGACCAGTCCATTATGAAACGTCTGGGCTTCGACTTTAACTGGAATTCCTGTCTCGGCACAAATAATCTGCTCTACCCTAACTTCGAGCCGGAAATTTTGGAGGCTTGATTTCGCCGGACACGGCCTCAGAGGACACGCCGGCGTCGTGGAGCCGCCCGGCGATCTCCTGGGCGTGCTTGACGGAGGCGCAGAAGATGACCGTCCGCTTGTCCTTTACATACTGGAGCCAGGTGTCCACGATCAGCTGGTTCCGCTCCGGCACATAGATCTTGCTTTCCAGATCCCGGATGTTGTACTGGACGCTGTTGAACCGCACCTTGGTCAGGTCGATGTTCGTGTGGATGCGGATGCACCGCACCGGCACCAGTTCGCCAATCTCCACGGCGGTCTGGATGTCCAGCTTGTGGGCGGTGTTCTTGAAAGTGTCCAGGATGTTTTTGTCGTCGGCCCGCTCCGGTGTAGCGGTCAGGCCCAACAGGATTTGGGGCTGGTAGTAGGACAGCAACTTCTGATAGGTGGGCACCGCCGCATGGTGGAACTCGTCTACAACGATGTAGTCATAAAAATCCGGGGCAGTCTTAGCGGTGAAATCCTGAGAGTTGAAGGTCTGAATGGAAAGACACAGGTGGTCGATACTCTCCGGCCGGTAATTACCCACGAACAGCTCTCCAAAATTGGCGTCCTTCAAAACAGCACGGAATGTGTATAGGCTCTGCCTTAAGATCTCCTCCCGATGGGCCACGAAAAG
>CALWDR010000010.1 GCA_944376745.1 uncultured Lachnospiraceae bacterium
TGTTGTCGTTGTGGGGCACCAGCGAAAAGCTCTTCATGGCCAGATGTCCCTTGCTCTCGAAAAATTCCAGGTACATCCGGCGCAGTTCATTTACTCCATATGGTTTCACAATCATTCCTCCAACATCATTCGTTTGTATTTTGCGACGCCTCCCTGGCGTCTTTTTTCATTCTCAGAAATCTGCCGAAAAAAACTCCGCCCACGGCGATGGCCGCAAGCAGGATCAAGATCCCTGCATATTGCAGAAAGCTTACGAAAAAGGGCATGGCTTTGCACCTCCGTTCTAAAGTCCTATCATACCATAGGACGGGCGGGATTTCAAGAGTGGAAAAAGCTGTCCTTAAGTCCTCAAACGACTTTCCCGGACAGCTCTCCTGCGCATACCGCTATTTCTGGCGCTGCTTTTTATTTTCTATGCGCATTGCAACGCCCATCGCCGCCGCTGCGCTTCCAAAGATCACCATTAAGAGCCTGTACCATGTCATATCTGTGCTCTCACCTGTCTTTGGCGTTTCCGTTTCGTTGGGTTCCGTCGGGGCAGTACCCAAGTCCGCATTTCCCGTCATCGGAATCGCTTCCGTCTTCAGCACCTGTCCGCAAATCGTACAGCTATAGGTTTTCACCCCCGCTTCCGTCTCCGAAGCCTGGACCGTGACCACACCATTGTCGCTTATATGCGCTCCCTCATCCAGTTTAACACCGCAGCTGGCGCACACATGCCAGTGACTGACGTCGTCCCCCATCCAGGCCGCATGCTCCGAAAGGGTGTGCCCTGCCGCAGGGATTTCCGTCCCGCCGGACAATAATTTCCCACAATCCTTACAATACGTATCGCCTGTATAGCCAGTCTCCGTGCAGGTCGCCTCCACACGATTCCGCACCTCCGTATTGGTATGTCCGCAGACACCATAGCTACCGTCCTCGTTCTGAACCAAAGAATATCCGGGCGCGCAGTAAGCCGCGTCCACCTGCACATCAAACTTCCCGCCGCTTATCACCGGGTCGCCCCAAGCTTTATCATCTGCTTCCAGGACGAGCGGCTTGCCGTTCGTCACAAAATTTCCCCCTTTGATCTGAAGGGAACTGTCTGTATCCGAGGGCGTAAGACCCAGCACAGCGACACCGTTTGTCTTAAAATTTCCGCTCTCTACCGTCGCCTGGCCGTGCTCGTCGCACCATATGGCATAATACTGCATACCGGTTATGTCCACATCCCGCAATATTACATTTGTGGCATTATAGATATTGATGCCGCCGTTCATGGTGACGCCTTCGATCAGAACATTATCCGTTGTCCCACTATCACCCACAAACAGCGCGTAGCTTCCGCCCTTTGCGTCAAACGTCCCGTTTTTGATCGTAAAATCAGTCCCCTGGAAGATCAGTGTAAAATTGTCCGCGTAAATCGTATTCCCGCCCAGGTCAATGGTCCGTCCGCTCACCTCCTGCACACCGGTCCCTGTCAAATCCATGGATGCCGTGATGTGGATCGTAGTGATCGAAGCGTCCTCCAATGCGCTGATAAACTCTTCCTTTGTGCCAACCTCCTGACTGTTCTCCTGCGCAAAAGCTTTCGCGGGAAGGAATCCCACACACAGCATCGCACAGAGGAAAATTCCTAATATCCTGTACTTTGTCATATCAACCGCCTCCGTATCGTTAAAAAATATTCCAAAGCCTTTCTGTCAGCTTTCTGAAATCCTGTGATTTCTGAAAAAAGAATACTCCTTTTGGCAGTGAAAATCAAGTATTTTCCTGCTCACTCCACCTCAAACACCTGATTTTCCCCCGTCACCGCCAAGATCCGCTCCCGGAAGGGCTCCGCCTCCAGCCTGCGCTTGTACTGCCCGATCAGCTCATACCTCTGCCACAGGTGCATGGGCAGCACGTACCGGGCCTTTACGTGGGTCATAAAGTAATCCATCCCCCAGAAGGCCGCGTCCCCAAGGCGGGGGTCCAGCACCACAAAGGCCGCATCCAGCGCACGGCCCGCCAGCCGTTCTTCCAGCCGGTTTATCTGGCTCTTATAGGTCTCCTCCTGCCAGGCGTTGAAGGCGTCCTCCTCCCCCTCCCAGTGCCACCAGTGCAGGTCCCCGGCATGATAGATGCTCCTGCCCTCGCAGGTCACAAGAAAGGCCACGCCCTCGTCGGTGGAGCGCAAAGTCTCCACTGTAAGGCTTTCTCCTCCCGGCTCTCCCGCCGTTGCCTGCTCCAAATCCGTCGCCCCGTTTCCCAGCCGCCGCACTTCTCCCGGCTTCATCCAGTATATCCGCTCCTTCACGGCGGGGTCGATGCCGTTACGCTTCAGATAATTGTCGCCAAGCCGGATCTCCTTTGGCAAAATATAATGGATATTCGGATAGATTTCCTGCCAGCGGAAGATCTCCAGATCAAAATGGTCCCGGTGCTGATGGCTGGAAAATACATAAATTTCCCGGTCCCGGGGAAAATCGGGAAGCCTCCTCTCATAGGCGCACTCCGCCATCCGCTCTCCCCGGAAATAATCAAAAATCAGTACCTTATTTTTTATTTCTACTGTAAAACAACTGTGATGAATATAGGTGATCCTCATAATCGCTCCCATCCTTGCGCGCGGCAGACTCCCGGCGCCGCCGGGCCATGCTTGCGTGCGGCAGAAATCGGCGCCGCCGGGCCATGCTTGCGCGCGGCAGATTTCCGGCGCTGCCGGGCCGTATTTACGCCCGCGCTCTATTTTATCCTCTCCACGATCTCGTTGGCCTTCCGGTAGATCTCGTCTGTATCCAGATTTACATGGAATTTCTGGTCCTCATAGAGGATCTTCCCGTTTATCATGGTCAGTTTCACATTCTGCTTGCTGCCGCTGTAGACCAGATTTTTCGTGATATTGCGGATGGGCTGCATGTTGGGCTGCTTAAGATCGATCATGATAAGGTCAGCCTTCTTGCCCACGGCCAGGCAGTCGCAGTCTGGAAGGCCCATGCCCTTCGCCCCTCCGGCGGTGGCCATGTAGAGCACCTCGTTGGCGTCCATCACCGCCGCGTCCATGGCCCGAAGCTTGGCCAGGGAGGTCACCAGGAACATCTCCTTGAACATATCCAGGCAGTTATTGCTGGCGGGGCCGTCGGTGCCGATAGCCAGATTGATGCCCCTTTTTCGCATTTCGTCTACAGGGGCGATACCGCTGGCCAGCTTGGCGTTGGAGCCGGGATTGGTCACCGCCGTAAGGCCGCGCCTGGCGAAAATATCCAGATCGGCGTCGTCAAACCACACGCAGTGATAGCCGCCGCCTCCAAAATCATACATGCCCATGGAGTCAAACAGCTGGGTGGGGCTCATGCCGTAGCGCTGGCGGCACTCGTCGGTCTCCCGCTTCGTCTCGGAATTGTGAACGAACATGGGAGCTTTGTACTTCTGCACCAGGGATGCCACCCCCTCCATCAGCTCCCTGCTGGTGGTGTACTCCGCATGGAAGCCCAGAATATAGGAGCTCAGCTCATGGTAATTGTTCAGGCGCAGATATTTTTCCTCCAGTTCCTTCACCGTGCCGCCGAAATTGTTGAGGCCGCTGGTCTGCACCACCCGAAAGCCCATGTCCACGCAGGCTTTTGCCACCATATCCTGGAAGAAATACATGTCAAACTGGGCGGTGATCCCGCTGGTGAGATATTCCAGGTTCGCCAGGGCCGTCAGCCAGTAGGAGTCCTCCTCCTTCAGCTGGGCCTCCCTGGGAAATACCTGTTCATACAGCCATTCCTGCAAGGGCAGGTCGTCCGCGCTGGACCGAAGGAAGGTCATGGCGGAATGGGTGTGGGCATTTTTAAAGCCCGGCATGAGAAGGTTGCCCTCCGCGTCGATCTCCCGGTCCCAGCCTAATTCCCTAGGGTCAGGCCGCCGACTCGCCTCCCGCAAAGCCTGCTCCGCCTCGCCGATTCCGCTTACTGCATCAGCGGCTTCCCCCTCTCTGCCGTCGCCGATATAGCAGATGGTATTTCCCCTGACCCAGAGCTCGCCCTCCCGGATCTCGAAGGACTTATCCTCCCTGGTTACTAAAATTTTCGCGTTATAGAATCTTGTGTTCATACTTCCCTCCTGAGGGCTT
>CALWDR010000011.1 GCA_944376745.1 uncultured Lachnospiraceae bacterium
CCCGCAGCTACCAGACCTACCTGGGCTTCGAGCAGGAGCATCAGGAAAAGCTTCTGGCTCTCCTTATGGGGAAGCGGGGGCTTATCATCACCTACGATACTTTTTTCAAGCACATCATGAACCCCGACCTCCACCCGGAGCGCCTGGAGGCCTTTCTCTCCGCCCTCCTCTCCCAGAAGGTCCGGATCCGTCAGGTCCTTCCTCAGTCCGGGAACAAGCTCTCCGAGGCCGGAAGTCTGGTCATCATGGACCTGCTGGTGGAGCTGGCCGACGGCACTGTCATCAACGTGGAGATTCAGAAGATCGGCTACTATTTCTCCGGGGAGCGCAGCTGCTGCTACGAGTCGGACCTGATCATGCGCCAGTACAACCGGGTCAAGTCGGAGCGGGGCAAACGCTTCTCCTTCCGGGACCTAAAGCCAGTCATCATGATCGTCATCATGGAGCACAGCGCGAAACCATTTTTAGCGGCCTCGCCAAATTATATCCACCGCCAGCAGATCACCTATGACAGCGGCGCGAAAGTGACTTCTCTTTTTAAAACCATCTATGTATCCCTTGACATATTTCATCAGGTAGTCCACAATATAAGTAACCCGTTGGAGGCCTGGCTGACCTTCCTAAGCTCCGACGACCCGGAGCGGATCGTTCAGCTGGTCAATACATACCCGGAATTTCTCGACTGCTACCAGGACATCGTGAAATTCCGCATACACCCCAAGGAGTTGATTGCTATGTATTCGGAAGCATTGTTGATACTGGACCGGAACACCTCGCAGCTGATGATCGAGGACATGCAGGCCACCATTGAAAATCTCAGGGAGCTTGCCGCGCAGAAGGATGGGACCATCGCCCAGAAGGACGCCGAAATCTCGGCACTCCAGGCAGAACTCGCCTTATTGAAAAAACAGACGCCCTAAAGCCGCCTGCCCGATTTATGTTTCAGAAAGATTTAAAAACCGCCTGTGGGAGAGGCACTTTTGCACTTTTGCAGCGCCTTCCCACAGGCGGTTTTCGGATGCGCGCCATTCCTTCAGGTTACCCCCCGGAAATCTTCGCGTTCCCCATGACCTTTACGCATCCATCCATTCCATGATATATTCATAGCACCGCCTGGACCCTTCCGCCACATCCTCCGGGTTCTCGTACTCAAACAACGCCGCTCCCTCATAATCCTTAAGGGCTGTCAAAATCTTCTTCCAATCCATCCGGCTCTCCCCGCAGGCCGCCGGGCGCAGATGCCCCGAGGGCAGCGGCGCAAAGTCCTTCAGATGGACCATGGCCACCCGCTCCCTGCAGGCTTCGTACACCTCCTCCGGGTGCTGAATCCCCACAGCCCAGAGATTGGCCGGGTCGAAATTTACCTTTACGGTGTCCGGCAGTTCCCCAAGCATACGGTACAGCGTTTCCGGCTGGGAGGAGGTGCTCATAAAATGCTCCACCCCGTCCGCAAAGGATCTGACGCCGCCATGGGTCTCGATCACCAGATACACACCTTTCGTCCGGGCATAGGCGTCCGCTTCCTTCAGGCAGGCGATCATGTTGTCCCAGCGTTCTCCCGTCACTTCCCCTACCGGCGAAAATCCCGAAAAAATCCGCAGGTATTCGATCCCCAGCTTCTGGCAGAGATCGCAGACCCTTTTAAGCTTCTTCAGATCTGTCCGGTCCCCGGTGGTGAAATCATTGCCGGTGGACCCGTAGCGGAGCCTTACCCCATAACTTTGGTACAGATCCCTCACCTCCCGGATCTGCGCCTCCCCCGCCGAAAGGGCAAGATCTCCGGGCGCATTTGCGATTCCCAGCTCCAGGATACCCAGCCCCATGCCGCGGGTAATTTTTAATTGTTCCTCCAGAGGCAGCTCTCGAAAACCCCAGGTCGCATTCCCAAATTCCATTTCTATTTTCTCCTTTCCGTTCCAGGACATTTACATCCTAAATATGAAAGTCCTGGCTGTTGATCCAGGAGCAATGCCGGCAGGTCACGCAGCGCCCCTCTTGGATCTCCTCCCGGAATTTCTCCGACAGATCATTGTCAAAAATTTCAAGCAGCGGCTGTTCCCTCACGTTTCCCGCCGCAAAATCATAGAAATCCGTGCAGTAGAGCACATTCCCGTTCCAGGCGATATGGATATGGGAAAAGGGCGATCTGCAATGGCCCACGGCATGGCCGTGAGGCAGCCAGGTCACTTTCCTGGGATACTTTCTTTTCAATATCTCCCCAAGGGCCTCCGACTTTTTCTTCTGGTCCACGGGACTGCCCACCCAGGAATCAATTTCCGCCGCATGGATGCCAAAGCTCTCCCACATCCACTGCTTATATGCTTCCGCCTCCCGGCGGGAAAGCACGATCAGCTCCTGCAGCAGGATCTCGTCGCAGGGAAGATCGCAGAGCACCTCCGGCAGCGCCTGTAATTTTTCCAGATTCTCCTGGGAAATCACTGTCATAATGGAAATCTTCGCGTTCCCGCCATAGATCAACCTGAGATTTTCCGAGACCTTGTCAAATACCCCCGGTCCCCGGACACTGTCGTGGCTTTCCCGATCCCCGTCCACGGAGACATAGATGCGGCGAAACTCCTTCTTCAGCAGCGGGGCATACCGGTCGATCCGCGTTCCGTTTGTCACCAGCCCCAGGGCGAACCCATTTTCCCGCAAAAGATACGTCAGCTCCTCAAAAAAAGGGCACAAAAGGGGCTCGCCGCCCCACAAAATGACATCCGGCGAATTGCCTGTTTCCCGCCGGTAATCCACCAACTGCGCGACGACCCTGCCCCAGTCCTCCAGACTCATCTGGGTTCCCCGGGCGTCGGAGAAAAATCCCTTTTTCCCCCACTGTCCGCAAAACCAGCATCTGAGATTGCAGTTTTTCGTGATCTGAAAATGCACCAGCTCTAATTCGCGCGCCGTTTCTCCGCGCCCGGTCCCTTTCCTTTTCCCAGCTTCCATGGTATGTTCCGCCTCATTTTCTTTCCTATCTTGACCAGTCAAACAAAATCTTAAAACAGTCCGCCCCCGCCTTTTCCTGATAGGCAAAGGCCTCTGTACACTGGGATACCCCCCACACCTCCACCGGAAGCTTCTCCGTGTCGAATTTTCCCTCGGAGATCCAGGAAAGCACCTGCTCCTTACACCCCGCCTTCAGGGCACAGGTCATGGTGATAGTGGCATTTTTCACAAACCATCTGTGATAATGGTCAAAAATGATCCGGTCCGGATAATCTCCCTGCAAATGAATGTGGGCGGGCCGGTCATCCTCCTCCCAGCCGCCGTCCTTGATGTATTGATGCAGCGTGCCCACCACCTCCGGGTTGCCGCTGCACTCCATGAGCTGGTCCGCCATTTTTCCGTTGGTGGCGTCGTAGATGACGGAAATTGCCTGGGCGGGCGAGGTCACGATATCCGCATAGTTCTCCGCAATGGTTCTGCGGAAGGCGTTTCTCTCAATGCAGATGACCTGAAGGGAGGGCTCCAGGATCTTCAGCTCCTGAATGGCCGAGATTCCCACCATGCCAGCGCCGATGACCACAATGGTCTCCCCCGGCCTTAAGGTCAGTCTGGAAATGCCCTTTAAAGGCACACAGGCAAGATACGCCAGCACCGCCTGCTGGTAGGTGACGTTGTCGGGAAGCTTTACCATGTAGTCAAACTGGTCGTTGGTGGTGTTGGAATCCTTCACCGTAAATTCGCTGCCGCCGCCCCAGGCCGCGCAGACGTCCCCGTACTTCCGGCACTCGTTGATCATGACCCGGTCCCCCACTTCCAGACGTCCGTCGGCGGCCGGCCCCTTTGCCGCCACGATGCCCGCCGTCTCATAGCCCGGCACCAGGGGATAGTAGCACTGCTCCGGGTGCTGCTGCCCCTTGTAGGTCTTCATATCCGTTCCCGTTGAAATAGCCGAAAAAAGCGTCTGGGCAATGTAGGCGTCCTCCCTGGGCTCCGTCAGCTGAATCTCTCTCAGATCAGCATAATGGGGACGCTCAATGACCACCGCCCGCGTTTTTTTGTAATCCCTGTAATCCATTCTCCCATCTCCTTTGGCTCAAGTTTTTACTTATTATCTCATGCGCTCACAAAAGAATCTATGTGATTTTGTTGTCTTTTTTATGTCATTTGTTGCCTGTGGGAGCTGTCGCCAAAAGCTGCGCAGAACCGCCCGGCGCAGATAAACCCGACAGGTATGCAGGACCGCCCGGCGCAGATGAAACCGGCAGGTATGCAGGACCGCCCGGCGCAGATAAACCCGACAGGTATGCAGAACCGCCCGGCACCAAAGCGCCGGGCGGTCCTGCGTAAGAAAACCCTTCAGAAAGACATTTCACTTTTAATGCTTCCTTACTTTACTTCTTTCTTCTTTTTCTTCACCACCACAAGGGCAATCACTACGCCTGCCAGAACCACCACGCCTGCGATGGAACCGAAGAACAGCGGCTTGTTGTTGTAGTACCGCACCCAGAGGTTCGTGGTTACGAAGAAATCCGTGATCTCCGACTCCGTCTGATTGCCAGCCGCGTCAGTGCAGACCACCTTCACCCTGTGGGCGCTTGTGGAATCGCCGCTGATATCGAAGGTAAATTCTCCGTTTTCCGCGATGATCTCAGCGATCTCCTCCGCGGTCCAGGTCTTGTAGGCCGTCTCATAATCGTCCAGATACACCGTGATGGAGTCGAGCAGCAGATTGTCCTCCGCCGTCATGGTAACGGTCAGGTTCTCCACCGCGTAGGTCTTTCCGCTCTCCAGATTGGTGATCACCACGTTGGGGCTGGTCTTGTCCACACCGAAGCTGATCTCCGTTCCCTTGGTGTCCAGAGTGTTCTCCGCCACATTTCCGGCGGTGTCCTCGGAATGGACGGTGATCCGGTACACGCCGTCGTCCGTGAAATTCTCCGCGAAGATCGTGTAGGTGTACTCATACCAGGAACCGTTTCCGCCCTGCACGGAGACGCTGTAGTCCTCGCCTTCCGTAAGGGTGATGGTCTCATTGTTCTTAAACAGGGTGATCTTGATATTCTTCAGCTCGTTGGCATTTACCTCCGTGATCACCACATCCACCGGCTCCTGCACATATGAGCCGTTCAGGCTTGCCGTCTCCTCGCTCACCGCGTAGGTGGAACCGAAACGGTTCACGGAGAAATGGATGGTCTGGGTGGTGGTATTGCCGGCCCTGTCGGTCAGCGTCGCCTCCAGCGTGTAGATATCATCCATCTCCTTGGTATTCGGGAAGTTCTCAAAGGTAAATACCTGGCCGTTGTGGATGTCCTCATAGGAACCGTCCAGGGTCACCTGGCCCCGGTTGGCGCCGGTCAGGGTGATCGTGACGGCCTCCGGGTCAAAGTTGGTATCCGAATAGGTCACCACCGGGATCACATCCCCGTTGTTGGCGGAATTGTCCTCCACGCCCGTGATCTCCAGAGCGGGCGCGGTCCGGTCCACATAGAAGGTCTGCTGGGCAAAATCCGCCGCCTCGTTTCCGGCCATATCCCGCATGGCGATATCCAGGCTGTACAGGGCGTCGCCGTCAAAGGAGATGGTGGCCGTGTGCCGGTCTCCGTCGCTGCTCCAGCCGCTCACTCCGGGAACGGAAGCCGCCGCGCCGTCGTCCGTGGCCGTCATGGTGATCTCCACCCGGCTGGGGTCGAAGTTGTGCTCGGTGACGGTGACGGTAGCCGTCCGGGCATCCTTGTAGTAGTTGGTGTTCTCCGCCGCGTTGTTGTCGTAGGACACGCTGATCTCCGGCAGAGTCTTATCCACGGTAAATTCCTGGGGCGCCACGGTCCCGGCGGCGTACTGCTCCCCGGCGCACCGGTTGCCCGCCAGATCCGTATAGGCGATGGCAAAGGTGTAATCGCCCTCGGCGGCATAGGTGACAGTAGCCGTCCAGGCCGTGTCGTCCCCATTTCCGGTTCCCGCGCTCCGGCTCCAGCCGGAAATCGTGGGTATAACGCCGTCCGTATTGGTGATGGTCAGCTCCACATCCTCGGGATCGAAATTGCGCTCGTGCACCACGATGGTGGCGGTCCGATCCTCCCGGAAATAGGTTTCGCTGTCCGCATTGTTATTGTTGTAGCTGATGTCAATGGTGGGCGCGGTAATATCGATCTTCAGATCGCAGGTGGCAGTGCTCACATTTCCCGCATTGTCCGTGGCCGTAATCTTCACCACCACGTTGTTGCTGTTGTTGAGGTTTCGGTCCACGGTGATACAGCCGTCCTCCTGCCAGCTCTGGATCAGCCCATGAATATCTGCCTTCAGGCTTGTATTTTCCACATCAAAGAGGATTCCCTGCTGGGTAGGCTCCGTGGTGCTCTCGCTGTTGTTGTACACCTCATAGGTCACGCTCTGCAAGCCAGAGTAAAGCAAGGCATCCCCCGCAGCCGCCGGGTCCTTCACCTGCACGTCCATCTTCACATCCGTATTGTAGATATCGTTCACCGGCTGGGCAGGCTGAACCGTGATCTGGGGCGCAACCTTCTCCACCTCCGGCAGAGTCTCATCCAAAATGATCCCGTCCGAGGACAGATACAGCTCATTTCCCGCCTTATCTACGATATGTACATAGACGATGAAGCGCTCGTCCGGCTCCACACTGTACGAAAATACCCGGTTTTTCTCCGGCGCCGGTACTTTCGTCCAGTCCTCATAAGCCTCCACCTGCGCCAGGGTCATGGGCTCGTCAGTGCGGAAATGCTCGATAATGTCCACGCCGCTTAAGGAATCATCATTTTTGACTGTCACCTCCAGGGTCTTATTGTCCCACAGCTCGAAGGAAATGTTCTCCAGGAAGTGATCCCATTTGTCCCCATTTACAGACTCTGTCCAGTTTCCTATCTGGATGGAGGCTGTGGGGATGGTCTTGTCGATGGTAAATTCTGTCGGTGCTTTGGAAGTTCCATAGTCCACAATCCCATTATTACTGTTCCCGGCCAGATCCGTGTAGCTGATATCGAAGGTATAGTTTGCCTCCTCGGTAAAGGTAATGGTGGCGGTATGAACATCGCCGTCAGAAGTCCAGCTAGTGCTTTCCTTCAGATAAGCATCATAGTCCTCTACCTTGACATCCTCTCCAGCAGCATCCTTGGCAGTAACCGTCACCGCAACCCCCGACGGGTCAAAGTTATGCTCCTCGATGGTAATGGTGGCCGTCCGGTCCGCCTTGAACTGATTTTCGTTGCGGCAGTCATTGTTGTCGTAGGACACCGCAATCTCCGGCAAGGTGGTATCAATGGTGAATGTATCCTGCTCATAGCTGTCAAACACATTATCAGAGCGGTCTGTGTACTTAATATCAAAGGTATAATCCGCATCATCTATAAATTCTATGGTTGCGGTATATACATCCCCCTCTCCGGTAGGTTCAAATTGCAGATCCGTCACGGTCTCCTCCGTGTAATCCGCCTCGCCATTGACGCGCTTGCCCACGGTAATCACCAGATATCCCTCCTCGATATCCTGAGCAAAGAAGTTTGCCTCGTCAATCTCTATCGTGGCTGTTCTGGACTGATAATAATTGAGCGCATTGGTCGTGTCATATTTAACACTCACGCCGGGAGCAGTGTTATCCACGACAAGAATTTTATCCGATTCCGCATAAACCTCACTGTCATTCCCTGCCTTATCTGTCGCAGTAAAAGTCACATAACCGCGGAACTCCGCAGGAATCTTGAAGGATGCCTTGGCTGTACCATTCTCATTAGATATGAAATCCTTTTCCTCTATCTGTCCGGAAAATGGCTTATTGATACTGCTGGCGCCTTCCTCCAAAACACAGGAATAAGCAAAGGACTCAATT
>CALWDR010000012.1 GCA_944376745.1 uncultured Lachnospiraceae bacterium
CGGCGGCGGTGAATATCAGCTTCGGCAATACCTATGGCTCCCACAGCGGCACCTCACTGCTGGAAACCTACATCAACGACATTTCCAATTACTGGAAGAACGTCATTGTCATAGGAACCGGCAATGAGGGGGACGGCCGGGGCCACACCTCGGGCTTTTTGGAAAATGGCAGAGAACAGGTGGTGGAGCTGGCCGTGGGGGATTTTGAGACCACCCTGAATTTTCAACTGTGGAAATCCTATTCCGATGAGTTCGACATCCTGCTGTCCAGTCCCTCCGGCCAGCGGGTGGGGCCCCTCCGGCAGCTGCAGGGACCCCAGCGTCTCCAACTGGGCGGAACGGAGCTTTTGATCTACTACGGCGAGCCCAGCCCCTACAGTGTATATCAGGAAATTTATGTGGATTTTATTCCGGCGGAGGCGTATATCGACAGCGGAATCTGGGAGATCACGCTAGTCCCCCACCGGATCGTCACGGGAAATTACGATCTGTGGCTGCCCTCCCAGGCGGCGCTGAATGGGGACACCGGATTTTTGCTGCCGACGGCGGAGACCACCATGACAATCCCCTCCACGGCCTTCAAGGCCATCTCGGTGGCTGCCTACGACGCCGGCTTTGGGCAGATCGCGCCCTTCAGCGGCAGGGGATTTACCCGGCAGACCAGGCAGATCAAGCCGGATCTGGCGGCGCCGGGGGTGGATATTTTGTCGGCGGCGCCGGGGGGCGGTTATGACAGAAGGAGCGGCACCTCCATGGCCACGCCTTTTGTGACGGGGAGCGCGGCGCTCCTCATGCAGTGGGGGATCGTGGAGGGGAACGACCCGTTTCTCTATGGGGAGAAGCTCAAAGCCTATCTCATTAAGGGGGCGAAGCCCCTGCCGCTTCTGACGGAGTATCCCAATCCCCTGATCGGCTGGGGAACGCTGTGCCTGCGGGACAGTCTGCCGGAGTGAGGGCTGCATTCCATACAAAAGCTGAAAATTTTGCCAATTTTCCCACCTCCTGAAAAGCAACCGTTTTTCGCCGATCCGCGGCGATTCTTTCAGAAATGGATTGAAGAGAAAACGCAGATATGATAAACTGAGTAAAATGATGTTGGGGGCAAAAGGTATTTTGGCCCCAATACAATACAGCAAGTGGCTGGTCTGAAAAGAATCGTGCCAGTATGCCAGGCTCAAAAGGTCATGCGCAAAACGAGACAGGAAGGAGTCTTCCCAAATGGCCATGGACATGAAGAAAAATATCGCCGGGGCGGCCCGGACCCTTCTGGTGGACAAGAAGGTGAAGAAGCTTACGGTGAAGGATATCGTGGAGGAATGCCAGATCACGCGGCAGACATTTTATTATCATTTTGAAGACATACCGGGTCTTCTGCACTGGATTCTGGAGCAGCAAATGGAGCAGATCATGCAAGAAGCCCGGAGTGAACAGGACCCGGAGGCGGCGCTTCGGTATTTTTTTCAGATGGCGGTTCAGGCGGCGCCCTACATTAAGAAAACCATAGCGTCCAATTACGGGGACGAGTTCAAGGAGCTTCTAAAGCAGCAGCTTTACCGGATGTTTTCGCAGGCTGTGGAGGAGGACGGGCTTTACCGAAGTCGTACCCAGGCGGAGGTAAAACTGATCTTGCGCTATCACTGCCAGGCGGTGATGGGGATTCTTGGGGAATGGAGCGAGGAGGATACGCGGAATCTTGATTTTATCGTCCATGAGGTGTATCTTTTGATGACGGGAGGCGTTTCCTCTGATTGACGGCTTGCCTGCCGCCCGGCGTGGAAAAATGATTGACGTCTTGCCTGCCTGCCGCCCAGCGTGGAAAATTGACTGACGGCTTGCCTGCCGCCCGGCGCGGAAAAATGATTGACAGTTTTGCCGGAGTGTAAAAAATTTTTACACTTCGGCATTTTTGTCTATACACCAGGGAAAATGTGACAGTTGTGCCGGAGAAAATTTGGGTATAGTATAAGAATACAGGAACCGCCAGGCGGCGCCTGTAGAAAAAATATAGGAACCGCCGAGCGGCGCCTGTAGAAAAAATATAGGGACCGCCAGGCGGCCCCTGTAAAATAAGGAAGCCCCCAGCGGGGATACCTGACGCCCTACGGCAGAACACAAGAAAAGGAGGTCTCCACATGGCCCATGAAATTTTATCCGTCAAGCTCTGTGAGCTGGACGAGAGGCTCGGCCAGATGCACAGCCGGATTCAGATGAGCGAGCTTTTAAGCCCCGCGCAGATACGCTCGGAGGTGGACGCCCTGCGGCGGGAGTGCCGGGAGAACGAGCTGACGCTCCGCAGCAGGCTGAAATTTTCCAAGGCCGGAATGGTGGCGGAGCTTGCCGATTCCTACGGCGAGGTGGAACAGATCATTCAGAGAGTGAAAGAAAAAATCAAAACGTCTGCCGGCGAGGAGGCTTTGGCGGAAAATAAGATCCTGTTGGCGGAGTACGCCCTGGATTTTGCCATGCAGGCAGCCAATCACGCGCTGCTGGTCTCCATGGAGGCGCTGGAAGCCCAGATGGACCGGCAGGAAAAGGAGGAAAGCGCGAAATCATGAAAGAAGTAAAAAGTCCAAAAAAACCCTTGATCTATTATTATGGGATCGTACTGTTGATCTTGCTTTTGTTTAATCTCATCGTTTCTCCGATGCTGGCGCGCCAGCAGGTCGTGACCGTGGATTATGGAAAATTCATGGATATGATCGAGGAGAAAAATATCGGGACAGTGGAGGTGACCGATACCCAGATCCTTTTTACCAACAAGGATAACACCGCCATCTATACCACGGGGACCATGTACGACCCGACGCTGACCCAGCGGCTGCACGAGGCGGGAGCGCTGTTTACCAAGGATATCCCGGAGACCATGTCGCCGCTTTTAAGCTTTCTTTTGACCTTTGTGCTTCCCATGGTGATCTTTGTGGCCCTGGGGCGGTATATGAGCAAGAAGATGATGGAGCAGATGGGCGGCAAGAATTCCATGGCCTTCGGCATGGGCAAGAGCAACGCCAAGGTCTATGTCCAGTCCACGGAGGGGATTCATTTCTCGGATGTGGCCGGGGAGGACGAGGCCAAGGAGAGCCTTAAGGAGATCGTGGACTATCTCCACAATCCAAAGAAATACACGGAGGTGGGCGCCTCCATGCCCAAGGGCCTTCTGCTGGTGGGGCCGCCCGGTACCGGCAAAACCATGCTGGCCAAGGCCGTGGCCGGAGAGGCCAATGTCCCCTTCTTCTCCATCTCCGGGTCGGAGTTTGTGGAGATGTTCGTGGGCATGGGCGCTTCCAAGGTCCGGGATCTGTTCCGGCAGGCCAAGGAGAAAGCCCCCTGTATCGTGTTTATCGACGAGATCGACGCCATCGGCCAGAAGCGCAGCGGCGGGCAGTACGGCGGCAACGACGAGCGGGAGCAGACCTTAAACCAGCTTCTCACCGAGATGGACGGCTTTGAGAGCAACAACGGGGTCATCATTCTGGCGGCCACCAACCGGCCGGAATCCCTGGACCCGGCCCTGACCCGGCCCGGACGTTTTGACCGGCGGGTGCCTGTGGAGCTTCCGGACCTGCAGGGCCGGGAGGAGATCCTGAAGGTGCATGCCAAAAAGATCCGGGTTTCCGATGACGTGAATTTCCACAACATTGCCCGGATGGCAGCCGGGGCCTCGGGAGCGGAGCTTGCCAACATCGTCAACGAGGCGGCCCTTCGGGCTGTGCGGGATAACAGGAGCGTGGTGACTCAGGCGGACCTGGAGGAGAGCATTGAGACGGTCATCGCCGGATACCAGAAGAAAAATGCCGTCCTCTCCGACAAGGAGAAGCGGGTGGTGGCCTATCATGAGATCGGTCATGCCCTGGTGGCCGCCATGCAGAGCCACTCCGCCCCGGTGCAGAAGATCACCATCACCCCCCGGACCTCCGGCGCTCTGGGCTACACCATGCAGGTGGAGGAGGGGGACAAGTACCTGATGACCAAGCAGGAGATCGAGAACAAGATCGCCACCTTCACCGGAGGCCGGGCCGCGGAGGAGGTTGCGTTCGGGGAGGTTACCACCGGAGCCTCCAACGACATCGAGCAGGCCACCAAGCTGGCCCGGGCCATGATCACCCGCTACGGCATGAGCGAGGAGTTCGATCTGGTGGCCATGGAGACTGTCACCAATCAGTATCTGGGCGGGGATACGTCCCTGTCCTGCTCTGCGGAGACCCAGAGGGAGATTGACCGGAAGGTGGTGGAGCTGGTGAAAGCGCAGCATGAGAAGGCGATCCATATCCTGACGGAAAACCGGGAACTGCTGGACGCGCTGGCAGGCGTCCTCTATGAGAAGGAGACCATCACCGGCGAGGAATTTATGGAGATTTTAAATAGCAAGGGAGGCGAGAGGGAATGAGAAGACGTTCCGGGTTTGGCTGGTTAGAATTGGTGATTGGTATTTTGCTTGTGATACTGGGAATCTTTACGTTCCTCCGGCCAAGAAGCATATTGACGGCGATCGTCATCGCCTATGGGGTGATCGCCATCGTCACAGGCATCGCGGATGTTGTATTTTTTGTGAAGGCGGAGCGCTACACCGGGTTTGGCCCTGCGGTCTCTCTGGTCTCCGGCATCCTGAGTATCATGGTGGGAGTCATGCTCCTGGTATATCCCGGCGCGGGAACACTGGTGGCGGCGCTGCTTTTGCCCATCTGGTTCATTGCCCACTGCATCTCCCGGCTGTGCCATCTTAGTATCATACGCATTACGGCGGGGAACTTTTACTACTACGCCACCTTGATCGTAAATATCATAGGGATCGTCTTAGGCTTTTTGATGATCATCTGGCCGGCGCTGTCCCTGTTTTCCGCGGGGATACTGATCGGGACCTATCTGATCCTGCTGGGGGTGGACAGCATTGCCATAGCCGTCAGCGAGATCGGTTCAAAATGGTGAGAGAGGAAAGGAGCGGATGAAAATGAAATCACTGGCCATTGAACGTGAATTTGGAAGCGGAGGCCGGGAAATCGGCAGGAAGGTGGCAAAGGAGGCGGGAATCCCCTATTATGACAACGCCCTTTTGCACAAGGTTGCCATGGAGCAGGGCATCTCGGAGGATACGTTAAAGGAGTACGACGAGAAGATGACCGGCAGTATCCTGTATGACATTGCCGCCCTTGCGGATGTTGCCAGAAGCTATAAGGGGCGAAGCGTCTATGAGCTTTTCTACAGCGTGCAGAAGACCATAGAGCAGCTGAGGCTTCAGGGGCCGGCGGTATTTATGGGACGCTGCTCCACAGAGATCCTGCGGGACGCTCCCCGGGTGCTGCGGGTATTTGTCTATGCCTCGGACCCGGCGGATCGGATTCAGAGGACGGTTCAGGTGGAGGGCGTTTCGGAGAGCGAGGCCGCCCGGATGATCGAGAAGAAGGACCGCCAGCGGAAAAATTATTTCAAATTCTGGACCCAGAAGGAGTGGAAGGACTGGAACAACTACGATCTGGAGCTGAACACCTCCGCCCTTTCCCCCGACGAGTGCGCGGAAATCCTGCTGCACGCCATCAGGTAAATTTTTCCACGTGGCGCTTCATGGCCTCAAAGGTCTCGTCGCTGATATAGTGTTCCATTTTACAGGCGTCCTTGGACGCCTGTTCTTCGCTGACCCCCAGGCGCAGCAGAAAATCCGTCAGCAGGGTATGACGCTCGTAAATTTTTCTGGCAATCCTAAGGCCGTTCTCCGTCAGGGACAGATAGCCGTCCTCGTCCATGACCACATAGCCGTTTTCCTTTAAAATGCCCACGGCGCGGCTGACACTGGGCTTGGAGTAGCCCATGTACTCGCTGATGTCGATGGAGCGGACAAAGCTGTTCTCCTGTGACAAAATATAGAGCGTTTCCAGATACATTTCACCGGATTCCTGGATCGCCATGACAGATTCCTCCTTTTGCGTTGGCGTTGGGAACAAGGTTCCCGCCTGATTAGCGACAGCATATCATAAATAGCCGCGAAAATCAAGATGCGGAGAAATTTTCAAAAAATGGTTGACAAAAAAAGGAAGGGCACTTATAATGATAAATAGTTAGCGAGAGCTAACCAAAAACCATGAGCAGGAAGCCGCAAGGGTGCGCTTTCTATTATTTGGGCCAATGGTTAGCAAATGCTAATCAATGAGAGCTTCAAGGAAGGTGGAAACATGATGCCGCTTACATTTGCAGAGGTTGGAGAAGAAAAGATCATCAAGAGGATCGGCGGGAAGCAGGAGGTCAGGGCACATCTTGCCAACCTGGGATTCGTGGTGGGAGGAGCCGTCACCGTGGTCAACGCCATGGGCGGCAACGTCATTGTGAATGTGAAGGAATCCCGCATCGCAGTCAGTAAGGAGATGGCACAGAAGATCATGATCTGATATTCTGCGGCAATTACACTTAAAAATGATGCTTCAAAGGAGGAGAAAAGGAATGAAAACGCTGAAACAGGCAAAGATCGGCGATACGGTCAAGGTTGTCAGGCTTCACGGCGAGGGAGCCGTCAAACGCCGTATCATGGATATGGGACTGACCAGGGGCACGGAAGTGCAGATCCGCAAGGTTGCGCCCCTGGGCGACCCCATCGAGGTGACGGTACGGGGCTATGAGCTTTCGCTGCGTAAAGCCGACGCGGAAATGATCGAGGTTGAGTGAATGGCATGGTCTTAAGGGGGATGCTTCCCCCATTTATTTAGAGCAAAGGTTAGCATAGGCTAATTGAGAAAGTGAGGATATGAGATATGGATTTGCGAATTGCCCTTGCGGGTAACCCCAACAGCGGGAAGACGACCTTGTTTAACGGGCTGACCGGCTCCAACCAGTTCGTGGGGAACTGGCCGGGCGTTACGGTGGAGAAGAAGGAGGGAAAGCTGAAAAAGCATGAGGGCGTCATCATCACCGACCTCCCCGGCATCTATTCCCTCTCCCCCTACACCCTGGAGGAGGTGGTGGCCAGAAATTACCTGATCGGCCAGCGCCCGGACGCGATTCTGAACATCATCGACGGCACCAATCTGGAACGGAACCTGTATCTGACCACCCAGCTCACGGAGCTGGGGATTCCCGTGGTGGTGGCCATCAATATGATGGATGTGGTTCAGAAAAACGGCGATAAGATCAATACCGCCGAACTGGCGAAGGCACTGGGCTGTAAGGTGGTGGAGATCTCCGCCTTAAAGGGCAGCGGCATCATGGAGGCCGCCGAGGCCGCCATCGACGCGGCCAAAACCGGAAGGACCGTTCCCATGCACACCTTCTCCGGCGTGGTGGAGCACGCTATCGCCCACATCGAGGAGGCTGCCGTGCATGATATGCCGGAGGAACAGCAGCGCTGGTACGCCATCAAGATCTTTGAGCGGGATGAAAAGGTGCTGGGTCAGCTGAAGTTAAGGGAGGATGTCCTGTCCCATATCGAGTCGGATATCAAGGCCGCCGAGGAGGAGCTGGACGACGACGCGGAGTCCATCATCACCAACGAGCGCTACGTCTATATCGGGGAGCTGATCAAGCGTTGCTACAAGAAAAGATCCGCCGGCAGGCTTACCACCTCCGATAAGATCGATAAGATCGTCACCAACCGTTGGCTGGGCCTGCCCATCTTCGCGGTGATCATGTTCCTGGTCTACTATATCTCCATGGTGACGGTGGGCACCTCCGCCACCGACTGGGCAAATGACGGGCTCTTTGGGGACGGCTGGTACCTGCTTGGCATCGGCAGAGCGGACTATGAGGAGGAAAATGGTGACTACACCGCGGCCATGCAGGCGGTGGACGCCTTTGTGGGGGTGGACACGGAGGCCGAAGATTTTGACGCTGCTGCCGTAATTGCCGAGCTTTCCGCCTTTACTTCCGACGCCGATTCTGCTATTGTAGAGGTGGAGGATGAGGAGACCCTGGCTTTAAGCGACATGACTGCTTACTACAGTGAGATCCCGGAGGACGCCGATCCGGAGTCCACGGTTCCCATGACCTATCTCGACGCGGTAAGCTACCTTGAGGAGAACGGCTTTGAAGCGCCGGACCCTGCCGGTTACGGCATCTGGGTGCCGGGTATCCCCGTTCTGGTCGGAAACGGTCTGGAAGCAGCCGGCGCGGCTGACTGGCTTTCCGGCCTTATCAACGACGGGATCGTGGCCGGCGTGGGCGCTGTCCTTGGTTTTGTGCCCCAGATGCTGGTGCTGTTCCTGCTGCTGGCGATCCTGGAAGCCTGTGGGTATATGGCCCGTATCGCCTTTGTATTGGACCGGATCTTCCGCAAATTCGGCCTCTCCGGCAAGAGCTTCATCCCCATGCTGGTGGGCACCGGCTGCGGCGTGCCGGGCGTCATGGCCTCCCGTACCATCGAGAATGAGAGAGACCGCCGCATGACGATCATGACCACCACCTTCATCCCCTGCGGGGCCAAGGTTCCCTTTATCTCCATGATCGCCGGGGCCATTTTCGGCGGCAGCGCCTGGGTGGCAACCTCCGCCTATTTTATCGGCATGGCCGCCATCATCCTTTCCGGCATTATGCTGAAGAAGACCCGGATGTTTGCGGGCGATCCCGCCCCCTTTGTCATGGAGCTGCCGGCCTACCATCTGCCCACCGTGAGCAACGTACTCCGCTCCATGTGGGAGCGCGGATGGAGTTTTATCAAGAAGGCGGGCACCATCATCCTGCTGTCCACCATCGTCATCTGGTTCGCCACCTACTTTGGCTTTGTGGACGGGACGTTCCGGATGCTGTCCGAGGAGGAGATCGATTCCTCCATCCTCGCCTCCATCGGCGGTGTTCTGGCCTGGATCTTCAAGCCTCTGGGCTGGGGCAGCTGGCAGGCCACGGTGGCCGCCATCACCGGTCTGGTAGCCAAGGAGAACATCGTGGGCACCATGGGAATCCTCTTCAGCGGCGGCGACGGTACGGTGTATCAGAACGTAGCTTCCGCGTTTACAGGGGTCACCGGTTACTCCTTCCTGGTATTCAATCTGCTGTGCGCGCCCTGCTTTGCGGCCATCGGCGCCATCAAGCGGGAGATGAATTCCGCCAGGTGGACCTGGTTCGCCATTGGGTATCAGTGCCTGTTTGCCTACGGGGCGGCGTTGATGATCAACCAGTTTGGCTCCGTCTTTACCGGAAATGTCAATGTCATCGGTCTGATCGCGGCTGTGGCTGTGCTGGCACTGATCGTATACATGCTCTTTCGGCCCTATAAGGAGTCCGTCAGGCTGAACAGAACGGTGAAAGTAACGAAGAAGGCGGCAAATTAGCGCTTGGCCGGAATCTGCAACTAACTGGAATGAGGAAGACAGCAGATTCCGGCAGTGTCAAAGGCCGTTTCCAATTTGAATGGGACGACTGTCAGAAGGAACAGGAGGGATTTGGATGCTTACATGGATTTCGGAAAATATAGCAACGATCATTGTCTGCGTGATCCTGATCGCCGTGGTGGCGGCGGTGGTCACCGTCATGGTCCGGGATAAGAAAAAAGGAAAATCCTCCTGTGGAGGCGGGTGCGGGAATTGCCCCATGAGCGGCTCCTGCCACTCGAAGAAGTAACCTTTGGGGAGGCGCGGAAGGAAAGCCTGTGTCTCCCCGGTTTTTTCAACAACAGTTAGCATAGGCTAACCAAAGAAGAGGAGAGACAGAATGAGTGTAGTGATCGTCGGTGGAAATGAATGTATGACGCGCCAATATAAGGAGCTGTGCAGCGCGTACAAATGTAAGGCGAAGGTTTATCCGAAGATGACCAATGGCCTTAAAAATATCGGGACGCCGGATCTTCTGGTGCTGTTTACCAACACGGTTTCCCACAAGATGATACGGCGGGCCTTAAATGAGACGAGAGGGCAGAATGTGCGGATCGCCCGCTGCCACACAAGCTCCATCCATGCGCTGAAAAATATTCTGGAGGAGCACGCGGCAGGCCGTATCTAGCTTTGCTTCGAAAGAGCACGCGGCAGGCCGAGGCTATTTACAGGGAATCGGCAGGCCGATAAGAGAAGGAGGTACTTATGTCTGAGGAATTGCTGGTTCGTCATTGTTCCCCCACTCTGGCCGGAATGAAAACGGCGAACCTCTTCACCTGTTTTTTTGAAAATGCAAAGGAGCTGAGAGAAAGTGTGCGCAGACTGAACAAAATGCTTGTTAAGAAGGGTCTCAGGGTTCTGCCGCTGCGGTTTTGGGATCAGCGGGCGCTGATCTATGTATACCGTCCGTCCAGGCTGTCCCGCGACCTGCAGCGGGATACCGCCAGCCGTCTGCTGAAAGAGTGCGGTTATGAGGACGGAGCGCCGGAACGCTGCATTGTGCAGCTTGTGCAGAGGCTTGAAAGCAACGGAGAATTTCCCCATGAGATCGGCCTGTTCCTGGGATATCCACCGGAGGATGTATGGGGATTTATCAAGAACCGGGCGGAGGGCTGCAAATGCGCAGGCTGCTGGAAGGTTTACGGCGACGTCGCGGCGGCGAAGGAGCTTTTCGCGAAATATAAGAAATGCACGGATGTTTACTGTGCCATGTTTGCCAGAGGACAGTCTATTGAACGGCTCACCGTTGCCGTTTGATATATAAAATTTTTTCAGAAAGGTAGGATAAGAAATATGAGTAAAATAGCGGTAGTTTATTGGAGCGGAACCGGGAACACCCAGGCGATGGCGGAGGCCGTGGCGGAGGGGGCAAAGGAGAAGGGAGCGGAGGCGGCTCTGTACACAGCGCTGGAATTTGATGCCTCCAGGATGGACGATTTTGACGCTGTGGCTTTTGGCTGTCCTTCCATGGGAGCGGAACAGCTGGAGGAAAGCGAGTTTGAGCCCATGTTTTCTTCCTGCGAGCCGAAGCTTACAGGTAAGAAGATCGCGCTGTTCGGTTCCTACGGCTGGGGAGACGGCGAGTGGATGCGTAACTGGGAGGAAACCTGTATTTCCGACGGGGCAGTTCTGGCGTGCGATCCAGTCATCTGCAACGACGCACCGGATGACGATACGAACGCAGCCCTGAAGGCGATGGGGGCGGCGCTGGCGTAGGGCAGGAGCCAGGACTGCGTGTTTTGAAAACATATTTTGCTGACAGCGAAGTGCGAAAAAAGGAGTGTTTTGCATATGGTAAAAATCACGCTGCGTATTGAGGGAATGGCCTGCGGCATGTGCGAATCCCACATCAACGACACGGTGCGCAGGCAGTTTGCCGTGAAAAAGGTTTCCTCCTCCCACAGCCGGGGGCTGACGGAGATCATTGGGGAGGAACCCCTGGATCAGGGGGCTTTGATCCGGGCCATCAATGAGACGGGCTACCGGGTGTTGTCCGTGAAAACCGAGCCCTATGAGAAAAAGGGATTTTCCCTGTTCCACAGGAAAGGGCAGTAGACGCTTCTGTGGAGCAAAGGCTTCAAAGGGAATTTTGATTACAGGAAAGGGCGCGGGAAAATGGGAAATTCTATGGAATCATTTTTGTATGGAATCCTGGCAGTCGGCGTTATCCTTGCGGTTGTCGCCCTGTCCATGGGTGTGAAGCATCTTTGCAGGCGCTGCCTGCGAGGGAGAAAAAAGGCGGATGATGTTCATGTCTGATTTTGAGAATTTCAAAAGAAAATTCGTGTAATTTAGTGCTATAAATAATGCAAAAATAGTTGATATTCACACGAATATGCACTATACTATAGTTGTGTCTTAAGGAGGGTAGCTATGTATAGAAAGAATATGGGTTTCTTGGAAGCGTGGAAGGATAGCGTTCACCGCAAGCCTCTGATTTTGCAGGGAGCAAGGCAGGTCGGAAAAACCTACTCGATTTTAGAGTTTGGACGCAGCCACTATGAAAATGTGGCATACTTCAATTTTGAAACAAATCCAAAGCTGAACGAAACCTTTGAGGAAAATATCAGCCCTGATTATCTGATACCCATTTTAT
>CALWDR010000013.1 GCA_944376745.1 uncultured Lachnospiraceae bacterium
ATACGGAGCGCTTTTTCTTTCGTGCAGGCGGCGCCTAAAATATCAGAACAGGTATAGAGAGGCGCGCGGCTGGATACCGGAGAGGTATCGATTTGATCGTGTTTTGCCATAGACAAGTCCTTTCTAAAATAGAAACAAAAACAGCCAACGGGTAACGGTTACTTGGAATGTCCGGCGAAACGCCAAAGAGATTAGACCAAGCAGAGTGTCGGTATCGACAAAAATAGAGTAGCATGTTTCCTATAAAAATGCAATACAAAAATAAAAAATTCCAGAGCCGTTTTATGGCGCTGGCTACTGTTCATGGGGTGGGGAAAATAGACAAGCTTAACTGTTATTGGCTGCCAATTTCCCCACCCCACGAACAATAACATAGCGCCAACAGCAGATCCGGCCACAAAACCTATATTCCCCTCCACAGCTCATGGATAAAGGGCAGTGCGCCGCCCAGAGCCAGAGCGTCTTTTTTCACCCTGCACACCTCCAGGTAATCTGCGTCGCTCTCAAAGGTGTTCCGCGCGGCGGCCAACTCCTTCAGCTCATCCAGGTAGGGCTCCATATGAGCGCCCACATAGCCGCCCAGAATGACCTTGCAGTCAAAGAGCATCCGCACGTTATTGACGGCAATGGACAGATAGTACAAATACTCCCGCCAGACCCCGGCACAGTCCGCGTCGTTGTCCTGAAGCCTCTCAAAAAACATTTCCAGATTTCCCTGAAACATATCCGCCAGGATCGCGGCATTGCAGTAGGTCTCAAAGCAGCCCTTCTGGCCGCAGTAGCACTCCCTTCCGCCGGGGATAATGGTCATATGCCCCACCTCGCCGCTTCTGGGCCCCTCGCCCTTGTACACCTTGTGGTCGATGAGGATGGAACCGCCGATGTTGTTGCTTAAGCTGATATAAAAAGCGTCCGTCACATCCCTCCGCTGGGAAATCTCCGCATAGCCGCCGGCATCCGCGTCGTTATACAGGCGGCAGGCGCAGGGAATGTATTTTCCGATCTCATCCACCGTCAGCCCGGTAAAATCCAGTATCTTCCCATAAAAGATCTCCCGGTGATCCTCGGTGATCAGTCCCGGCACCACGATGCCCACCCCCAACACGGCTTCCCTGGGGATCTGCTTTGCCAGGATGGCTTCCTCCACCAGCTCCCCCAGATACCTCAGATAAGCGTCCTCCAGGGCAAAGGGCCGGTGTACTCTTTTCTCGTAGACCAGATTTCCGCAGAGGTCCGCGATGATGACCGTGATATGATTTCTGGTCAGATCGATGCCGATGGCCGCTTTCGCGTCTGCCCGAACCGAATAGGCGCCGGCCCGGCGTCCGCCGGTGTTGCCGATGTATCCGTTCTCATGGATACAGCCGGCTTCCAGCAATTCATCCAGACTTTTCTTCACCGTGGGCCGGCTGAGCTGCAGCTCATAGGAAAGCTGGGAGGCAGAGACGCTCCCCGCCTCCCGGATCTGGTTGAATATTCGGTTTCGGCTGCTTCCCTTTCTGTTCTGGTATCCATTTGTCTCCATGCTCTCACCCTTCCACTTCCTTTAATAATGGGATGGAGGGGGCAGCTCCCTGCCGCGTCACGGAGATGGCCGCCGCCTTCGAAGCCTCGTCCATGGCCGCTTTATGTTCCAGTCCTCTTAAAAGTCCTCCGATAAAAAAGCCCGTAAAGGTATCTCCCGCCGCCGTGGTATCCACCGCCTGCACCGGGTAAGCCTGCTGGCGAATGGTCTCCTTCTCATCCATATAAATGGAGCCGGCTCCGCCCATGGTCAGCACGATGGCCGCCCTGGGAAATCTCTTTCGCAGCGCCTCCACGAGACCTTCCCCATCCAGCTTTTCCACCGCTTCCTCCCCCAGGATCTGCACCGCCTCCACCTGATTCAGCATGAAATAATCCACCCGCTCCAGGGGAAGCCCCAGGATCTTCTCGTTCATGGGGGAAGGATTCAATACGATCTTCAGGCCCTTCCTGCCCGCGCATTCCATGATATAGGCCAGCTCATTGATCTCGTTCTGAAGCACCAGGAAATCTCCCTCCTGGAAACGCTCCAGCACCTTATCCACCTGACTCTTGGTGACAGCCTGGTTGGCGCCCCCATACAGAAGAATACAGTTATCGCCCTCCCTGTCATTCTGGATGATGGCGTGGCCACTCTGCATATCGGGCAGTACGGCAACACAGTCCGTATTCACGCCGGAATCCGCAAGCTGTGCCAGCAGGAAACGGCCATCCTCCCCGATGGCGCCTGCGTGATAGGTCTCGGCTCCCGCCCTGGACAGGGCGATGGACTGGTTCAGCCCCTTTCCGCCGCTGAACACCTCCAGACCATCCGAAGACAAGGTCTCTCCTTTTTTCACAAAATGGTCTACCTTGTAGGTGTAATCAATATTCAGGGAACCAAAACATAATACTTTCATCTTTCACCCCTCCCACCGTTTTGTTTTGCAAATTGATTTTACAAATCTATTTTGTTTATTTTAACATTTGGAGGTTGCTTTGTCAACCGGATTATCTGAAAACCATCACGGGAACGACTGTGGTTCCCCTTCACAAGTCTGTGAGCCGCATTTTCCCGCCGCTTGTTAAAATACCGTCTCCAGTATCCGCTTCAGATTCCATATTTCATACAGCGGCAGATTTAAGATACCGCCATCTATCCGAAATGGTTTCAGCGATGTCCGAATTGCGACCTCCGGCTTATATTTTTGACAAAAAACCTTCAAACTCTGGGCATGCACGCTCAATCCGGCCTTCGCCTCCACCGGGATAATATGATTCCGAAAAGAGAAAATAAAGTCAACCTCGGAGGTGGCTCCCTCACTCCAATAATAAATGCTCTGCGCGATTTCTATGGCCTGCAGCTCCTGCAGCACAAACTGCTCGGTAAGCGCACCGGAAAATTCCCGAAATACCGCTTCTGAATCCAGAATAATCTGTGGCTCGATTTCGCACAATGCGCGCAACAAGCCGATATCCAAATGGTATATTTTAAAAGCTTTCAGATTCTCATAAGCCTTCAACGGCAGCCTGCCGCCATTCACCAGCCCCACTCTCCGGATCATCCCGCTATCTTTAAGCCACAGCAGGGCGTCCTCATACTCCCTTGCCCTGGCCCCTTCCCTGGCAAGGCCGTATACAAATTTCTTATTCTCCTTTGCCAGCTGAGAGGGAATCGAGTTCCATACATGATGAAGCTTCGGGACCACGTTTTCCGGCGCATGCTTGGAAAAATCATTTTCATAGGCTAACAAAAGCTTTTTCTGCTGTGCAGCCACCTTCGAAAAATCTTTCGTATCCAGCCATTCCAGCACTGCTACGGGCATTCCTCCTATAATAAAGTATTTTTTTAAATAATCCGTATATTTTTCAGCCAGCATTCCCGGCATTGCTTCCTGGAAGTGCTCCCTGCACCAAGAAAGCAGCATATCCTCTCCGCAGGCCATAAGAAACTCTTCAAAAGACAAAGGCTGGATCGTAATAAAATCCACCTTCCCCACCGGAAAAGAAGTTCCCTGGTGTAATGTAACGCCCAGCAAAGAACCTGCACAGCAAATCGCATATTCCGGTGCCAGCTCCGCAAAATACTTCAACGCCGTCAACGCCCTTGGCACCTCCTGCACCTCATCGAAAATCAGCAGCGTCTTGTGGGGAATGATTTTCTTCCCATGGTATGCCCCTAAATATTCAATAATCCGCTCCGGCAGAATCGTTCCCTGGAAAATATCCGCAATTTCCCCAGGATTCTCTAAGTTGACATAACATATATCCTCAAAGCATTGCCTGCCAAACTCCTTCATGAGCCAGGTCTTTCCGACTTGACGCGCTCCCATAAGAATCAGCGGTAATCGCCCCTGCTTTTCTTTCCATTCTTTCAATTTCTCTATTGCCATTCGATACATTCCATCACCCCATTCCGTAAATGCAGTACCTATATAATATATACATCATGATAACAAAGCATTCACATTTTTTCAACCTTATATCCTTCTTTTTATCACATTTTTCAAACCTTGGTTTCTGTGTCTGTTCACATTTTTCTAACCTTGAACAGATTTGATTCCAAAGGCCTCCCCCAGAAACGCCTCCGCCAGTCTACAACTCCTTATACATCTCGGCAACCGTCTTCTTCGTCACCGGGTGGCGCTTATAGGGGCATAGCTCCAGCAGAGGCTTCAGCACAAATTCTCGGTTCTGCATATCGGGATGGGGCAATACCAGCGCCGGGTCCTCCGTCACCAGATCGTCGTAAAAGATCATGTCCAGATCCAGGGTCCGCGGCCCCCAGTGAATGAGACGCTCCCGCCCGGCCTCCGCCTCGATCCGGTTCATCTCTCTTAACAGCTCCATGGGCGTTAAGAGCGTGGACAGCACAAGACAGCCGTTTAGAAAATTGTCCTGCTCCACGCCGCCGTAGGGCTTTGTCTCGATCCATTCCGACACCGTCAGGTCTTTCACGCCCTTTAACGCTCTAAGCTTTTCCACCGCCCCGTCAAGGTAGGTCCGCCGGTCCCCCAGATTGGAGCCCAGGGCGAGATAGACCCTGTGCCAGCCCCGCCGGATCTTCACGGAAACGGATTCCAGGGGCAGGCCGATAGGCGCCCAGGGCTTTAATATCTCCAGTTCTATGGCCATAAGACGCGGCGTGGTGAGCAACAGATGCTCCGCCAGCCCCTCCGCCGCCGCCTCGATGAGATGGTAGGTATTTTCCCGCAGATACCGGGTGATCTCATGGCTGATCTCCCCGTAATGAATGGATTTCGTCAGATCATCCGCAAGCCCCGCCTCCCGGGTCTCGGTAAATAATACGCCGTTTACCAAAAATTTCTGTCCCAGCCTGGTCTCCTCCGGAAATACGCCGTGATTTCCAAAGACCTCCAGGCGCTTGATCTCAATTCTGTCCATTTGCCGCCTCCAATTTCATCTTCATTCTGTCCGCTGCTGTCTCCAGTTTCATCTTCATTCTGTCCGCTGCTGTCTCCAGTTTCATCTTCGTTCTGTCTTCTGCTGTCTCCATCCGTCCCGGATGGCCTCCGCCATGCGAATGGCCCGCACATTTTCCTTCACGTCATGGACCCGCACAAAGGCGCAGCCCTTCAGCACGCCGTAAACCGTAGTTACCAGGGTTCCCTCCAGCCGTTCCTCCACGGGCAGGTCCAGGGCCAGCCCGATCACCGACTTGCGGGAGGTCCCCAGAAGCACCGGACAGCCCAGCTCCTGAAGCTGCTCCAGGGAATGGATCACCTCCAGGTTGTGTTCGTAGGTTTTTCCAAATCCCACGCCCGGGTCCAAAATGACCGCTTCCCTTGGGATGCCCGCCCGCTTCGCCAGTTCCAGGGATTCCCTCAGATCCTCCTTCAGCTCCTCCATAAAATTATGGTAGAGGGCCTCCCTGCGGTTGTGCATAAGACAGCAGGGCACCTGGTAGGCGGCGATCAGACCGGCCATGCCTTCCTCATATTTCAGCCCCCAGATGTCATTGATCAGATCCGCCCCGGCCCGGAGGGCCTCCCGGGCCACCGCAGTCTTATAGGTATCCACCGAGACCGGAAGATCGAAGTGCTCTTTCAGACTCCGGATCACGGGAACGATGCGCTCCGTCTCCTCCGCCTCGCTGATCTTTCTATGACCGGGCCGGGTGGATTCCCCTCCCACATCCAGAATATCGGCCCCCTGGGCCGCCATCTCCTCCGCGCGGCGCAGGGCTGTGTCTATGGTATGATATTTTCCTCCATCGGAAAATGAATCCGGCGTCACATTTAAAATCCCCATCACATAGGTGTGATTCCTAACGTCAAATTCCCGATTTCCTATTTTCATTCGCTGCTCCTCCTGATCTTGCTGACGTCAGCGCTTCTCTGCACACTCCAAAAATCTGGTATCTTAAGATCCGATTCCCCTGTTTTGCTTTTCCGCCTCCCATTTACACGCCTTCTGGGCTTTACAGGCAAAACAGTTCCGGGACCTTTTATCCGCCCAGGAAAGCAGCTGCCCCAATGGCTCCGCCCACAGTGCGGCGTTCTGCCCGGGCGTTTCCGCTTGCCGGCTTTTCCGGTCCGCCTCCACTTCCCTGTCTGACTTCGCGCCGCCACGGTGGCTTTCTATGGCCGCCGCGATCAGCTCCGTTTTTTCCTGGGGATAACCGATCTGCTGCAGCAGCTGTCTGGCCAGAGCGGCCCCGGCCCGCTGATGGGGGACCCCCTCCTCATACTCCTGTATCCGGCCCAGATCATGGAGAAGCGCCGCCAGATAAATGATTTCCTTCTCCGGCAGAAGCTCCTCACCAAAGCCCGGCGCCATGCCCACCGCCCTGTCCGGGCCGCGCCGGGACGTCTGCGCTTCCTTCTGGCCGTACCGGGACGTCTGCGCCTCCTTCTGGCCGCACCGGGACGTCTGCGCCTCCAGCACCCGAATCCAGGCGATCCTGGCCGTATCCAGCAGATGTCCAAGCCCATGACGGCAAAATACCCGGTCCGCCTCCAGACGCTCCAGCTTCTCTACATAATTCAGATACTCCGTTTCCCGGAGCAATTTGTCCACATATTCCATATTTTCCCGCTACCGTCCTACCATCTGAAAAAAACGCTCCTGCAGCTTCTCCTGCCGGGCAAATTCTCCCCGCACCGCATAGGTCACGGTCTTGCTTCCAGGCTTCTTAATGCCGCGCATGGTCATGCACATATGCTCCGCCTCCACCATCACCATGGCTCCCTGGGGCTTTAGATACGTCATCAGCGCGTCCGCGATCTGGGCCGTCAGCTGCTCCTGAAGCTGCGGCCTCCTAGCGAAGACCTCCACCGTCCTGGCCAGCTTGCTTAAGCCCACCACCTTCCCATCGGGAATATAGGCCACATGGGCCTTTCCGTAAAAGGGCATCAGATGATGCTCGCAGGTGGAGTAAAATACAATGTCCTTCTCCACCACCATCTGATTATTTTCCACCGAAAAGGTCTTTTTCAAATGCTCCCCGGGGTCCTCGTCCATCCCGCCATAGATCTCCTCATACATCCTGGCGATCCTCGCGGGCGTTTCCTTAAGGCCCTCCCGGTTCACATCCTCTCCGATTCCATCCAGCAGCAGTCTTACCGCTTCCTCTACTTTTTTCCTGTCAACCATACTTTATCGCTTCCTATTCTTAGCATTCCTCTCCCGCCGCCTGAGACCGGCGCAGGGATCTGTTCACCGGCAAAATCACGGCTTTCTGATTTTTTCAAATTCCTGCTTCAGCTCACCCAGATACGACAGCGACCCGAAGGCCAGAATCATGGGAGGCCTGCCGGCGGGCGCACACTCCGGCGCTCCAGCGCTCCTCCCGGCGGGCCCGCGCTCCGGCTCTCCGGCACTCCTCCCGGCGGGCCCGCGCCCCGGCGCTCCGGCACTCCTCCCGGCGGGCCCGCGCTCTGGCTCTCCGGCACTCCTCCCGGCAGGCCCGCGCTCCGGCTCTCCGGCGGTCTCCCACGCCCGGGCCTGCTTAAGGGCCTGCTCCAGCGCTTCCCGCACGCTGCCGGCGCAGCTCACATCTCCATGAAATTTCCCGGCCTCCCTGCACAGCTCCTCCCCGGAAAGGGCCCGGGGGCTGTCCGGCGTCACCGTATACACCTTTTCCGCCAGCGGCAGGAGGCACTTTAAGATTTTTTCGTGCTCCTTATCTCTCAGCACTCCTATTATATATATAATTCTGTAATTTGTAAAACCCAATTCCAGCGTCCGGCGCAATTTGTCGGCGGCGTCCGCATTGTGGGCCCCGTCCGCCACCAGAAGAGGACTGCGGCTTAAAACCTCAAACCGCCCCGGCCAGACCGTGGTCCGAAGACCCTCCCGCATCACCTCTTCCTTCACGGGAAAGCCCAGCCCGCCCAACACCTCCAGGGTCCGCACCGCACACATGCCGTTCTCCACCTGATAAGCGCCTAGCAAAGACAGCCGCAGATGAGAATAATTTTTCCAGTCGAAGCAGAGATACCCGTCCTCATAGCGGACCGGACCGGATGCGGCCTCCGCCGCCGCGTCCACTCCAAACAGCGGGGCGCGGCGCTTGCGGCAGACGCGCGCCAGCACCTCGTACACCTCCGGCCTCTGCCGGGCCGTGACCACCGGACACCCCTCCTTGATGATGCCCGCCTTCTGCCCGGCAATTTCCACAAGGGTGTCTCCCAGCAGGGCCATATGGTCCATGCTGATGGAGGTGAGAACGCTTAACAAAGGCTTCTTTATTATATTGGTAGCGTCCATGGCTCCTCCAAGGCCTGCCTCCAGAAGGACGATCTCGCACTTCTGCCGGTAAAACCACAGAAAGGCCGCCGCCGTCTCCGCCTCAAACAGGGTGGGATGGGCAAACCCCCGGGCGGTCATCCGCTCACAGGCCCCGGCGATCTCACAGAATAAGCCGTCAAGCTCCTCCTTCCCAATGGGCTCCCCGTTTACCTGGAATTTCTCCTCCTCAAAAAATACCGCCGGGGAATTGTAGCGCCCGGTCCGGTATCCCGCCAGGCGAAGGGCCCGCTCCAGCATGGCTGAGACGGAGCCCTTCCCGTTGGTGCCGGCGATGTGGATCACCGTCAGCTTATCCTGAACGTCTCCCAGCTCCGCCATGAGCCGGCGCATGGACGCAAGTCCCGGAACACAGCCCAGCGCCCCGGCTTTCATCTTAAATTCCTCCGCTTTTTTTCCCTCGCAAGTCATATGTATCATTCTCCCGTATTTTACCTATATTTTACACATCATTTTCACGAATTTCTGTAGAATTTCTTAAGATTTCTTATTGAAAACATAAATTTTACATTTTACCCGTTGACTTTTCCTCCCAAGTAGACTAATCTTGCTATGACGGTTGAGCCTTCATAGTTTGTTCACAAATAATTCACAATTTCAGTCACAGCATTATATTTTATAATAAAGGATGATGAACGTATGCACAATACACTTTTTTCAAAAATAAAAAATTTTATACGCCAGCGCAAAGAGAAAAAGGCCATGAAGGTAAAGCGGCATCTGATCGCCCCGGAGAAGAAGGAGAAGATCATCCGCTTCCTGAACCGGTATTCCATCCTGTTTCATGCCCTTTTGGCCTGCGCGGTCTGCTTCGTGATCGAGTGGGTATCCCGCCACTCCTTTACGGAAGCCTTTTCCTTTGTTTTTGACAGAAGCCTGGTATTTCTGTACAACTCCCTCATCGTGTTCGCCACCCTGGCCCTGGTGTACCTGTTCCGGCGCCGGGCGCTGATGCGGACCCTGATTTCCGTATTCTGGCTGTTTCTGGGCATCGTCAACGGCTGTGTGCTCTTAAAGCGCGTGACGCCCTTCAGCTTCACGGACCTAAAGATGGTGAACGACCTTCTGACCATGCAGAGCAACTATTTTAACAAGACCGAGGAAATGATGGTGATCGTGGGCGTGTCCGCCGTGGTGCTCTTTTTGATCATCCTCTGGTTCAAGGGACCGAAATTTCAGGGCAAGCCCCACCGCATCGCCAGCCTGCTCTCTTTGGGCGCTCTGGTGCTGTTCCTTCCCATGGTGACCAACGCGGCGGTAAACTCCAACGTACTGGCCAGCTATTTTGAAAATATCGCCCAGGGTTATTCCGATTACGGCTTTATCTACAGCTTTACCTCCAGCGTGGTGGACCGGGGCATGAACAAGCCCCGGGATTACAGCGAGGAGAGCGTGAATCAGGTTCTTGACACTCTGGATACCGAGGAGACTACCTTAGGCGAGGATAAGCCCAATATCATCACCGTACTGCTGGAGTCCTTCGTGGACCCCTATGACTTTAACTTTCTGCAGTACAGCGAGGACCCCACTCCCACCTTCCACAGCCTGTTTGACAACTATACCTCCGGCCTTCTGGAGGTGCCTGTGGTGGGCGCGGGAACCGCAAACACGGAGTTCGAGATATTGACCGGCATGGGCATGCAGTTCTTCGGACTTGGGGAATATCCTCATAAGACGATCCTAAAGACCAACACCGTGGAAAGCTTTGCCCACAATTTAAGCGACTTAGGCTATGGCACCCATGTGGTGCACAACAACGGCGGTAATTTCTACAGCCGGGCCAACGCCTTTTCCAAGATGGGCTTTGACAGCTTTATCTGTAAGGAAATGATCAACATCCAGGAGTACACGCCCCTGGGCACCTGGCCCACGGACACCTGCCTCATCGAGGAGACGGAGAAATCCCTGGACGCCACACCGAACCAGTCGGATTTTGTATACACCATCACCGTCTCCACCCACGGGGACTATCCCACGGAAAAGGTGCTGGACGATCCCGCGATCATCGTGACCGGAGGACGGACCGAGGCGGAAAACAACCAGTTTGAATACTACGTCAACATGCTCCATGAGATGGATAATTTTATTAAGGAATTTCTGGAAATGCTGTCCCAGCGGGACGAGAAGACCATCGTGGTATTCTTTGGTGACCATCTTCCCACCCTGGGCCTGACCGAAGCGGACATGGCCACCGGAAGCCTCTTCCTGACAAAGTATGCCACCTGGAACAACTTTGGCATGGAGGACAACTCCAGGGATCTGACCTCCTACCAGCTTATGCCCTACATTTTTGACCTGCTTGGCATCCACGAGGGGACCATGAACCGTTTCCATCAGTCCAAGGACTACCAGTTGACCGAAGAGATCGAGGACGAAATGGAGCTTCTGCAGTACGATCTCCTCTACGGAGAGCGCTACGCCTACGGCGGCCAGGATCTGTATCCCGCCTCCGACCTGGAGATGGGCGTGGAGGACATCCTGCTTACCTCCTTCGTGCCAAACGGCGACACACTGTACGTGATGGGCGACAACTTCACTCCCTGGAGCCGGGTATTTGTAAACGACAAGAAGGTGTCCACCACCTTCATCAGCTCCACCCAGCTTCAGATCAAGATGAGCGCCTTAGAGGAGGGGGACAACTCCATCGTGGTAAATCAGATGGGCTCCAGCAACACCAAGTTCCGAAGCTCCAACGAGGAGGTATTTCATAAGATCACCATGGAGAATCTCTCCGAGTAATGGTCAAGACGGCTTCCGTTTTCTGCGTAAGGCAGGGACGGAAGCCGTTTCCTATCATCGTTTAGCGTTCTGTCTTAAACGCTCCTATCGTCACAAAAATACTCCGCTGATACGCAAAACGCGTTCTTTTTTTATTGCTTTTTTAGAGAAAACATGCTATTCTGTTTTTGTCGGAACCGGCACGCTTTTTGTTGGAACCGACACTCTGCTTGGTCTAATCTCTTTGGCGTTTCGCCGGACATTCCAAGTACACTGTTACCCGTTGTTTTTGTTTCCTATGTTACTGTTACCCATTATTTTTGTTTCCCATTTGTGAAAGAAAGGATCATGTCTATGGCAAAACACAACCTCATCACTGCCGATACCTCTCCGGTATCCAACCACGCGCCCCTCTATACCTGTTCTGATATTTTGGGCGCTCCTTACACCCGCGAAGAATCCCTAAAGCTTCTGCAGGAGGATTCCCGCAGCTACCAGACCTACCTGGGCTTCGAGCAGGAGCATCAGGAAAAGCTTCTGGCTCTCCTTATGGGGAAGCGGGGGCTTATCATCACCTACGATACTTTTTTCAAGCACATCATGAACCCCGA
>CALWDR010000014.1 GCA_944376745.1 uncultured Lachnospiraceae bacterium
CTGGAGATGGGGCTTAGCGGAATTAAATATACCTTCCAGGGACTGCGCTTTTTTCAGTACGCGTTCCAGACGGACGCCCAGTTTCTGCCCAAGCTGGCGGAGTCCTTGGGCTTCATCTGCTACGCCACCCCGGTGATCGTGGTGCTGGCCCTGCTGCTGGCGCTGATGCTGAAGGGAAAATACCGGGGCAGGACCCTGTTTCGGACCATCTTCTTCATGCCGGTGGTGATCATGAGCGGCCCGGTGATCTCGGGACTGCTGGGCAGGTACAGCGTGGACTTCTCGGAGGCGTCCCCGGCGCTGTTTGCCTTTATCGATGCTCTGCCGGAGGTGTTCCGCTCGCCCTGCATGTTCGTGATGGAGAACCTGGTGACGGTGCTGTGGTATTCCGGCGTGCAGATATTGATCCTGCTGGTGTCCATCCAGCGGATCAGCCCGGAGCTGTATGAGGCGGCCTCCATCGACGGGGCCTCCGGCTGGGAGAAGTTCTGGAAGATCACGTTGCCCTATACCCTGCCCACCCTTCTGGTGTGTGCCCTGTATACGGTCATTGAGCTGGCTAATGACTCCACCAATGCGGTGAATACCTATATCGCGGAGAAGATGTTCGACCACAAGCTGGGGTATTACAGTTATTCCACGGCCATGGCCTGGATCTACACGGGAACGGTGATCGCCATCCTGCTGTTGATATTTTGCGTTTTGAAATTTTTCCAGAGAAAGGAGCGGAAGGCATGACAGAGATAAAAAGCGGGGCGGGCGTCCTGCCTGGCGGGAAGGTTCTTCACGGGGGAGACCTTTTCGAGAGGACCCTGGGGAAGCGGAAGCTTTTCTTAAAGAAGAAGGCGGGCGGATTTGCGCGGAAGGCGGTCCTGTACGCGCTGCTGGTGTGTATCGGGTTCGTGTTCCTGTACCCGTTCCTGTATATGATCGTAAACAGCTTCAAGTCGCCGGAGGATCTGATGAATCCGGCGGTGACCTGGATCCCGTCTTCTTTGTACCTGGAAAATTACGTTAAGGCCTTCCGCACTCTGGATTTCGCCAGGAGCTTCGGAAACTCCCTGTACATCTCCCTGATCGCGGCGGTGCTGCAGACGGCGGTGGCGGCGGTGACCGGGTATGGGCTGGCAAGATTCCGGGTGAAGCTTAAGGGCATCATCACGGTGCTGATTCTGGCCACCTTCGTGCTGCCGGTGGAGACCCTTCTGATCCCCAGGTACGTGATGTTCAACTCCTACCATCTGCTGGACACGCCCCTGCCCCTGTGGCTTTCCGCGTTCACGGGCCAGGGCCTGAAGGCGGCGGTGTTCATCCTGGTGTTCCAGCAGATTTTCGCCGGCTATCCGGTATCCTTAGACGAGGCGGCGGAGTTGGATGGAGCGGGAAAATATAAGGTGTTCTGGAAGATCGCGGTGCCCATCGGCAGGCCGGCCATTGTGTTGAGCATGCTGTTCTCCTTCGTGTGGTACTGGAACGAGACCCGGCAGTCGGGGCTGTACTTCGGCGAGGTGATCAAGACCCTGCCTATGCGGCTGGGAAGCTTTGCGGCCTCCTACGAGAGCCTTTATGAGGGGGCGGGGACCACCACGGATGCGGCGATGAGTATCAACGAGGGGGTGACGCTGGCGGGGACTCTGCTGTCCTGTCTGCCGATCCTGATCTTATTTATCCTCTTGCAGAGGTACTTTGTGGAGAGCATTGAGAAGTCCGGGATCACCGGGGAATAAAAGAGGAATCAGAAAGAAGAGAGAGGGATGAAATTATGTCAGTTTTAGTGCCGCAGTATCCACATCGACCAAATGTGCGGCTGGATTCTTTTGAAAGACCCATTGAGGTCAGGCAGGAACAAAAACGATTTGAAATTACCTTTGAAGCAAAGAGGCAGATATCGCTTGCTCTCACGTTCCCAAGCTTTGGCGGAGTGCGGATCTGTGATTCCAACAAAGGCGCTTTTGAGCCGGAGGCGTTATGTGATATTTTATATGAGACGATCGATGAGCATACATTGCGGATGACGGGCCAGGATACCAGCATTGTCCTGACGACGGAAGAATTTCACTGGGAACTGGGAATCTACGGAAAAGACGGAGCGCTTCGCACGATATTCAAAAGCAGTGAGTTATTCTATGGATTTGACAAAACGGGGGAGTACCAGAGCGTATATCTGAAGCTTCCCATTGCAGAGAAGGAAGGGCTGTTTGGTTTTGGGGAACGGTTCAACGGTCTGGAACAGAAAAGGACAATGCTGACCATGTGGAATGTGGATTGTCTCTCCGGTATGCCATTGGCTGATTTTGCGGACGATTACTGCGAGAAGACGCAGGCGTACAAGAATGTTCCCATCGTCCATTCCGACAGGAGGTACAGTATTTTCTTTAACACCTACTATCCAATACGGATGGATATCGGTTATACGAATCCCTTTAGACTGGGGGCGGAGATCTATGGGTGCCAGCTTGACCTCTATATCTGGACGGGAAGGATAGAGGATAATATAAAAAATTATATGGCGTTGACCGGAAAACCCTTCCTGCCTCCCAAATGGGCCTTTGATTACTGGATGGGCGGAGGATATAATGTCTGGAATCTGCCAAATGATACGTATGCACTGAAAAATATCTGTGCGACACTTGATCAATATAAAGAAATGGGAATCCATATCCATCAGGCCTACCTGGAGATAAACCCTGCGGATGAGATCTTTGATGAGCTGAAAAGACGTCAGGTACGCCCCCTGATGTGGACGAATTCCTGTCTTCTTCCCAGGTGGGGCGGTAAATTGGACTACCGGAACTATCTGGTAAAGAAGCAGTCCCTTCCGGAAGAGAACATGGAATTCGAGTATGTGGATTTCACCACATCGGAGAGTCTGGAGGTGATCCGCGACAAATTTTCTTGGGTTTGGGACAGCGGTCTGAAGGGCATGATGATCGACTATGCGGATAATATGCCGGAGGATGCCCTCTGTTCCAACGGAAAAACAGGAAGAGAGATGCATAATGGGTATGCTTACTGGTATGCAAAGCGTATGAATGAAGGTTTCCAAAGACGCCTGGGAGATGATTTTATCTTGTTTCAGCGCAGCGGCTGCGCAGGAAGTCAGCATTACAGCGCCTCCTTCGCAGGTGATATACCAGTGAACTTTCTGGGACTCAAGCGATCTGTATGGGCAGGCCTTACGGCGGCAGCCAGCGGCTTTTCTGTCTGGGGAAGTGATCTGGGAGGGTTTTACCGCGTAAAGGATGACAAGATCGATCATCCTGAGTTGTATATTCGGTGGCTGCAGTTTTCCACCTTCAGTCCATTGATGCGCTGCCATGGATTGAATCCTCATGATCCATGGATATATGGGGATACTGCCAAGGAATGCTTTAAAGCATATTATGGTCTGCGCCAATGTCTGTTGGATAAGATCTATAGCGCGGCGGTGAAGTCTTCGGTGGAAGGGGACACCATGATGAAATCCATGGCAACAGCCTTCGATCTGTCGCCTGCCATTGATCACCAGTATCTCTTCTGCGATGATCTCCTGGTCTGCCCTGTGGTGGAACAGGACAAGCGAGAAGTGGACGTCATTTTCCCGGAGGATGGCTGGACGGATCTGTACACAGGAGAGGTATTCCATGCCGGGACATATACCGTCTCGGCACCCCTGGAAAAGATTCCGGTGTTTGTCCGGGCAGGATCTGTCATACCGGTTGCGGTACATAGGCAACAGCACAAGCCCACACTGGAGCTTGAACACACAGCTGCGGCTTTGCTTCTGACAAAGCCCATTAAGACCAGAAGCAGTACCATATATGCAGACAGACAGGACAAGACAGAGTTTCAAAGCATTCCCACGGAGGACGGTTTTGAGGTGATTGCCTCTGAGGAGTGCGGACGTACCCTGATTCTGGCGTCAGGCAGATATCTTGCAGAGGGATGCCCGGAGGGGGAAGTATTGTCCTGTGACTATGAAACATCGATTCACGCGACTGTTATCCGGTTACAAGATAACTGGAAGCATATAAAACTAAGGGAGGTAAACTAAATGAAACGGATGATCCAAAGCATGTTAGGAATCGTTTTAGCCATTGTGGTACTGTTTGTCACACAGTCAGGGACAGCATTTGCATTGACAAACGATACCCAGATCATTGATGTGGAGTGGGAGAATCCCACAGAGATCGCCGCAGTGGAGCAACAGGAAGAACAGTTTATCGTTTCTACAAAGACGGGAACAGGAAGAGTCAATAATCTCTATTTTACGTTTCCGGCAGACGGCGGAGTTCGGTTTCGTGGGGATGAGGAGGGCATATTTAAGCCGGAGACATTGACGCAGATCCAGTATTCTGTCGACGGAGCAGCCATTGTGATGGAGGCAAACGGAACGAAGGTCAAGCTGTATACCAAAGCCCAGCCCTGGCGTTTTGACGTGTACAACAGCGAGGATAAGCTGGTTGTCAGCTACCAGGCGGATCATATCTGGTTTGGATATGATCAAAACAATGCTTTGCGCAAGGTGAAGGCGGCAGCCGAGCTTGCGCAGGATGAGACACTGTTTGGACTGGGAGAGCGTTTCAGCGGTTTTGTACAGAACGGAAAGACCGTTGAAATGTGGAACACGGATTGCTTCGCGCAGCTTTCCAAGTCATACGGCGACCAAAATGTGGGATATAAGAATATTCCCCTGCTGCACAGCAACAGCGGGTATTCCGTTTTCCACAACAACACCTATTATGGCATTGTGGATCTGGGAGAATCCAACCCGGCGGAATATTCCTTTGAGTTTTACGGACCGATCCTTGATATGTATATCTGGACGGATTCAACGGTGGAAAATATTGGTCATTACAACGATCTGACCGGCAGTACCGTCATGGTACCGAAATGGGCCCTGTCCTACTGGGCCGGACAGTCCGCCAGCGTCTGGCTGAAGGACGGGGACGATACGGAGACGGTGAGCGATACGGTGTTCTCAAGGCTGGACCGCTACGAGGAGCTGGGAACGCCCATCAAGAATATTTACGCGGAAGGCATCGCGGCCAAGCTGAAGTATGTGGACATCGTGAAAGACATGCAGGAGCGGGGCATCCATGTCTTCGGCTGGATGGATTCCACCTGGAGGTCCTTTGACGACGACATCACCGCGGAGCAGATCGGGGATTTTGAGACCATGGACAAGACCCTCTATCCCCTGGTGATGTGGGAGGACTCCCCGGGCGCCTGGTGGTGGTCAAGCGACGGCGCCAAATGGGTGGATTACAGCGACCCCGTGTCCGTCGAGTGGCTGGAGTCCAGATTTGAGCCCTTCCTGGGAAACGGCCTGTACGGGATGATGGTGGACTATAACGACAAGGTGGGCGTGGAGACCTACTATCCGGGCAACCAGGGGACTGGCGACTGGATGCACAACTTCAGCGCTTACTATTACGATCAGGCCGTGAGCGAGATATTTAAAAATTATTATGGGGAAGGAGAGTACATCACCTTCGCCAGAGCCGCCTGCGCGGGCAGCCAGCAGTTCACGGCGGTGTTCGGCGGCGATCAGACCTCCACCTTCCTGGGGCTGCAGCAGTCCGTGTCGGCCCTGCTGTCCAGTGCCGCGTCAGGGATCAATATATGGGGCAGCGATATCGGCGGGCTTGGAACCAGTGATGATGCCGCCAAGCACAGCCCGACGCTGTACGCAAGGTGGCTGCAGTTCGGCACCTTCAGCCCCCTGATGCGCGCCCACGGACAGACCGGCTGGCGTGATCCCTGGGAATATGACAACAACGGTTCCAGTACCGCTCTGTTCCAGAAATATTACTGGACCAGAGAGAATCTTGTGGATCTAATATACAGCGGAACTGTGAAAGCCGGCAAGGAAAATATTCCTATGACTCAGAGCATGGTAGTTGCTTATCCGGAGGATAAGAGCCTGGCAGCCAATGGCTCCCAATATCTGTTCTGCGACAGCCTGCTTGTCTGCCCGGTCACGGAGGAGAAGGATGCGTTTAAGACCGTTCAGTTCCCGGCAGGCCGGTGGGTGGATCTCTTTGACGGAACGGTCTATGAGGGTGGACAGACCGTGGAGGTAAGCGCGCCTCTCGACAAGATTCCGGTGTTTATCGAAGCGGGTTCCGCTTTCCCGGTGACCCTGGGCGAGGACCTTGATATCGGCACGATCAATACAGAGGATAAAAATGTCTCTGCCCTGATGGTTGCTCCGGCAACGGAGAAGAAGGAAAACGTGATCTATCTTGCGGCTGACGAGACCCAGACGATCCTGTGCGATAAGCTGGAGGAGGACGTCTACAGCGTAGCGCAGGAGGGCGGCTCAGATAAGCGGATCGTAGTAGCGATGGGATGTACGGCGGACAACGTGAGCGTAGATAATAAGACATTGCCGGAGCTTACCGAGAAGCCGACCTCCGCTTCGACAGAGGCGGGCTATTACCGGGATATGGACAATAATTCCACCATTATAGTAACCGGAGGCAAGTGGAACAGCATCACGTATACCGATTCCGGAGACCGTCTTGCGAATCTGGCATTGAACCGCCCGGTCACGGCAGAAGGTCTTGGTGAAAAAGCTGCCGAAAATCGTCAGGCTATGGTGGATGGCAGCTACAGCAACGCTCTTGCTCTGATGGAAGGAGAAAAGGGTCAGGTTACCCTTGATCTGGAGAAATCAGAGGAAATCAGTAAGGTCCTGGTAAAATGGGGCACAACTTATGCCAGAAGCTATACGCTGGAAGCATCGGAGGATGGTGAAAACTGGACTGTCATTTACGAAAAGGAGAAAGGAGGCGGAGGAACCGATACGGTAATGCTTGCCGCCCCCGGATCTTATCGCTATCTGCGTATCAGCGATATCGACAGCTCCAGCAAGATGGCCGCGGAACTGATCGAACTGGAGGTCTACGGTACGAAATTGGCGGGAGATCTGAATTCCGCGGAAGCGGCGGACGATCTAAATTCTGCGGATATTCAGCCGGAATCACCAGATGAAAACAGTATCCCGATGCTCTGGTGGGGAATCGGCGGCGCGGTATTGCTTGCCGTTATGATCGCTGCGGCTGTGGTGATCCTGCGGAAGCGCAAAAGAAAATCGGCAGCGGCAGATGCTTCGGATGATTCAAAGACACCATGATTTTTTATGACAGAAACATAGAGAAAAGGTAGTTGCTATGAATAAAGTACAAGACAGTATATTTCAAGATGCGAAATGGATCACGCGGTCCCCGTGGATCCAGTGGAGAACGGAAGATAATCCTGAGTTGTTTCCGCCATCCCCCTATATTGCGCGCAGCTTTGTGATCGATAAGGCTCTTAAGAAGGCCACGCTTTCTATCGCAGGGTTGGGTCAGGCAGCATATTATCTGAATGGCATGCGGATTCCCGACAGTTACAGGCCAACGCAGGTTACCAATCCAACCCTTGCGGTAATTTACCGCAGCTTTGATCTCACAGCGCTTCTAAAGAGCGGCCGCAATCGTATCGGCGTGACGCTGGGCAATAACCGTTACAACGATATGCGCGTTTCGCGCTGGCGTTCGACTACGAAAATGATAGCAAAGCTGGAGTTGGTCTATCAGGATGGCAGTACAGAACAGATCGTCAGTGATACCTCCTGGAAGACCGCCGACTCTCCCACGCTTTTCAGCATGAACCTCTGCGGGGAACGATATGATGCAAGGAAGGAGATACCAGGGTGGTGTTCCGCGGATTTTGATGACAGCAGTTGGGATGACGCCTGTATCTGCAAAGGGCCGGGGGGAATCCTGCGCGCCACAAAATGTCCGCCGGTAAGAGTAAAGCGGGAGATCCCCGGCAGAGAAATTGCCCCTGGACTCTTCGATTTTGGGGAGAACGTGAGCGGGTGGGTGCGTATTCATGTGACAGGTCAGCGGGGAGCGGAGGTTGTCATCAAATACACAGAGCTGCTGACGGAAGATAAAAAGCATGCTGACCAGAGCAATATCGTATCGAACGCATATGGTCCTATGGCGCATAAGGACATCTATATTTTAAAGGGCGAAGAGGAGGAAACCTTTGAGCAGCTCTTCTCTTTCCATGGGTTTCGCTACGTTGAGATAGAAGGCGAATATAACGATGTAAAGGTTACTGCTCTTGTGTCTCATACCGATATTACGCCTACTGCAGACTTCTACTGTGATAACGAGACCATCTGTAAAATACATGAGATCTGCGTAAGATCGATACTTACCAACTGTCAGGATGTTCTGCTCGACTGCCCGCACCGGGAACAGAACGAATGGACAGGAGACGGAATGCTGAGCGCGGAATCGGTAAGCATGGGGTTTGACTCTTACGAAATGTTTTATGAATGGATGATGAAATTTAAGGATGATCAGCTTCCGGATGGCACACTGCCTTGTATTATTCCGGCAAAAAGCACGATCTGGGAATATAATTTCGCAAACGGTCCGGATTGGGACAGCGCGATCTTTCATATTCCTTATTACTGCTTCAAGTACAGCGGTGATCGCCGGATCGTGGATGACATGTGGGAAAATATGAACCTGTCTCTTCAATATTTTTCCACACTTTCGGAGAATTGTCTGCTGCGCGCCGGAGTGGGGGACTGGGCGTCCTCGGGAGAAACCTGTGATAAGGAGATCACGGATACCGCGTATTATCGAATTGCCGCTCTTATGATGGCGGAAATGGCGGCGGCCACCGGCAGGGACGACGCGCCCTACCTTACCTTGGCGGAGCGGATCAAGGCGGATTTCCGAAAGAAATATGTAAGAGACGGAATTTTGACAGATGAGCATCAGGCAGCTTTTGCCGCGGCGCTATTCTCAAAAATGCTGGATGAAGAAGAGATTCCTGCAGCGGCCAGAATGCTGGCAGAGCGCATTGCGGCTGCCGGTTACCACTTCGTCTGTGGGGTGCACGGGCTTCGCATGATATTCGACGTATTAAGCGAAAACGGTTATACGCAGGTGCTTTTTGACACGGTGGTAAATCCGGAATATCCGGGTTACGGCCATACGGTAAAGAGCGGACTCACCACCTTGCCGGAATGGTTTAACTACGGCGCTTCCCAGAATCATCATTTCAGGAGCATGGTAGACGCCTGGTTCTACAAATATCTTGCCGGAATAAAATTTTACGGATTTGGTCCTGATGAGGTAGAGATCGCTCCTGTGTTTGTGGCGGGCATCACAAGGCTTGCGGCAGAGGTGAAGGGGATCAAGGTTTCCTACGATAGCGAAAGAATAACAGTACAAAGCCCGGCTGCGTTTACCTTCCGAGGAAAGAGGTACGCGGCGGGAGCGTACGAATTTGACAAATAGTAAGAGGACAAAACGATATGTTGCCGCAAGAAAAATTGGAAGAATTATATGACAGTCTTACGTTGGAGGAAAAGGTCGGACAGCTCCTGCAGTTAAACCACATATATTTTGGCGTGGATGGACTTTTGACCGGAGAAGCGCTCAAATGGCAGTTTCGGGAGGAAGATGTGGTACATGCCGGTTCCGTATTAAATATTTTTGGAAGAGAACGGTTAGAGACCCTTCAGAGAGAGCACCTGAAAAACAATAAAACGCCGATGATCTTCATGGCGGATGTCACATCCGGCTATGACATCGCGTATCCTTTTTCCCTGGCGCAGGCTTGCAGCTTTGATACGAAGCTGGTGAAAGCGCTGGCAGGAGCCGCGGCGGACGCGGCCACTGCCGACGGGATCAATGTGACATTTTCTCCCATGGTAGATATCTCCAGGGATGCCCGCTGGGGAAGATGTCAGGAGTCCTACGGGGAAGATGTGTTCCTCTCCTGCCAGATGACAAAAGCTGTTGTGGAGGGGTATCAGGGGGAGAGATCGGATGCTCTTTCCAGTCTTTCCGCCTGTGTAAAGCATTTTGCCGCGTACGGCGGAGCGGAAGGCGGACGGGATTATAATAATGTGGAATTGTCCCGGCGCGCGCTGCTTGAGACCTATCTGCCCCCCTATAAAGCGGCGGTGGAGGCAGGCTGCGACATGGTAATGACTTCCTTCAACACCATCGGAGGCGTGCCGGCAACCATTGACAAGCAGCTTGTCAATGATGTGCTTCGCGGGCAATGGGGCTTCGATGGCTGCGTGATCTCGGATTATGCCGGCATATTGCAGTGTACCTGCCACAGAGCTGTGGATAATGAAAAGGAACTGGCACAGCTGTCGGTTGAGGCAGGAGTTGATATCGATATGATGGACTATATTTATACAAAATATATTCCCAAGCTGCTGGCGGAAGGGACATTAAAAGAAGAAACCTTCAAAAACCGCGTCATGAATGTTCTTAGACTGAAGAATAAAAAAGGATTGCTGGAAGATCCGTATCGCTATCTGAAGGGGAAAGCGGTGGATTCGGAAGCCACCTACGCATTGGCGGTAAAAATGGTGGAAGAAAGCTGTGTGCTCTTAAAAAATGACGAAATGCTTCTGCCAGTAAGGAAGGAGAAACGGATTGCGCTGATCGGTCCTTACGCAGTGAAAGAACAGGCAGGCACTATGTGGAATATGCTGTCAAAGAAGGGACAGCTATTCCGCAAGACACCGTCAGAGGCCTTTGGGGAGCTGTTTGAACAGCCGGTAATGTGCGAGGCCGGATGCGCCATGCTGGAGTATGATAATTTCCTGGCGGAAGCTGACAGAGACACGGATCCCTGCTACAGAGAACCGGAGAAGTATCAGGAAAGGGCCATCGAAGCGGCAAGGCAGGCGGAGACGGTGATCATGATGCTTGGGGAACATGGAATGCAGTCTGGAGAATCGGCAAGCAGAGCAGAGATAACGATACCTGAGCTTCAAATGAAGCTGCTGCGGGAAATCTATGAGGTGAATCAAAATATTGTCACGGTAGTTTTCTGTGGAAGGCCCCTGGACCTTCGGGAAGTATCAAAGCGCTCCAAATCCGTGCTGATCGCCTGGATGCCGGGAGACGCCGGAAGTGAAGGGATCGCCAATCTCATAGCGGGAAGAGCGGTGCCCACGGGAAAGCTTTCCATGTCTATGCCCTACTGTGTGGGACAGTGCCCGGTGTATTATGCCATGTATCCCACCGGACACGGACATGCAGCGCCTTCCAAGCGGTTTTCCTCCAGATATGTGGACGCGCCGAATGCTCCGCTGTATCCCTTTGGATTCGGATTGTCGTATACAACTTTCGCATATTCTGATATTTCGGCTGATGCGGAGAAGCTTACTCAGGGCGGATGTATCCATTTTTCTGCCACTGTTACAAATACGGGAGATCGGGATGCGGAGGAAGTAGTGCAGCTCTACATATCCGACCTTTCTGCCACGGGTGTTTCAAGGCCATTTCGGGAATTGAAAGGATTTCAGCGTGTTTTGATACGGCAAAGTGAAGCTGTGGAGGTTGTGTTTGAGATAAAAGAGGAAGATCTGCGTTTTTATAATGCGCAGTGTCAGTATGAGAGTGAAGCGGGAGAATATATTGCATATATTGGCGGCGACAGCCGCACGGAGAATGGGGTGAAGTTTCAATTATGAGAAGATCAATAGAGTCTGCATATCAAAAATTAATCGTGTCCTGTCAGGCGTTGCCAGAAGAACCGCTGCATTCTTCCTTTATTATGGGGAGGATGGCGCTGGCGGCAAAAGAAGGAGGCGCCTGTGGAATTCGCGCAAACTCCATAGAGGATATTGCGGAGATTCAAAAAACCGTAGATCTTCCGATCATCGGAATCATCAAGCAGGATTATCCGGGCTGTCCGGTTCGGATTACTCCCACAATGAAGGAAGTGGATGCGCTGATGGAAGTGAAGCCGGAGGTGGTTGCCATGGACGCCACCTGCCGTATACGCCCCGACGGAAAGACGCTGGATAGATTTTATGCTGAAATACGTGCAAGGTATCCGGAACAGAAGCTGATGGCAGACTGCGCGACGCTGGAAGAAATGCTTCATGCGGATGAACTGGGCTTTGATTTTATTGGAACTACATTGGTGGGATATACAAAGGAAAGCGAAGGCTGTAAGATTGAAGATCATGATTTTGAACTGATCCGGACAGTGCTGAAAGCAGTGAAGCATCCGGTCATCGGAGAAGGAAATATCAATACGCCGCAGAAGGTGAAACGGGTGATGGAGCTGGGCGTTTACAGTGTTGTGGTAGGTTCGGCAATTACCAGGCCGCAGCTGATTACAAAGACATTTACGGATGCGTTAAAAGAGGGTAATTTATGAAGCGGTATGTGGCGATTGACGTAGGCGGAACGGAAATCAAGTATGGAGTCCTGGATAAAACAGGAAAGATCATGGAGAAATCTGCAAGAAGAACTCCGGCAGAAGAAGGGGGCCAGGCAATTCTTCGGGCAGTATCAGACATCGTAGCCGGGTATCAGAAGCTGTTTGAGGTTTTAGGCGTATGTATTTCTTCTATGGGTGTGGTGGACTGTGAGAAGGGTGAAATTTTTTATGCCAATGAAACAATCCCTGATTTTATTGGGACATCCTATAAAAAGACGGTGGAAGAACAATTTGAAGTTCCCTGCGAAGTGGAAAATGACGTAAACTGTGCAGGACTGGCAGAATATAAAAGCGGGGCGGCAAGGGGCAGCCGGAATATGGTCTGCCTGACCGTTGGAACGGGAATCGGAGGATGCGCGGTGATAGACGGCAAAGTATTGCGCGGCGCTTCGGGCAGCACCATGGAAATCGGCTATCTGCCGGTGGACGGGGATGAATTTCAGAACCTTGGCTCCGCCAGAAGTCTGTGTCGGAAAGTCGCGGCGCAAAAAGGCGGTTCCCCGGAGGAATGGAATGGCAGGCGGATCTTTGCGGCGGCAAATGGCGGCGATGAGATCTGCGTCGCCGCCATAGACGAGATGTGCCGGGTGCTGGGTAAGGGAATCGCGGCCATCTGCTATGTGTTGAATCCGGATACGGTTGTGCTGGGCGGCGGTATTATGGCACAACAGGAATATTTAGGACCCAGAATCCAACGGGCATTAAAGAGCCGGCTGAGGCCGATGACCTATGATGTACTCAAACTATGTTTCGCGGAATATCAGAATGACGCAGGGATGATAGGGGTCTTTTACCATTTTCGGGAACTCCATAAGGAATTATTCCAAGGCTAAGCATTGCCAGTTTCTGCCGCGCGTGCCTTCTATTTTCACCAAATTTCCCGATCAAAAAATAAAAAATTTGGTGAATCTGTTTCTGCTATGCCTGCTATAATGTACCTGTAACAAATAGACAACACTTAACAACACCTCTTTGTGGAAGGCTGCTAAGCGAATCAGATTTTTGGAGGAAAAGATAAATGAATACTTTAAAAGCTGAAAAGAGAAGCATGGATGTCAAAGCAAAGAAACTGAGAAGAGAGGGATTTGTTACCGGAAATCTGTTTGGCCGGGAAATCGAGAAGTCCATCCCGCTGAAGCTGACAAGGAAGGACGTAGACACGATCCTTAAGACCAACGGAAAAGGCAGTCAGGTCATGCTGGAAGTGGAGGGCAAGACCTACGACGCGCTGATTAAGGAGATAGAGTACAATCCTATGGCCCGCAGCGTGGATGAGATTGATTTTCAGGCGCTGGTGAGCAATGAGAAGGTGCATTCCGTCGCGGAGATCATTTTTGTAAACCATGACAAGGTGGCGGAGGGAATCGTGGAGGAGAAGCTCACGGAGATTTCCTACAGGGCGCTGCCGGCAGATCTGGTGGACAAGATCCGTATTGATATAGGTGAGATGAAGATCGGCGACGCGATTCATGTAAAGGATCTGGAGATTGCCGGAAATGATAAAATCGCGCTGATGACGCCGCTGGACGCGGTGGTGGTGGAGATCACCGCGCCGCATAACGCTCCGATCCCGGAGACGGAGACGGGAACGGAGGAGACTGCCGCGGAATAGGCGGCGTCCCGGTGTCTTAGAATTGCGGGAGCACGCAGCGGGGAGCAATTCGCCTTTTGCCCCCGACATCACAAAATGCAGGAAGGATGAGGAAGCTGGCTTATCCTTCCTGTTTTTTTGTCTGCCCAGTTATTTATAGCTTCCCCCAAAATCTCTTCTGGACTTTTCCGGCATCAGCGTGTTATAGTGGATGGAGAAACGCGCTCTTTGGCGGGATAGGTAACAGATGAAGATAAAAATTTTCCACCTGTGCGGTTGGAGGACCTGCGCCAACCCTGGTGGAAAGAGGAGGCTGCTTGTGGGGAAGACTGCGGGATATATCAAGAGGAGGATTGACAACATAAAGCTGAAGCGAAAGATGACCATTGTCTGGCTCACCAGCGTGGCGGCGATCCTGCTGTTTGCCGTGTGGGGAAATCACAATATCACCCGGACCTATGACGATACGCTGTACGCGGTCATGGTGGATTCCATGAACTATGCCATTACGGAGATCTCCGGCCAGCTGAAAAATTATGAGACGCTGGGGGAGGCGATTTTCCGCAACAGCGACATTCAGGAGATTTTAAGTGACGTCAAGGACGCCGGCAAGGTGTACCTGGCGGATTATGAGGGAATCCGGCAGCAGACCGGGGCGGAGAGCAACCGGTACGAGTACATCAATTATGTGGTTCTGGTGGATGAGACCACGGGAACCATTTTTGGTGATACGGCAGAGATGGAGCTGAATGGAGAGGAGCTGGAATATATTCTAAAGAGCGCGGAGGAGAGCGAAAAAAAGGCCGTATGGCTTACCGCCTACGGGAGCCAGTCCCAGATGATCCTGACCAGGACCATTCCCCGCATCGAAAATCTGGGGAGGGACAACCTGGCGACTCTGATCATCAATATCGACATCGCCGCGCTGATCCGGGATACGGGCGTCTCGGAGCAGAAAAATTTCCGCTGCGTTCTGGTGGACGAGGAGGGAAACGCCTTAAGCGACAGCGGGGAGTATGGAAATGAGCAGATCAAAGAGATCTGCCGGCAGATCCGAGACGAAAAATTTGCGGTGGCGGACGTGGACGGAAAGCGGTATTTTGCGGTTTATCAGAAGGAATCTGACGCGGACTGGGGATATGTGTATTTTACGGAGTATGATGAGATCTTCCGTGAGATCAACGGCAGCCTCAGGCTGGTCGTTCTGGTGGGCGGAATCTGCGTCCTTCTGATCGTGATCCTCAATAGCTTCTTTACCAGGGATATTTTAAATGGCTTCAGCGGTCTGATGCGGGCCTTCCAGGTCTTTGCGGAGGATATTTCCCACCCGCAGCCCCAGGAGCATTCCCGGCGGAAGGACGAGATCGGCACGCTGTACCGGCAGTTTGACTGGATGCAGGAGAAGGTGGCCCAGCTTATCCAGGAAAATTATGTGATCGAGCTGAAGCGCAGGCGGGCGCAGGTGGAGATGCTGCAGACCCAGATGAATCCCCATTTTCTGTATAATACCTTACAGACCATAGAATGGCGGGCCAAGGCGCTTCACAGTGAGGAGATCAGCCGGATGGTGGAGGCTTTAAGCCAGATCTTGCAGATCACATTGTCCAACAAGAAATCCTTTATCACGGTGGAGGAGGAGCTTTATCTGGTGCAGCAGTTTGTGACGATCCAGCAGATCCGCATGGAAAACGAGCTGGTCTATGAGGTGTCGGCGGAGCCGGAGCTTCTGGATTTGAAGATTCCCAAGCTCATCATACAGCCTCTGGTGGAAAACGGCATCAGCCATTCCATGGACGCCATGCTTGAAGTGACCCGTATCCGGGTGGACGTGAAGCGGGAGGGGGAGGAGATCGTCATCTGCGTCAAAAACAACGGTTCCCGATTCCCCCAGGACCTGCTGTCAAAGCTTAAAAATCATGAGATACAGCCCACCGGGCATGGAATCGGCATTTTGAATATCGATACGAGGATCAAGTTGACTTACGGGGAAACCTACGGTATTATTTTTTACAATGAAGGGGAATATGCGGTTGCCAAATTGCGGTTTCCCGTGGAGAGAGAGGAGGGGGAGACATGTACAAGCTGATGATCGTGGATGACGAGAAGGCCATGTGTGAGATCCTGGCGGAGATCATCGACTGGGAGGAGCTGGGGGTGAAGGTGGTGGACACCTGCAAAAACGGTCTGGAGGCCTATGAGAGCGCCAGAAAGCTTCACCCGGATATCATGCTCACGGACATTCGGATGCCGGGCATGAACGGGATCGAGCTGATCGAGAGGCTGACGGAGGAGGGCGAGAAGATCCGTTTTATTCTGCTGTCGGCCTACGGAGAATTTGAGTACGCCCGCCGGGCCATGAAATACAATGTGAAGCACTATCTGTTAAAGCCCTGCAATGAAGAACAGATCCTTCAGGCGGTCAGCGAGATCTGCGGAGAGCTGGTGCGCATGAACGTCAGCGGGCAGACCCTGGAGCTTAAGCAGCAGTACTCCGAGGTCACCAGGAAGGTCTTGGGCATCGTGGAGGAGGAGCTGTCGCGGGACGAGCTCTCCCTAAAATGGATCGCGGAGAACCGCCTCTTTATGAATGTGGACTACATCAGCAGAAAGTTTTTGTCGGACACCGGCCAGAAATTTTCCACCTATCTGAATGCCTTCCGCATCAACAAGGCCAGGGAGCTTCTGATTTCCCATGAACACAGCAATATGTATGACATTGCCGATCTGGTGGGGTACGGCAATAATCCCAGGTATTTCAGTCAGATCTTCAAGCGGGTGACGGGATTCACACCCACAGAATACGTCAAAAAAATGCGAAGATAGGCATGTAAAATAGATAAGTTATACAAAGAGACAGAAACCGACTTCATCAGAAGTCGGTTTTTTGAACAATCTGACCGGTTTTTTGGGTGGATAGGAGGGCGGTAATTGTTTATAATGTAGGACATAAACAATGTGACGTGACATTGGAGAGCATGAAAAAATGCTGCACAAAAAGGAGGAAAAAAGAATGAAGAAAAAACTGTTATCGATTCTTTTGGCGTGTGCCATGGTATGCACGTTTGCGGCCTGTGGGGACAGTGAGGAACAGGGCGGCGCTGACAAGGAGCAGGGGGAGGAGACTCCCGACGAGGAAGAACCCGCCGGGGATGAGACTGCCGGAGACGGCGAAGCCATCAACCTGACGGCGGCCTGGTGGGGCTCTCAGGACAGAAACGACAGATTTTCCAACGCCTTTGACGCCTATACGGCGGAGAATCCCAACGTGACCTTTGAGTTTCAGATCAACACCTTCTCGGATCATCTGACAGCTCTCTCCGCGTCGGCGGCTTCCGACACCATGCCGGATCTGGCCATGCTGCAGACGGATTATCTGAAGACCTACACGGATGCGGATAAGCTGCTGGATCTGACGCCCTATATCGAGAGCGGCGCCCTGGACTTAAGCAACGTGTCGGAGAGCGTGATCTCCACCGGAGAGGTGGACGGCGGCATCTATGGCATTTCCGCGGGCAACAACGCGGCGGCTCTTATCTACAATAAGACTCTGCTGGAGGAGAACGGCATCGAGATCAAGAATTTGATGAACTATGAGGAATTCATGGATGTCTGCCGGCAGGTGTACGAGAAGACCGGCGTCAAGACCCAGTTTGACAACATGGCTACCTGGCTGGAGCATCTGGCCCGGGAAAACGGCACGTCCCTCTTTGACGGAAACGCGCTGGGCGTAGAGAGTGCCGATGTATTCCTTCCCTTCTATGAGATGGTAGAGACCGGAAGAGAAGAAGGCTGGCTGATCGACCAGGGAATCCAGACCTCCAACGGTACTGCCACAGAGGAACAGGCCATCATCAACTATTCCAGCCCTGAGACTCAGTCCTGGTGTTCCTTCTTCAATTCAAATCAGATGGTAGCTATGCAGAATTCCGCGCCGGAAGGAGTGGAGCTGGATCTTGTTACCATGCCCTGCAGCGATCCTTCCAAGGCTTACTACATCCGGCAGGCCATGTGCTGGACCATTGCCGCAGGCAGCGAAAATGTGGACGAGGCGGTTGCGGTATTGAACTGGTGGATCAACTCCGAGGAGGCCAACGGCATCATCCTGGGTGAGCCGGGTGTTCCCGCAAGTACGGAGATGGCCAACTATGTGGCGGAGCAGCTGGATGAGGCCACCGCCAAGACCTTCACCTTCGTGACGGATGTTGTGACGCCCAACAGCGCGGCCGGAGACCCGCCGGCGGAGAACGGAGCGGCTCAGGTACGCGACGAGGTTGCCAACGGCGTTTGCGAGCGGGTTTCCTACGGGGAGCTGAGCGCGGAGGAAGCGGCCCAGGAGTTCTTTACCCAGGGCAACGAGATCATGGCAAATTCCGCCGCTGCGGAATAGGCGGCAGTCAGGTCAGGCAGCAGGGAACGCTCCTGAAAAAACGGTGTGTTGCTGAAAGCAGCGCACCGTTTTTAAAAGGGGCGCTCCCGGGCTCTGGCGCTCTGCCCAGGGCGGAATGACATTTTTTTGGTTTAAAAGGAGGTTTCTTTTCTTGAAGACGGCGATTGCAGAAAAAAAGAAAAAACCGGGGATCGGAGAGCGCGCCTACAAAACGCTGATGAAGGAGAGCACGGCGGGGTTCGTATTCTGTCTCCCCTTTATACTGGGATTTTTGCTTTTTATCCTGATCCCGCTGCTGTTATCCCTCTATTATTCCCTGTGTAAATACAACATTGTGGGAGGGGCGCAGTTTATCGGCATACAGAACTATCTGGATGTTTTTAAAGACGATAAGTTCTGGAAGGCTCTGGGGGTAACCGGCTTTTACGCGGTGGTGTCCGTGCCGCTGCGGGTCATTTTCGCCCTGATCGTGGCGCTTCTGCTGGTGCGGGATACGAAGGTGACGCCCATTTACCGGGCGATGTATTACCTGCCCTCTCTGCTGGGGGCCTCCGTGGCCGTGGCAATCCTGTGGAAGCAGATGTTTGCCTATGACGGACTCATCAACGCCATTTTCGGGCTGAAGATCGCCTGGCTGGGCGAGACGGATACAGCCATCTGGGTACTGATCCTGCTGAGCGTCTGGCAGTTTGGCTCCTCCATGCTGATCTTTGTCTCAAACCTGAAGCAGATTCCATCCTCCCTCTATGAGGCGGCCAGGGTGGACGGCGCCAGCGGGATTCAGAATTTTTTCCGGATCACGCTGCCCCTTTTGACGCCCACCATTTTCTTTAATCTGGTGATGCAGTCCATCAACGGCCTGATGGTGTTCGCCTCCGGACAGATCATCACCGGCGGAAAGCCCCTGGATTCCACGCTGTTCTATGCGCTGTATATGTACAACCAGACCTTCGCCTACAACAACGCCGGCTACGGCTCCGCCCTGGGCTGGGTGCTGATCGTGATCGTCGCCCTCTATACGGCCATATTGTTTAAGACGAAAAAATTCTGGGTGTATGAGGGAGGGTTATAAAATGGCACGGAAAAAAAGAAGAAAAGTCATTTACCATATTCTGACCATGCTGTGCGGGATCATCATGATATACCCCCTGATCTGGATGGTGTGCAGCAGCTTTAAGGAGAGCGGCACGATCTTCCTGACGGCCTCGGAGCTGATACCGCGAAACGCCACCATTGAAAATTTCATCAACGGCTGGCAGGGCTTTTCCAAGGTATCCTTCGGCGTGTTCATCAAAAATACCTTCGTGGTGGCAGTCATCGCCATGGCTTTGACCGTGGCCTCCTCGGCCCTGGTGGCCTACGGCCTGGCCCGGCTTAGGTTCAAGGGGAAAAATCTCCTCTTCGCCCTGGTGCTTCTGACCATGATGCTTCCCGGAGAGATCGTGATGATCCCCCGCTATCTCTGGTTCAATAAGCTGGGCTGGATCAACACCTATCTCCCTATGACGGTGCCCTGTGCCTTCGCCATTCAGGGCTTTATGGTGTATCAGATGAAAAATTTCATCGAGGGCCTGCCCAGGGAGCTGAATGAGGCGGCCAAGATCGACGGCTGCTCCTACTATTCGATTTTTACGAGGATCATCCTGCCGCTCTTAAAGCCGGCCATGGGGACGGTGGCGATCTTTTCCTTTATCAACAACTGGAACGATTACATGTCGCCCCTGCTGTACCTGAAAAATGTGCCCAAATACACGGTGAGCCTGGCCCTGAAGCTGTTCTGCGACCAGAGCTCTACCTCCGACTATGGGGCCATGTTTGCCATGGCGGTGGTGTCGCTGATCCCGGTGATCCTGATCTTCATTTTCTGCCAGCGGTATCTGGTGGAAGGGATCAGCACCCAGGGATTGAAGGGCTGAGGAGATTCTTCCGAGAACGGGCAGGCATCGCACAGGCGGTTCCGGGAGTGCGCGGACTCTGATGATAGATAGAATAGAGAGAAGAAAGAAGGAGACAGATTATGTATATTTCCATTTTTACGGATGAACTGTACCTGGACGCTTCGAAGGTACTTCCCCTGGTGAAAAGCTGGGGAATAAAATATGTAGATTTTCGTGGACAAATCAACGGAAAAGGGATAGAATATCAGACAGACGAGGAGCTTCACGCCCTGCGTGCCCAGATGGATGAGCTGGGGCTTAAGGCGGGGGTTCTTCAGACCTCTCTGGCCAAGAAGCATCTGCCGGACGGGGAAGTCCTGGAGAAGGAAAAGGAGAAGCTGGAGGGCATTATCCGGGCCTCCGAGATTCTGGGGACGAAGCTGGTGCGCTGCTTTAACTACTGGCAGCAGGAGCCGGGAGATAAGGATTTCGGGAAGCTGGCCATGATGCCGGATCTGATGAACCAGGTGCTGGAGCGGTTCCTGCCCCTGGCGAAGCGCGCCAGGGAGGCGGGGCTGATCCTGGGATTTGAGAACTGCGGACAGACGCCGGAGGAGGTCATTGCCCTTTTGAAGGCGCTGGATGTGCCGGAGTGGGGCCTTGCCTGGGATGCGGCAAATTATTATGACATACTGCCGGAGGCGGAGGGCGACGGTATCGCCTATTTTGAGAAGGCCCTTTCCTATGCCAATATGATCCACGTAAAGAGCTGGGGCGTCATCGACGAGCTGGGCTACCGGAAGGTGCCCTGGGACAGAATTCTTGCCGGAGCGGCGACTACCGGCAAGAAACTGCCGGTTTCCGTGGAGACCCACAATCCGCCGGATTCCCCCTATACCCACCAGGAGGCTTCCCGGATGGTCTACGAGGCGGTGCTGAAAGCCTGGCCGGCGGCGGCCCCCTCGGATATGCGTTCGGCTCTGGCGGTAAAGCAGGAATTTGTCCGCAGCTATGCCGACAATCCCGTGCGCTTTGTGGTGGTGGGGCTTGGCATGGGCAAAAACCGGGCCAAGCAGCTGACGGAGACCAGCGGAACCAGCCTGTACGGCGTGTGCGATATCAATTTGGACAGAGCCAGAGAAATCGGCGAGTTGTTCGGCGTTCCCTACAGTGACGACATCAACGTATTCCTGAGGGATCCCAATGTGGAGGTGATGTATGTGGTGACCCCCACGGGGCAGCATTGCTCCGTGGCGAACCAGTG
>CALWDR010000015.1 GCA_944376745.1 uncultured Lachnospiraceae bacterium
GCTTCCGGTACCAGGCCACATACTCGGACAGATGGCCGTTGGACTCGGTGGAATAGTAGCCGAAGCGTTTGAGGATATCGATGCGGACCTTCTCCTCCTGCCGGAACCGTTCATGTGCCTCAAAGTCGGGCAGAAGCTTCGGAAGCATATCCTCACCCCTGTGTTTTACGGAAATATACCAGGTCTGGTGGTTGATGCCCGCGCAGACAATATCCAGTTCCTCTCTGGGAATGCCAAGCACCTCCGCGATCTGGGATTCCCCGTGGATTTCCCCGTGGCAGAGGCCGATGGTGGGAACCTTTCCGTATTTGTTGCAGGCCCAGGTGGCCATGGCGTTGGGGTTGGAATAGTTCAGCATGATGGCGCCCGGCTCCGCCACCTCCCGGATGTCCTTGCAGAACTCCAACATCTGCGCGATGACCCGCTGGCCGTACATGATGCCGCCAACGCAGAGGGTGTCGCCCACGCACTGGTCCACGCCGTATTTTAAGGGAATCTCAATGTCGGTCTCAAAGGCTTCCAGCCCCCCGATGCGCACGCAGTTGACAATGTACCGGGCATTTCGGAAAGCTTCCCGCCGGTCCGTGGTGGCCTGAATGGTGATGGGAATGTGGTTTTCGTTGAGATCCCGCTGGCACAATTCCCGGGTCTTCTCCAGATTGTCCGGGTTGATGTCCGTGAAGGAAACCTGAATATCGTGAAATTCCGGCACGGACAGGATGTCGGTGAACAGGGTGCGGGCAAATACCAGGCTCCCCGCGCCGATAAAAGCAACTTTAAAGGACATAATAAAACCCTCCTGAAATAAAAATGTATTTCCGCGGGCAGCGAGCCGGACAGCCGCGCCTGCGCGGATCATTGATGTTCTGCCTTATAGTATAGCGGACGGGGAGAATGCATGGGCAAGCTTTTTTGGGGAAAAAAGAAAAATGCAGGATATTGCCGCATTTAATTTTGGGTGGTATAATATCCACGTAAGCAATGAGCAGTGCGGCTGACGGTAAAAAGGCAGATGCGTCGAGTTTACTCGTAAGCAGATGGCTTTTTGCCGTCAGACATAGGGCGAATGCCCGTGAGAGCAAGAGCCCAACGGCTCTTGCTCTCGCACTGCGGCGCACAATACTTGATTATAGGGTTTGCGGAGCGGTTCCTATAATACTGATAATAGGGTACGCGGAGCGGTCCCTATAATACCTGATAATAGGGTACGCGCAGCGGTTCCTATAATACCTGATAATAGGGTACGCGGAGCGGTCCCTATAATACCTGATTATAAGATTCGCGGAGAGGAGGAAATCTATGCATACGGTATTTGACAGCGAACACAGTTACGCCGCCGTCACGGCCTACTACGCCGTATCCCTGTCGGAATTTCATATGAATCCTCATGGTCATGACAGCTGCGAGATCATGTATGTGACCAGCGGCTGCTGTCTGGTCCGGTGCCGGGAGGAAGAATACCGGTTGCAGGAAAGCCAGTTTGTTTTCATTGACGCCGGGGTGACTCACGAGCTTTTTATTCCACAGGGACAGCCCTGCTCGGTGCTGAATCTGGAATTTCAGTATCAGAGGGAGGAAAGCGCGATCACGCTGGCTCCGCTGTTTCAAAACAGCTCCGAGGTCCGGGCGTTTCGCGTAAAGAACCTTCCCTTTGTGGTTTCCGGGGATTTGCGCAATCTGGGCTATGCCTTAAAGGATGTGATCGCCTGTCTGAAGGAGACCAGAGGGCAGGAGGACTATCTGCTCAATCTTTTGTTTCAGCGCATGCTGCTGGAGCTGGCGTTTTGCGTGAACCGGAATAAAAAGACGGCGGGGCTTTATTATCTGAAAAAGGCCTGCGCCTACATTGAAGAAAATCTCTGTGAACCCATGAAGGTGCCTGAAATTGCCGCTTTTACCGGCGTGAACAAGTCGTATCTGCAGCTGTTGTTTTCCCGGTTCCTGCACGGTACGGTCATTGATTATGTAAACCAAAAGCGCCTGGAGCGGGCGGTGTTTTACCTGGTAAACAGCACTCTGCACATTACGGAGATTGCTTTTTCCACAGGATATAACAGCCGCCAGCATTTTGCCCATACCTTTGAGAAATATTATGGTATGAGTCCCCAGAAATACCGGAAGCTCCATGCCCGGATACTGGCGCCGGATACGGAACAGTCCCAGGTGCTTCTGGGGAGCGGAAGCGGTATGCGCAAGGCTCTTCTCATAAGCACCAAAGAGCAGAGAAAGGGAGGAAACGGTGAACTTTAAAATTCACTGTTTAAATTTAAAAATCGGTCCCATTCTTCCCTGTCCTCCGAACCTTCCACCCGGAGAAGGAAGGTGTGGTCCTCGGTGTCGATGGAAATCTCGTAGCCGTCCGGGGTCTTTTCGATGGAATAAATCATACAGTCGGTGAGCAGATGAAAGCCCTCGGCGTACTCGCCGGGGGCAAGCTGTCTGTCATCTTCCCGGTGTTTCAGGTTCCCGTCAGCATCGTACAGCTTATAGCCCTCCTCAATAAAGTCCGTGACGCGGGCACTTGGGAGCGTCAGCAGAAGCTGGTTTGCGCGCATCTTACGGATGTCCCTGTTTTTGGAGTTTTCCGGCTTAATGATCACGTTGTCCAAAAGCATGGAAAAAACATCGCCGGTGGCCCGTACCTCGGCGATATAGGCCCCTGAAAAGTCAAAGTGTTGAAGCTCGTTGTTGGTTCGGTATTTCATAAGTGTACTCCGTGAGATATTTTAGGCTTGTCGCTTTTTCAGTTTTTCCAGTTCTGCCCGCAGGCGGCGGTTTTCCTCCTCGGCCAGGTCAGCGCGTTTGCGTTCCCGCTCCGTGTTGGCTGCTTCCGCCTGACGTCCCTGTCGGACACCCTGCTCGATGCCTTGCTCAATGCCCTGCCGGACACCCTGCTCCAAGCCTTTGTCAAACATCATCTGTTCGCGTTCCATCACTTTCATATAGCCCACTGACACCCCCTTATCTCGCTTTACGGTTTCTACCATGGACTGGATCTGTTTCAGATTCTCATTTTTCGCGTTGGCTTTCGTGGTGTGTTCCATGTAAGTGAGCAGCTGCCGCAGTTCTAAAGGCGGATTTCCGGCGGTGCCCCGGGTGTAGAGGAACAGGGTCCTGGCCCCATCGTCGTAGGGCATCTGCGGTTCCTCCCGGCAGCAGCTCTGGATGGTGTAGACCATGCGATTTAAGCCAAACGGGTCGTAGGGCATAATCATAATGATGATCACGTTTTTTAAGGCGTGATAAGTTTTGCCGGAGCCCAGGGTTTCAGAGTCGATCTTCGCGTGATAGAACCGGACGCGTTTGGGCAGGGCCGTGACGGATTTGGTGTCATCATTGTTATCCGGCTCCACATCATAGATGGTGGCGTTTCCCGGGGTGTTTTCTCCGGGGCTGTCCTCCTCCAGATAGACGTCCAGCCGGGCCCCGTGCAAGTCCGTATCGCTGCCCAAGAGGGGCCTTTGGGGAATTACCTTCAGTTTCCCGAAATCCCTTTGAAAGATAATCTTTAAAAGGATTCTGGTGAATGCCTCTCCGATTCCGGGGTAGGTGACCATGGAACCGAACAAAAAATCGTCCAGTAAGTTTAATTCTTCCAGTTTTCTTCGCGCCATATACGCTTCTCCTTTCCTTATTTCCGTCCTGTTTTTTGGACATATAGGGATACCCGAAGGGTGCTTCCTTATTTCCGTCCTGCTGCCCAAACGGACGGCTGGCTGGTGGAAGAAGAAACGGGGCAGGCGCCTGGGACTCAGCAATTTTCTCGTTTCGGTTCCCCCACCGTCATTTAGTTGTCTTCATATGGGGGAGTTCTCACCGAAACGGTATAAGAATTTGCCCTGATATGTAATTTTATTGTAGCAGGGGCGGGGGCGGGTGTCAAGAAAATTTTTGGTGTCGATCATCGTTTTACTATTTCCTACTCCACCACAATCTCCCTCTCCCCGGTAATCACAGACGCGACCACCTTCACCACCTCCGCAAGCTCCATCTGATTTGCCGTAAGCTGGCATTGAATGCCGTCTATGGTAAATTCCGCCACATACAGGTCGTAGGAACCGGACGGCGCATGGGTTTCGGCGTCGTAGGGCCCGCAGGGCATGGAACGGTAACCGATGGTGACGGGAATGCCTGCGATATCCGAGGTTTTCACCTCATTTTCCGGCAGGAGATAGATGCAGTCCCGAAGAAGCCCCAGCTTCGAGGCGGCCAGGGTAAAGCCCTTCGTGGCGGCCACATCCTCCGTCAGCCTTGGGGTGCCGTCCTCGTAGTAGCTGTGGTAGAAGGAAAGCCACAGCGTATCCTCCGCCACCGTGCCGGCGTCGTCCCGGGAAATCACGGCCTTGAGGGTTCCGTTGCCGGGGGCGGCGGTTAGTCCGGCGGGAAGGTAGGCCGGGGTCAGGTCGCGCCCATAATAAGAGAGAATTTCTTCCGGTCCCCAGGAAACGGTGTCATAGAAGGCTGGGTCCAGGTAACGGCGGCTGGCGTCGGTGGTGGATTCGCTCAGCTCATTGACGTAAATGGTATCCATGGAAAGGGTCAGTGCAGTGCCGTCTGGGGAAGCTTCGGGGGCGTCGTTCTCTGCCTTCCCGGAGCCGTTTTCCGGCTGGCTGTAAGCGACGTCTCCCTCTATATTTTCATCAGTCCCGGCCATGAGGCCGGTTTGGTCAGAGGGCGGAAGCTCCCCGCTGCCGCTTTCGGTAAGCGGCGGCAGTACCGTAAGGGCGGTAAGAAGCGCCAGCCCCAGGCAGAGGGCGGCCACTGCCCATTTGTGCCGCAGGATGGTATTAGTCTGATGGCGATGGAATTTTGTTGGTGCGGCATGAAGCTGTGACAGGGATGTTTCTGCTTCCGCCTCATCCACCAGGGCATTGTCGATATGGCTAAGGCCCTTCAAAAGTTCTTTTCCAGTCATAGTGTGATCTCCTCCTTTTCCAGATAGCGTTTTAATTTGTTTCGGGTGCGGTGCAGCGAGGTTTTGACTCTGCTTTCGCCGATACGGTACCGCGCCGCGATCTCACGGACGGAATCCCCGAACCAGTACCGGCGCATAAAGATCAGCCGGGGTTCCCGGGGCAGACTTTTTAAGAAATCCGTCAGGAGACGTCCGATTTCCCGGCTTTCCAGGGCCTGCTCCATATGGGAGGCCGGGATACAGCGGGCAAGCTCCTCCGTCAGCTCCACCAGCGGGATATTTCGTTTCCCGGCCTGCTGCCAGTCCAGCCGGTCAAAGGCCAGGAAGCGGCATGTTTTCGCCAGATAAGCAAAGAGAAATCTGGGAAGCTGGGGCGGAATCGTGTTCCAGGCTCGAAGGTAGGTGTCGTTCACGATCTCCTCCGCGTCCTCCAGGTTTTTCAGGATGCCGTAGGCCAGCCGCGTAAGCTTCGCGCCGTGGCTTTTTGCCGTCTCCGCGATGGCCTGCTGGTCGCGGCTTGCGTACAGCGCCACAATATCTTTGTCCTCCATGGGCGTTTCCCTCCCCTCTCTGTATGGTTTTGTCCGGCTTCGCTGCCCGTTCATCCTTATAGAAGGAAAAAGGGGCTGATGGGTTACATGAAAAAATAAAAAATCCAAATCCCGGCACGGTGTAAAATGAAACCCGATTTTCATTTTGCAGGATTACGAAAATTTTATCACATTTTTACATAAGAGCGATAGCGGCTTTACATAGCGGGGGCTACAATAAAACTGTCACAAGGCAGGGAAGGCGTTGGCCCGGGGCGGCGTGCCCGGCAGGGGGCCCAAAATTCCCTGACAGAAATCGAAATTCCAGGAGGATGAAAAAAATGGAACTTGCAAAAAAGCAGACTGCCACACAGTCGCAAAAGCTGATGATCTTTGTATTGACGATGGCCCTGTACGGGCTTGCAACCCTGTTCACGGAGCTGATCCCCAAATTCCAGGTGGGAGCTGTGGAATTTTCCGTGGAGTATTTCCTGTTTATACCCCTGACCCTGGCTATGCTGTTTGATCCACTCTCGGCGGCGCTGGGAGCGGCCACCGGCGAGCTGGTGTTCAGTGAGATCATGTTGGGCCAGTTCGGGGGCCTGGGTGAGCTGGAAAAATTTCTGACCGTCACCATCGGCGTCTACATTGCCGGGCGGATGGTGAAGAATCCGAAGAACCGCAAGATGGTAGGCATCGCCGCCATCACAGGCACCGGCCTGCAGCTTCTGATGGGCACCGTGGTGGATATTCTGAAGGTACAGTTGGCGGTGGAGGATATTGAGGCGGTGGCGGGACTGCCCGAGAGCGTGTGCGCCACGGAGGGATTAGCCTTCCTCAACGACCTGCTGTTCTCCGGTATCCTGTTCTGCCTGCTGCCCACCCTGTTCCTGGTACCGAAGCTTTACGGCAAGATCGAGCCCCTTCTGGGGATGCGCCCCAGAGATGAGAAAACCGGACTGGGCGGCATCAATGGAAAAGTAGTCATCGGCGCTGTGGCCGCTTTTGCGGCGGCAGCGGGCGCGGAGCTTTTGGCCAGCAGCGGCACGCCGCTGATCGAGTGGGAGGCAGAATGGGCTGAGAGCGGCAAGGCGCTGGCCCTTGGCATCGTGGTAGCGGCGGCAGTGGTGGTCGTGGCCCTGGTGGTCTTAAAGGAGCTGGCTGTAAGAAGGAACAGGATGGAGCAGTAATGAATATCATTGAGATAGAAAATCTGACTTATTCCTATCCCGCGGCGGCAAGCCCGATCCTGAGAGACATATCCCTGCAGGTGGAAGAAGGGGACTTCCTGGCAATCGTTGGAAACAACGGCTGCGGGAAGTCTACCTTCTGTAAGACCTTAAACGGCCTGATCCCCCATTTTATCACCGGAGATTTTGCGGGCACGGTGAAGGTGGGCGGGCTTGATACGCTGAAATCGGATGTGGGGACCCTGGCCTGCAAGGCGGGGTATGTGTATCAGGATTTTGAAAATCAGATCGTGCGCCCCACGGTGCTGGATGACGCCTCCTATGCCTGCCTGAACTACGCCATGGCGGACTATAAGGAGCGGGGAAGGGAGGCTCTGGCCCTCTGCGGTCTGGAGGGCCGGGAGGAGGATTATATCTGGCAGCTTTCCGGGGGCCAGACCCATCTTTTGGCCCTGGCGGGGGCCGTGTCCCTGCGGCCGGAGATTCTCATCCTGGACGAGCCCATCGTACAGCTGGACCCCAGCCATGCCGACAGGATCTACGGTGTGCTGAGAAAGCTGAATGAACAATATGGAAAGACCATCATCGTCATTGAGCATCACACGGAGTACATTGCCGACTACTGCAAACACGTCATGCTCATGAGAGACGGCGGCATCGCCTGGAAGCTGCCCACGGCTGAGGCTCTGCGCCGGGTGGAGGAGCTTCTGGCATGCAACATTTTTCCGCCCCAGGTGACCCTGGCGGCCCACCGGATGCGGCGGGAGGGACGGCTGCCCAAGGAGCAGCCCCTGCCCACCACCGTGGCGGAAGGGCGGGAAGCCTTCCGGAGGCTGCGGTACCGTGCCGTGCAGGCGGCGACAGGCAAGACTGCGGATGCAGAGCACGCCAGCGCGGCGCAGGCGGCAGAGGCAACGCATGTCAGCGCGGCGCAGGCGGCAGAGGCAACGCATGCCAGCGCGGCGCAGGCGGCAGGCAAGGACGTGGACGCAGGTCATGTCAGCGCCGCGCTGGCGGAAGGCGGGACCGCAGGGAAGGCCGGCAGCTTTGGGGAGTCCGCCGTTCGTTTCGAGGATGTTTCCCTGTCTTACCGTTCCGTGAAGGGGGAGGACCGGCTGGTGTTCGACCACCTGAATCTTTCTGTCCGCCGGGGCGAGAAGGTGGCTCTCATCGGCTCCAACGGCGCCGGAAAATCCACGCTGATGAAGCTGCTGGCAGGACTCTTGAAGCCGGGAGCGGGTGAGATCTTCCTGAACGGGGAGAGCATTCAGAGGAAGAAAACCGAGCAGCTGTCCCGGCAGATCTCCCTGGTCTACCAGAATCCAGAGGAAATGTTCATCAAGGATACCATCGAGGCGGATATCGCCTATGCCATGCAGGTGCGCCATCTGGAGAATTGCCGGGTGCGCACCGGGGAGCTGCTGGAGCGGTTCCGGCTGACAGAGCTGCGGGACAGGGATGGGCGACTTCTGTCGGGAGGCCAGATGCGCCGGGCCGGCCTGGGCATCGGCATCGGCTTAAATCCCGGTATCCTGTTGTTGGACGAGCCCACGGCAAACCTGGATATCGCCACCCGCAAGGAGATCATGCGGACCCTTTCCGACATGAAGGACGTCACCGAGACGGTGATGATCGCCACCCATGACATGCAGCTGGTCTGCGAGTGGGCGGAGCGGATCGTGGTGCTCTGCCAGGGAAAGGTGGTGGCGGACGGAACCAGGGACGAGATCTTCGGCAATCGGGCGGTGACAGAGAGGGTCGGCATCCGGCCTCCGGAGATCTTTACCATGGGGCGGGCCCTCCACGGGGATGCCCTCTGCTATACGATCGATGAATTTATACAAAGCTTTCAGGAGGCATAGCCATGCAGACAAAGACAAAAAAGAAGCTTTCCGAGAACATTCTGGACAAATTTTCCATAGATTTTCTGCGCAATCAGGTGCTGAAAAATGCCTACGGAAACGACGACACGGTGATCGCCGCCCTGGACCCCAGGATCCTTCTGGTGTGGTATCTGTTTCTGGGGCTGGTCCCCTGGTTTGTGAACAACCTCTGGTTTTTGATGGGGTGCTTTCTTCTGGTGCTGGTCACCACCATCCTGGCACGGGTGGCGGGTCTGGTGCTTCTGCTCTTTGGAGTGGGCGTGTTTACGCAGACGGGGTATCTTTTGGTGGTCTCCCTCTTTTTCGGAGGCAATGCTTCTACAGTGGTCCCGCTTCTGATCCTCACGCTGAAGGTGGCCGTCTGTTCCCTGGCCTCCGTCACCGTCTTTTCCGGTCTGGACCCGGACAGGCTCTCCAACGGACTGATGTGGTACGGCTGCCCGGAGCGGCTCTCCTTCTCCATCTCCTATGCCTACCGGGTGCTGCCCATGCTGATGGAGGAATTTCAGAATATCCTCCTGTCCTACCGGATGCGGGGCAATCCGCCGGAGCACGAGAGCTTCCGGGGAAAAGTAAAATACCTGATCTATCAGGTACGGATCGTCATGCATGCCTTTTATCCCCTGATGCTCAACACGGCCAAGCGCTCCCGCACCACGGTGGAGGCCCTGGAGATCAAGGGCTACCGCTATGCGGCGGTAAATAAGAGCGTGAAGAAGATGAAGCTGTCCACCCTGAAGGTGACCTACAACGATCTGCTGTTTCTGGCAGTTTCCTTCCTCTGGATCGCCCTGTCCATCCTGGCGTCCACCCTGTTCTAAGGATTCTACCGCTGCCGGCGGCGGATATCAGATTTAAGGAGTCTGCCGCTGATGGCGGCGGGTAACAGATTTGAGGGGCTGCCGCTGCCGGCGGCGGATATTTGATTGAGAAAAGAGGTACTAGATTGAAACTGGATTTTCACACCCATGGAAAACTGGCGAAAAAGCTGCCGTTTTCCACCCAATATACCGACTGGCTGTTTGAGGAGGCGAAAAACGCCGGGCTTAATGCCCTGTGCCTGACGGAGCACTTCAATACCCTGCAATTTCGTGAGCTGTATGGTTATCTCATGAACAAGAGCAGGCGGGAGGGGGATACGCTGCTTCTTGAGAATGGCCTGCGCATTTTCCCGGGCATGGAGACCGATATTGCGGAGGGCGGCCACGTGTTGTGCCTTGGCTCGCCGGAAACGGTCCTGGAGCTGAACCGCCGGATGGAGCCCCACAAGGAGCCGGGCAAATTTCTGCCCTTTGGGGAGCTCATAAAGCTTTTCAGGGAGTATGATGTGCTGGTGGGAGCGGCCCATCCCTATCGGGCGGGAAGCCATATCCCGGAGCTTTCTAAGGAGCTTCTATGCTGCTTTGACTTTCTGGATTTAAACGGCAAGGATGTGGCAAATGACCGGGAGCGGACCGAGCGGCTGACCCGGGAGCTTGGGGACAGGCTGCATAAGCCGGTGGTCAGCGGCAGCGACACGCACCAGGCGGTACAGTACGGCTGTATTTACACGGAATTTGAGTCGGAGCCGGTACTGGTGAAGGAGCTTTACAGACAAATGAAGGCCGGTGCCTACCGGATCGTTGTCTCCGGCAGTGCCCCCTTTATGGTGCGGACGGCGGGAATTTTAAAGCGGGCCTTAAAGGAGATCCACGCTCTGGGCGGCGACTATGTAGAGGTGCTTGCGGGCAGATGAAAGACAGGAGGTTTTGAGAAGATGACATTAACGTTTCCGTGTATGCCGGAGCAGATCACAAAATCGGAATCCAAGATCATGGACTATATCTCCAACAACCCGGAGGAATTTTTGTTTGCCTCCATCGGCACGGTGGGGCGGCGGCTGGGGGTGTCCGGCACCACCATCTCCCGCTTTGCCCGCCATCTGGGCTGTGAGGATTATAAGGGACTGAAGCGCTGGGTGGCGGAGCAGAATCAGGAGGAGGGTCCTGCCGCCAAGATGGCGGAGACCTTAAGCCGTGACGAGGGATTTGCCCTGGAGAGCTGGATGCTTCGGCAGCAGATGCATATTCAGAAGACCCTGGAGGGGCTTGACCGGGAGGAATTTCAGAGAGCCGTCACATCCATCTTAAAGTCCCGCCGGATCTTTATCCATGGAAAAAGCGCCTCCGCGTCCCTGGCGCGGCTGTTGTTGTTCCGCCTGCGGCGGCTGGGAATCGAGACGGTGCTTCTGCCCTCCGGCGGGTCGGAGGTCCTGGAGGGCCTGGCCAACGCGGGGGCAGAGGACACGGTGGTCATGTTCAGTTTTTCCAAGGTCTCCAGGGAGGGGAAAATGATACTCCGCCGCCGGAGCGAGGTCGGGTATCGAACCATAGCCTTCTGCAGCCGGGCCTTTGTCCCAAAGGAGGAGCAGGCGGACATTCAGCTGTTCGTCTACCGGGGAGAGGCCGCGGAATACCATTCCATGACGGCGCCCGCGGCGCTCATCGACGGGCTGGTGGTGGCGGTCTCCGACGAAATGGGGGAAGAGGCCGTCCGGCGTCTCTCCAACCTTCATCAATTAAAAAGGGATTATGCATTGAACCGTTGACCGGAGCGATATTTCGCTTCCCGGATAAAGGAGCGCCTTCGAATCGGATTCTTTCTTAATAAATTTCCCAATTCAGAAATAAAATTATTAAAAATGTGTAAAATATGAAAATGGATATTGACAAAGAAAAGTGATAGTGATACATTAAGTACATACGAATTAGCACTCAAATAAGATGAGTGCTAACAATATGCAAAATGTATCAATCAAGGAGGCATTCAACCATGAAATTAGTTCCATTGGCAGACAGAGTTGTATTGAAGCAATGCGAAGCGGAAGAGACCACCAAGTCCGGTATCATTCTGGCAGGCTCCGCGCAGGAGAAACCCCAGGAGGCAGAGGTTATTGCGGTTGGCCCCGGCGGAAACGTAGACGGCAAGGAGATCACCATGCACGTGAAAGCGGGCGACAAGGTTATTTACTCCAAATACGCCGGCACAGAAGTGAAGCTTGACGGCGAGGAATACATCATTGTAAAGCAGAACGACATTCTGGCAATCGTAGAATAAGACGCGAACATCAATCACAGCAATCAAAGGAGATAGAGAATCATGGCAAAAGAATTAAAATACGGTTCAGAGGCAAGAAAAGCTCTGGAAGCAGGCGTTGACAAGCTGGCGGACACCGTCCGGGTAACCCTGGGACCCAAGGGAAGAAATGTTGTACTTGACAAGTCCTTCGGGGCTCCTCTGATCACCAACGACGGCGTGACCATCGCCAAGGAGATCGAACTGGAGGACGCTTTTGAGAACATGGGCGCCCAGCTGGTGAAGGAGGTTGCCACCAAGACCAACGACGTGGCCGGAGACGGAACCACCACCGCGACGGTTTTGGCACAGGCAATGATCAAGGAAGGCATGAAGAACCTGGAGGCAGGAGCCAACCCCATCATCCTTCGGAAGGGCATGAAGAAGGCCACCGACAAGGCTGTGGAAGCCCTGATCGCTATGGGTCAGAAGGTGGACGGCAAGAATCATATCGCCAAGGTGGCGGCAATTTCCGCCGGCGATGAGACCGTAGGAAATCTGGTGGCGGACGCCATGGAGAAGGTTTCCAACGACGGCGTTATCACCATCGAGGAGTCCAAGACCATGCAGACCGAGCTGGATCTGGTAGAAGGCATGCAGTTTGACCGGGGTTACATTTCCGCTTACATGGCAACGGATATGGATAAGATGGAGGCCGTTCTGGACGATCCCTACATCCTGATCACCGATAAGAAGCTGAGCAATATACAGGAGCTTCTGCCCATCCTGGAGCAGATCGTACAGTCCGGAAGCAAGCTTCTTATTATCGCCGAGGATGTGGAGGGCGAGGCCCTGACCACCCTGATCGTGAATAAGCTGCGCGGAACCTTCAGCGTAGTGGCCGTGAAGGCTCCTGGCTACGGCGACAGAAGAAAGGCAATGCTGGAGGATATCGCGATCCTCACCGGCGGCCAGGTGATTTCCGATGAGCTGGGCTTAGACCTGAAGGAAGCAACCCTGGATATGCTGGGACGCGCAAAATCCGTGAAGGTTCAGAAGGAGAACACGGTGATCGTGGACGGCGAGGGCGACAAGGCCGCCATCAACGCCAGGATCAACCAGATCAAAGGACAGATCGAGGAGACCACCTCTGATTTCGATAGAGAGAAATTGCAGGAGAGACTGGCCAAGCTGGCTGGCGGCGTAGCCGTTATCCGCGTGGGCGCAGCCACAGAGACGGAGATGAAGGAGAGCAAGCTTCGCATGGAGGACGCTCTGGCAGCCACCAGAGCAGCCGTGGAAGAGGGCATCATCGCAGGCGGCGGTTCCGCGTACATCCATGCGGCCAAGGAAGTCGCCAAGCTGGCTGACGAGCTGGAGGGCGATGAGAAGACTGGCGCCAAGGTGATCCTGAAGGCTCTGGAAGCTCCCCTTTACTACATCGTGGCAAACGCAGGTCTGGAAGGGGCCGTTATCATCAACAAGGTGAGAGAGTCCGCTCCCGGCGTTGGCTTTGACGCTTACAAGGAAGAGTACGTGGATATGGTTGAGGCCGGAATCCTTGACCCGGTGAAGGTTGCCAGAAGCGCCCTTCAAAATGCCACCAGCGTTGCGGCTACCCTGCTGACCACCGAGTCTGTGGTTGCCAACATCAAGGAGCCCGCCCCCGCTGCCCCCGCAGGCGGCGCAGGAATGGGCGGAATGATGTAAGAGGCGCCCGCAGAGTCTTGCAGCAGACGAAAGCCGAAGCGAACAACAATAGAAAGCGCGCGTCGCGAACCTTCTATTGTCATAAATAAAACTGCCTCCGGCAGGCGGAAGGAAAGTTCCAGCCTGTCGGAGGCGATTTCCATTTGATTTCATTTGTCAGACCTGCGTTATCCCTGCATTTATCAGACCGTACCTGCGTTACCCTTACATGCAGATACGCATAAGAGGTCTGAGCAATGGTATCCATCCGGTACGCCTGTTATCGCAGCAGCGTATCCATCAGATACGCATACACCTCCTCATTCTGCTTCTGCCAGTTTTGGCAGATGGCCTCCGCCTGTTCCTTTGCGGCGACTCGGATGGTCAGATCTATGAGGGGCGTTTCCCGGTTCTTGATCCGACAGCGGGCGGCGTATTCTCCTCCGGTGGTCTTATAAAAATCCGCCAGGATGTGAATTTCCTTTTTTAATTCCATTCGGTTGGCCTCGAAATAGGAGAGCACATCCTCCTTGATGGCGTCGGAAATTTTGTCCGGAAAGTAGGAGAGGGTTTCCCGGCCGGCGGGCGTGATGTGGTAATAGGTGTTGTTGTGGGTGGATTCCGTGCGGATCAGCTCCGCGGAAATCAGTTCGCTGATGGCCTGCTGGAGGGTAAAATAGGTGGTGTATTCTTTTTCCAGAACAAACCCGGAGATCTGGGTGTTGGTCAGGGGAAAATCTACCTTGTCCAGCATGTATAGTACGATCAGTTTATATTGTGTCAAAGCTTCTGCCATGAGAATCTCCTCCTTGAAATCGTTGTCTGCGCCGTGTTGCCTGCGTGTCATTGTCGGAATCCGGGTGCCTGATGGCTGTCCTGCGCCGTCCGGAAGGGCCGGAATACTGTTTGCCCTGGTAGGAGCCGCGCTCCTTCATGGTTCTGTGAATCTGATTCAGCACCTGGCGCTTGTTTCGGCTCCAGAGGGGCCCGGCCAGTAGCTTCCCCGGGCCGTCCCCGGTGAGGCGGTGAATGACAGTCCCAGGGGGGAGCTGTTCGATACATTGGATGACCAGGTCGCAGTATTCCTCCTGTGTCAGCAGGGGAAAGGGGTGGGCGCGGTAATAGTCGTACAGGTCCGTGTCCGTCAGAACATGCAGAAGCTGCAGCTTCACGCCGTCGATGCCAAGCTGTCCCAGGTAGTCCACCGTCTGAAGCATCTGGGCCTGGGTCTCTCCCGGAAGTCCCAGGATCACATGGGCGATGACGGGAATGTGAAGCCGCTGGAGCTTTAAGACCGCTTCGTGAAAGCAGTCCAGGGTAAAACCGCTGCGGATGAAGCGGCTGGTGGCCGCATGGATGGTCTGAAGTCCCAGCTCCACCCAGACGGGCTTGATCTGCTGAAGCTCCGAAAGGAGGTTCAGGACCTCATCGGGCAGACAGTCCGGGCGGGTGGCGATGGACAGGACCACGATATCTGGGTGGCGGATGGCCTCAAAAAACATGCTCCGCAGCTTTTTAAGAGGGCCGTAGGTGTTGGTGTAGGCCTGAAAATAGGCGATAAATTTCCGGCAGCTGCGCTTGGCGGCCACCTGGGCTTTGGAGGCCTCGATCTGCTCCGTGATGGACAGGCTGGGGGAGGCGGCAAAATCGCCGGAGCCGCCCCGGTCACAGAAAATACACCCCCGGGTATCGAGCCGCCCGTCCCGGTTGGGACAGGTACAGCCGCCGTTTAGGGAGAGCCGGTAAACCTTTTCCCCGAACTGCTCCCGCAGATAATAATCCAGGGAATAATAAGGCTTCTCCCCCCAGCTGCGCCTAAGGGGCGGCGTGCCAGCCTCATGAACGTCTGCCGGAGGCAGAGGCTTTTCCCCCCAACTGCGCCTAAGGGGCGGCAAAGCAGGCTGGGTATCCGGGGAGCAATCCCTGTCCGCCCCGTGGGATATATCGTAATTTTTCATGGATTCACCCTTGTTCATCTTGATTTTTTAGGACCAATACCATGATACCATTGAAAAAAAATGAAATCAAGAAAAATAAGACTTCCTATTTTAAAAAATATGGTGTATAATACATGATTATAGGGTTCGCGAAGCGGTTCCTATGAAAAAAAGGCAGGGAAGGAAGCGGTCCCTGTCAGAACCAATATCACATAAATAGTCGTTGTCATTTCCGACAAAGATTTTCCCGGAAGCGGTGAATGGTTGATACATAGCATGAAGGAGCAAAGAAAGAGTATGAGAGAAAAGTATGAAAGCCTATCTGTAACAACGTTGAAAGAGCTCGCGAAAGCCAGGGGACTCCGGCATTTGTCAGGGCTCAAGAAGAGTGAATTGGTAGAGCGTATGCTGGAGGAGGACGAGCGTATTGCCAGGGAGAGCAGAGAGGCTGCCCAGCCGTCCCAGGAAAATCCGGCGGCTGAGAGCGCGTCCCAGGAACGCCCCAGAACAGTGCGGAAAAGCCGTGCGTCTGCGGAAAATGTCTCCGCGGAGCAGGGCAGGACGTCCCAGGAAAATCCGGCGGCTGAGAGCGCGTCCCAGGAACGCCCCAGAGCAGCCCAGGAGAGCCATGGCGCTGAGGGACAGCCGGCAGGCCGCATAAGGACGAACCAGGAGGGGCAACCTGCCGGACGCAGGATCGTGCATCGGGGCCAGGCCGCTTCGGGAAGTTTTCAGGCAGGCCGCGGCGCCCAGGGGCAGTCAGGAGGATTCCAGGCCCGCAGCACCGTACAGGCGGGCGGGGCCCAGGCCAGAGGGATGGCCCAGGGGCAGGCGGGAACGACCCAGACCCGCAGTAACGCCCAGGGTCAGACGGAGCAGGGCGGACAGCAGGCGCAGCAGCCCCAGCCCCAGAAGATCATCACCCCGGACGGCATCGAGATCGAGAATCCCGAGCTGGACAGCGGGATCGAGGCAAACGGCATTCTGGAAGTGATGCCGGACGGCTACGGCTTCATCCGCTGTGCCAATTATCTGCCCGGTGAGAACGACGTGTATGTGTCCCCCTCCCAGATCCGCAGGTTTAATTTAAAGACCGGGGATATCGTGGTGGGAAATACCAGGATCAAGACCATGCAGGAGAAATTCAGCGCCCTCTTGTATATCCGTTCCATCAACGGCTTCCATCCCAGTGAGGCTCAGAACCGTAAGAGCTTCGAGGACTTGACGCCCATTTTCCCCAACGAGCGGATACGCCTGGAGACCCACCAGAGCGGGACCGCCATGCGGATCATGGATCTGGTTTCCCCCATCGGTAAGGGGCAGAGAGGTATGATCGTCTCCCAGCCCAAGGCCGGTAAGACCACCCTCTTAAAGGAGGTGGCCAAGTCCGTCACCCGGAACAACCCGGAAATGCATCTGATCATCCTGCTCATCGACGAGCGTCCCGAGGAGGTTACCGACATCAAGGAGGCCATCGAGGGAGAGAATGTGGAGGTGATCTACTCCACCTTCGACGAACTGCCGGAGCACCACAAGCGTGTGTCCGAGATGGTGGTGGAGCGGGCGAGACGACTGGTGGAGCACAAGAAGGACGTGATGATCCTCTTGGACAGCATTACCCGTCTGACCAGGGCCTACAACCTGGTGGTTCCCCCCAGCGGACGTACTGTGTCCGGAGGTCTTGACCAGGCGGCCCTGCACATGCCCAAACGGTTCTTCGGCGCAGTCAGAAAGATGCGGCAGGGCGGCAGAATCTCGATGCTGGCATCGGCCATAGT
>CALWDR010000016.1 GCA_944376745.1 uncultured Lachnospiraceae bacterium
TGGAAGATATGATTGTGGGACGCAGACATGAGGATGCAGTCTGCCTGGTGCGGTACTGGGTGGATATTCATTCCCTGGAAAATGATGGGGGAAAAGGATTTACAGACGATGGAATCAAGATGCAGCCATATGATATTCCTTTTCGTGCGCTCCTGCCCAAAGATATTGATAATTTAGTTTTGGCCGGACGATGTATCAGCGGAGATTTTTACGCCCATGCCAGCTATCGCGTGGCAGGAAATATGGCGCCGGTGGGCGAGGCGGCAGGGACAATGGCAGCCAAAGCAGTAATGGAAGGCAAAAAAGTCTGTGAGACGGAATATGAGAAATAGAGGAGGACAAAAAGATGCTATTTGAACTTTTTCATGATCAGGGAACAGGATTCATATCCAGTATCGAGCCCACGGTGGAGGACTATGTGATGGTGCGCCTGCGGGCTGCAAAGGATGTGGTGTCGGAGGCTGTGATACAGTACTCCGAAGAGGGGAGCCGCTGGCAGGAGATCGCCATGGTCAGAGGGGAAGTCGACGCCACAGGGTATTACGAGTTCTGGGAGGGCACGATACCGGCCATGGAAAACCGGTATTATTATCGCTTTTACGCCATAGGACAGGAAGGGCATGCATACTTCGGGGCGGAGGGAATGTCAGAAAGCGCACCGGTGTGCAGAGACTGCTTTGTGCTTGTGCCGGGCTTGAAGACGCCGGACTGGGCGAAGGGACTTCTCTGGTATTCCATTATGCCGGATGCGTTCTGCAACGGGGATATCCTGAATGATATTACGGAGAGCGGCTTGAAGAAGACTGTTCCCTGGAATGCGCGGCTGCGGGGGCTTTATGAATATCATGGAGGAGATATCAGGGGAATTATGTCCAGGCTGGACTATATAAAGGGGCTTGGCGCGGAGGGAGTCTATGTAAATCCCATGTGGACCAGTGAGTCCAATGCGGGATACGGACCGAACAATTATTATGAGATTTCACCCAATTACGGGAATGAGGAGGATTTTATCGAGCTCAGCAGAAAGGTGCACGAGAAGGGCATGAAGCTGATGATTGATGCCGTATTTTCCTACTCGCAGCCCAATAGTATTTTCACCAATATGAATGGCCACCAGCCACTTCCCGGGGCATTTGAATCCCGGGATTCCGCATACAGCAGTATGTTTCATTTTGAAAAATGGCCTATAGAATATACACACAAGTGGGGCGGGATTGAAAACGATCTGGGAAGTGAGACTGCAAGAGATCTGTTGTGGCGCAAAGAGGACTCAGTGCTGCAGCGCTATCTAAGAGAACCCTATGACGCAGACGGCTGGCGTTTCGACGCCATTGCATCGTATGCAGGCACCGATACAGATCTGGAGCAGATTGGTGCGGAAATACGCGCGTGTACGAAAGCGGTAAAGCCGGATGTGCTGCTGACGGGAGAGGATTATGGCGTTCGGGAAATAATGTCCGGAAACTGGGATTCCATGCAGAACAGCTTCTTCCTGTTCTCCGCGAAGCTGTGGTTCCAACAGGGGCAGTTCAACCAGTCCTGGCTTGTGGACCGCCTTGGTATGCTTGCCAAGCTGCCTCGTACGGTGGGCTTGTGCCTCTATAACAATTATGATCTGCATGATGTGAAACGACTGATTATGGATTATGAAAAAGAAAGGTATCGGATCAAAGGCGTGTGGCTGCTGCAGATGACTTTTGTGGGTGCGCCGGTCATATACTACAAAGATGAAGTGGGGGCAGACGGTCATGCCAGTAACTGGGAAAACTTTGACTGGAACACGGGAGAATGGAATCAGGAGCTTCTGGCTCTTTGTAAAACCCTTGGAAATCTGAGGAAGGAATATACGGCTCTGAAAGACGGGGTATTTAAGGTCGGAGTCGTTGATGATGACAGACAGCTGACCGTGTTCGGCAGATGGGACGAGAAGGGCAGTGTCGTGACGATGCTGAACCAGCGTGAGGAGACGCAGGAGGCCGAACTGGATCTGAAGCAGTATAACATTGCGGATTTCAGTGTCGTGACAGATTATCTGACCGGAGAGGAATATGTAGTGGAGAAAGGCTGCGCCCATGTCCGAATTCCGGCGGGAGGAAGTATCCTGGTGACCGGGAAGGCAGGTGTTTATCGCAATATCTTCAAGCTGACGGAGGAAACATCCCGCAGCTGTGTTGTGATGCCGCAGGAGCATACCTATATCATGCAGGAATGCTGTCGGGAGACAGAGATGATGACGCCCATCTACGGATGCGGATATATAGAAACGGATATCCGGCGTGAGCTGGAAGGAGGAGCCCTTTATCTCAGAGATGGAGAAAAAGGAAAACAGGTGACTGTCCGGTTCGTGGGAAACCGCATTGCGGTGAGAGACACGGAGAACAGGCTCATCTGGGAGGATGTTCTGCCGGAGAAAGGAAGGATTCGTCTCAGCATGCTTCCGGAAGGCTGTGCGGTAGTTTTCATAGACGGAACATTGATAGAAGAGAGCGTATTCCCTCTTACGCGTACAGAGAAGATTTATGCGGGGATGACATCAGACGGAAGCCGAACCGTCTTCTCCGGTGTGAAGGCAGAAAAAGGCAGCGCATCGCTGTATGACGATTTCAGCCGTCCGCACCTGCAGAATTTCTTCTCCGTTTCTGAAATGAAGGGGGCATATGAGACTGCGGACGGAAGGCTATGCCTTAAGGCGGAGGATTTTTCATTGCTGCTTACGGAGGAACGCTCCTGCGACTTTACCTTCAAAGCGAAGCTGGAGCATGTGACGGACGGATTTGCAGGAATCACAAGCTACAGTGATCCGCAGAACGGGGTGGCTCTGGTAAGAGATGTGGCTCGAGGGGACTGCCTGATTTTTGGGTATTTAAGGAACGGAGTCATCATTCCCTGGGAGACCATTGCAGGTGATTTTTCCGATGGAGTGGAACTGCAGCTCCAGCGCGTGGGCAATGTATATACAGCGGTGTATGTGCAGGGGGGAAAGATACGGGGATTTTCCAAGCTGATTATGGCGAATCTGAGTGTGATGCGGGGAGGAGTTCTCTGTCAGAAGGGAGCCACAGCTCAGTTTGCCTATGCCTGCTTCGGGAATAGTATCCGGGATGGCCACACCGTCAATACGCCAATAACGCTCTGCCCGGTCAGTGGTTGGCTGGAGGCTTCCGAAGAGGGAATGCAGGCCAGAAAGTTGGAGCAATACGAGATCATCGGGGACCAATCCCAGTGGGAATACGCCCTTGGCGGTATCCGGAGAAACCGGGCGAAGGGTCTGTCCCGGCTTGCCATTACAAATAAGACCTACCACAATTTCAAGATACAGTGTACGCTCCTTCGACAGGACGGCGACGGAACCATGGGCGTTGAGATGCTTAAGAGCAGCGTGGACGGACTCACAGGTGACGGATATCATCTTTCGCTGGCGGCAGACGGTACGCTCTCCCTTGCCCGTGGGGAAGAGAAGCTGATCTCCCGCAGACTGCAGGAAATCAGTCCGTACGGCCTGAAGCTAGATATCATCCGTCAGGAGCAGATGCTTCATGTCTATATGGGAGAGGACAATGAATTGTTCGCCAGTATATCAGATGTTGCGGAGCAGTCAGGCTATGTGGGATTTTATATGGAGAACACCTGTGGCCATATTAACAACTATATGGTCAGCGATTACCTCTCCCCTTGGCTGGAGCCGGTAAGCCCGTGGTCACAAAATATGAGGAGCGATGGCAGCGGTCTGGTAGTGCAGGATGACGGTTTGGTGATGGCGAACCGGAAAGGGGAGGCTTACACCGATGTGCAGGTGTCCGCCCGGGTGATGCTAAAGCCTACGGACCAAGAAAAAAATGCCTATGCAGGCTTCTTGTTTGGAGCCTCCCAGGATGTGGAGCCGGAACGTGGTGGTGTGTTGGTCGCACTGAATCAGGAGGGTACCTTGTACCTGTCCAAAGAGGGTCAGGTAAAACAGTCGGTTTCTTTACGTACAAAGATTCCTTCTGCTTATCTGACAGTGGTCGTAAGAGAAGGGCTTTATCAGGTCTATCTCTATGATAAAAAAGAGCCACTCCTTACGTGGAAGGATACAGAGTACAATGGTGGCGTCGTGAGCCTAGTATCGGATCATTCCAGAACCGGATTCTACCATTTGGAAATCCGAGATCTGACGGAGCAGGAGGCTGTTTTCCTAACGGAGGGATACGAGATTTACCGGAACGGGGAGCGAATCCGGTCCTCGGATATCTATACAGAGGAAGCAGTGGGACAGGTTACTTACCAGATTGAGCCGAGAAAAGAAGAGAGTAAAGCCTATGTTCTGGAGATGGATATTATGGTCTTAAACCCTGAAGCAGACGATACTTATCCGACAATATACTTCCGGAGAAATGCGGTTCAGAAGATCGGACTATATTGCGGAGAAAATCATACTGGGCTTGTAAACGGTGACCGGGGCATCATAGCAGATGAAGCGGCAGAAACCACATGGCTCTTTGCAGGGCGCTGTCCGGGAGAGACATACCACATTGCCATAGAGACGGAGCCGGACAACGTATCGGTCAAAGTCAATGACACGTATTTTTATAAGGATATTCGCCTTAGTACCTGTCTGAGCGGGGATTTTTCCAACCTGCCCTTTGCACCGGAGATTGTGTGTGACCAGGGGAAATCAGGAAGTACGAAGACGGTTATCGGCAATATCAGTATAAAGGAGAAAAATTAGGATGGAACAGGCAGAAATCATATTAGTTCCGACACCGAAAAAGACAGTGGGTAAAGGGGAGAAACTGCCTCTTCTTCCATACATCCGGTGCGAAAAGAAAGAATGGAAGGAGCTTGTCTCCGTATTCTGTGCATGCACGGAGAAAATACAGGGAATTGCTTTTCAGGAAGGGACAGGCGGAGTTGAAATTCTCTGTGATGACAGTATTGGGAGTGAGAGCTACACCCTTGAGACCTATGCTTTGAAAACAGGCAACTGCATCCGGATATCTGCGTCAGATTATCAGGGAGCGGCATATGGTCTGGCAAGTATTTTACAGTTATTGGACCGGGAGTGCCGTATTGCAGGGCTGCGGATTGAGGATTGGCCGGATAAGGAATACCGGGGTGTCATGGTAGATATTGCGAGACAGTGGCATCCATTTTATACGCTATTACATTATGTTGATCTTTGCTTTTATTTAAAAATAAAATATCTGCACCTGCATTTCATGGACGATCAGAGTTATACGCTGCCGTCTGCCAAATTTCCAAGGCTTTCTGTTCCGGGAAGATTTTACACGGCAGAGGAGATCGCAGAGCTTCGGGCATATGCAAAAGCGCGGGGCGTGGTGCTCATTCCCGAGATTGAAATGCCTGGGCATGCAAAGGTTTTAAACCAGGCATATCCCGATTGGTTTTCGGATTCTCTGGAGACGGAAGACTGCGGGAAGACGTTTACGGAAAACGGTACGGAAATCCGTGCGGAGTCGGTGATATGTGCCGGAAGCGAAAGGGCATTTTCCGGTATTCTTGCACTCATCGACGAGGTATTGGAGCTGTTTCCGGAGTCACCCTATATTCATTTGGGTGCGGATGAAGTCAATTATCAGGTCTGGAACCACTGCAGCCGTTGCCGCTCCTATATGATGGAACATCATCTGCAGGAGCCCAAGGAGCTTTATGCTGACTTTTTAGGACGGGTGACGGATTATGTCCTTCAAAAAGGCAGGACGCCGATTGTTTGGGAAGGATTTGCCTCTGAGTATGCTCATAGAATTTCAAAGAATGTGATTGTCATAGGATGGGAGAATTACTACCAGACAGCGGACAGCCTGTTAAGGAATGGGTTTCGCGTCATAAACTGCGCCTGGAAGCCATTGTACATTGTGGGAAACATAAATACCTATGAAAAGGATCGCTTCGATTTTGTGGACATTTGGAACTGGAACGTATATGAGTGGCAGCATTTTTGGGAGCAGTCAGCAGCATATCCGGAACCGGTTCGTGTTGAGCCGACAGAACAGGTGCTGGGGGCACAGATATGTATCTGGGGGCTGACATACGAGCGGGAGATAGCCAGAGCAGTGGAAAATATGGCGGCAATGTCTGAGCGTGTCTGGAATGTGGAACGCGTATCCAGTCAGGAACAATTTCTGGACAAATTGCAGAAAATTGCATATGATGCATTTCGCCTGATAGCAGAGCGCTAATGCGGAAAAAAAGAAGAGACAGAAAACGGAACGCGATTTCTGTCTCTTCTTTTTTGTTTTTCATGATAATAGATAGTTTACAAGCATGCTTTCTATTGTATTACATTAAAGTGCAGTTTTTGACTTGCCGCAATGGTAAATCCAAAATGAATCTCTTTTTCGGAAAGACGGTATTTTTCCTGTAGGTCCGGACCACAGGAATTAGAGCCGATTCCGGAATCCTTGTAGTCGATACGAACGTGGGTGGCATCACTCTTTTTCAATTCATCTGTATGGTTTGCAGCTTGTAGTGCTGTCACATCATAATGTGAAACACAGATTTCCATCTCATTGTCAGCAGAAAACTCCAGCCTGCCAATCTGTAGCCTTTTTGTGTTCGTATGATTGCCATGCTCCTGCGGGCGCACATAATTGACATATTCGTCATCTGCGCAGGAGGTGTGCCAATCTACGGTACCGTGATGAGTCATATCGCAATAGCTTTCCCAAGGACCATTTCCAAAATAACGGAAATGATCGTGCTGATATGGCAATGTAAAAGAAAAACCGAGCCTCGGGAGCCAGACAGTGCTTTCACGCACTGTTCCGTCCAGTGCTATGTGAAGATGTCCATTCTGGAAAAATTCATATTTCAACTGATACCGGAAATAAGGGGTACGGGATACACCTGCGGCAGATGCTGTCACCACTACCGCATTTTCACATACCTTCAGATCATACACCTTGTGAAAGGTGTGCTCGATATTTTCTCCCTGCCATACATCTACAAAATGCCAGTACGCCGCCATGTTTTTTTCGTTGTCGGTACAGGCACGGTCTGTGCTGAAAGCAGCCGGTCTGGCAAGCTGTTCTTCACCATCCAGGATTATGCTTGTCAGCATACCGGTCTGTCTGGAAAGTACATACCGGAAGTTCTCTCCGGCGGCAATGATCTCCCGATCATTTTCCAGCAGTGTCAGAGGCTTGCCGGTCTCTGCCTCTGATATGACCGGAACAGGAAGCGGTACCTGGAAGACCGCGGTCTCCATGCCGTGCCTGTCCAGCATCTGCACAGAGGCATAGCAACCCAGGGTGCAGCTTTTGGGCAGGGGGCCCGGATCGATGGAGAAGCGTTCCCGAGGCAGAATACCGGATAAAACTGTTCGGCTCTCCAGAATTTCGCCATCCAGTGTCAATTGGCAGACAAATCTGCAGCCTTCAAAAGAGAGAAAATCATAGTAGTTCGTAACCCATAAGAGACCGTCTTCATAGGAAAGGCGGAAAGGTGCATAGGCCGTCCTTGCTTCCAGGGAGCCTGCCTTTAACGATCGGTCGGAAAAGACAAGGCCGTCACAACAGAAATTCTTGTCATTCGTCAGTTCGCCGGGGAAGTCACCGCCATATTTCTGAACACCATCCACCAGGAATGTGTGGTCGCACCATTCCCAGATGCAGCCTCCCGCCAGCTTCTTATATTGATGGAACAATTCCCAGTAATCCCAGAGTTCTCCGGGACCGTTTCCCATAGAATGGGCATATTCGCACAGAAAGATAGGCTGGTTGATCTTATCATCCTCTGCCCACTCCTTAAGAAGCTCGTGCTCGGTGTACATATAAGAAAAAATATCGGTATTTTCCGGCTTCCCGGCACGGGAGGCATCTTCACATTGAATGAGGCGCTCTGAGTCCCGTGTGCGCAGCCAGTCAATCATGGCATCATGGTTGGAGCCATATCCGCTTTCATTGCCGGTAGACCACATGATAACGGAAGGATGGTTCTTATCGCGCTCATAGGTGCGTGACATACGATCCACGTATTCTTTGGTCCACTGAGGCTGTGTGGACGGCCATTCTCCGCTTTCTGGATCATAGGCATATTGGACATGTGGATTGCGGCGGATAAAACCATGACATTCCAAATCCGTTTCCACCATGACATAAAATCCCATTTCATCGCACAGATCCAGAAAATATGGCGGAGTGGGATAGTGTGAGGTACGGATGCAGTTGATGTTCAACTGCTTCATCAGAGAAAGATCCCTGTGCATATCTTCCGCCGAAATGGTCCATCCCTTGGAGGGGTGAGTGCTGTGATAATTGACGCCTTTTAACTTAACCGGAGAGCCGTTGATCAGAATCTCATGTTCGGGTGAGCATGAGATGTCGCGGAATCCGAAATTGCGCCGGATGGTTTCGCCCTGAGCCTGAAAGACCACCGTATAGAGGTAAGGAGTTTCAGAATTCCAGAGAGTGGGCTGTTCCACCACAAAGGTACAGCATCCATCCGCAGAATCCTGAGAATACAGCAACTGTTCATGGTCATAAAGAGATATCCGGCAGGAACGGTCTGCCTGGCAGAAGACTCGATTCCCATGGGTACGGATATCAATGTCAAAAATGTGGCCGACAGGTCTTGACAGGAGGGATACATCCCGAAAAATGCCGTGAAAGCGAATAAAATCCTGGTCTTCCAGGTAGCTTCCGCAGCACCATTTGCGCACATATACGCGAATAGTATTTTCTCCGGCGTGCACAAGACCGGAAATGTCAAATTCGGCTGTCAGGTGAGAACCTTGTGTGAAGCCCGCAAAGCTGCCGTTGATGTACAGCTCCGCACAAGAGCATACTCCGTCAAATACAATGTAATGCTTAAGAGATTCCTCCTCAATGAAGAAGGTACGCTCATACACGCCTGCCGGATTAATGTCCGGTACAAAGGGCGGATCGCAGGGAAATGGAAAATTGATATTGGTATAGTTGGGGTGCTGATATCCCTGCGCTTCCCAGCAGGAGGGCACGGGGGTGGACTCCCAGTCTGTGATTTCATCTATAAAATCACCGTTTTCAAAAAAAGCGAAATTCCAGGTTCCGTTGAGGGACACAAGGCGTCCGCATCCTTCCGGGATATAGTAGCTGCGGGAAGGCATTCGGTTTAAACTGGTTTGCTTTGGATTCTCATATTCACGCATAATTTTCTCCTCATATTAATATGACAAATACTTTATGCTTGACATTATAATTTACAGAGGGGAAAAAAAGAATGGAAGAAACACCAACAATGAATTATATTTAGCGGAATTGTCCATTGAGAATGTGGGAAGAAAAAGGGAAGATTATATCAGAATATGTCAAAGAAAGGAGGAAAAGATATGAAAAAGTATAATTTAGTTGTTGTTGGAGGAGGGATATCCGGCGTTGCAGCAGCGGTGCGTGCAGCGAGAGAGGGAATGTCGGTTCTTCTGATTGAAAAAACAGGCGCACTGGGAGGAGCTATGTCCAATAGTCTGGTATACCCATTTATGAAATATTCTATGAATGGGGGAAAGACTCTATTATCGGATGGAATTTTTACCGAAATGCGCAAGCGAAAGGAGGCATATGAAGATTCATCCTGGGAAAATTTTAAATTTGTTTTTGATGACATGGTAACGGAATCAGGAGTAGATGTGCTTTTTCACGCCTGTGTTTTTCAGGTACAGACAAAAGAACGAAACCTAAGAAGTGTCAGTGTGGCGACAAAGGAGGGGGTTTTGTCTATTGAAGCTGATTTTTTTGCAGACTGTACGGGCGATGGAGAACTAATAGAAATGGCCGGTTGTGACTATCAGCTTGGACGTGAAAGTGATGGGTTTTGTCAGCCTATGACAACCTGTTTTCGTGTAAGTGGTGTTAATATGGAAGTGTTTCATAAGGATCATGACATGCTTCAGGAAAAATACAAGCAATATCGTGCAGAAAATAAAATTACAAATCCACGAGAAAACATTCTTGTGTTTTACGGATTCGGAAACGGGATTCTGCATTTTAATACAACAAGGGTGATCATGCACAATCCTGTAGATGCGTTTGAAATCAGTAGAGCGGAGATGATCGGGCGAAAACAGGTATATGAAATGTTTTGTTTTCTGAAAGAAAATTCGAAGGCATTTGAAAACAGCAATATAGTCTCCATTGCAAATCACATTGGTGTAAGAGAAAGCAGGAAGCTGAAAGGGGTACATATTCTTACGGCGGAGGAACTTAAGAACTGCGTTTCATTTGAGGATGCAATTGCCTTCGGAAATTATGAGGTGGATATTCACAATCCTACAGGTACAGGAACGGAATTATACTATTTTAAGGAAGGAGAATATTATCAGATTCCGTACCGTTCGCTCTTACCAAAGGAATATGACAATATGCTTGTAGCTGGAAGATGTCTGTCTGCTACCCATGAAGCTCATTCCGCAGTGCGGATCATGCCGATTTGCGCATGTATGGGTGAGGCTGCAGGTCTTGCCTGTGCAGTTGCATACCAAACAAGAAGGAACACGCATACAGTGGATGTAAAACTGATACAAAACAAACTAAAATGATATGAACGGAATGAGTAATCTGGAATAAAAGGAGGACATAAAAATGCAGGAACAAAAAATCAGAGTGGTAGTGGGCGGCTGCGGGGGATTTTGGTGATCAACGGCACCATAGATCAGCTGCATATGGTGACAGCGATTCCGTTTTTGGAGCAGGGAGAGTAGCTTGAATTCCGGTGATTCAGAGGAGAATGAATCTGTTTTGAAACCGGATGATTCCCAGGAAAAGGAGACACCGATGGGTCCGGCAGACGAAGCTTAGCTGCCGCTGCCATCGGAGCTGGGCGGAGGAACACAGGAGAAACCCGGTCAAGAGCCTTCCAATCCGGAAGACCCTTCATCGGGAAATTCGGAACCGATTGAACTTTCATTTGTCCCGTTTAAATAGGAGTAACAGAAATTACCAAAAACTAGGCGTGGAATCTGTGGTATAATCGGAATGGAAGAATGCATCATGCCTTGATACTGTTCCGGTAGGCCTGAGGAGAGACACCGACAATTTTTTTAAATACGCGGCTGAAATGGTAGGGATCTTCATAACCTACGGATGCGGCAATTTCATAAATCTGAAGTTCTGTGGAAGAAAGCAACTCTTTCGCAGCATGGATTCGTTTCTGCTCAACGAATTTTTTTGGTGTTATTCCGGTTACCTCCTTGAATACATGTGAAAATCTGGACTCGCTCAGGCAGCACATTTTCGCATAATCCTGATTGCTATTGCCCTGTTCCGTATAATGAGATATCATATGGTTGATGGCAGGTGTGATTTTACCGGAATAAAGGACATATGCAGAGTTTTCTGTAAACATATGGGACAGTTTTACCAGAAAATAAAGCAGATGACTCTGACATAGGTAATCATTGTTGGGTAACAGAGAACGTTTTTCACGCACTAGCTGTAGAAAAAGTTTTTTGAGACTGGAAGTGCTGGTCAGGGAGTGGATTCCGCCAAGCTGTAAATTTGTAACGAGCTCTTCGGCACCATGTCCGTAAAAATGCAGCCATATAAATTCCGGATTATCTTTTCCGTAATGTATGATATCCTGAGGTTGATTCGGTTCATAAAGGATGCACTGACCGGCAAGAATTTTATGAGTCACACCATCAATGGTATGGAAGCCTTGCCCAGACAAAAGAATCTGCAGCATATAGTTTTTACATGTGCCTTCGGGACGTTTGCAGATGAAAGTACTGTTGGTGTTTCTTAAATCGTACAGGCCACAGGATGTATACATCAGATATTTGGATAAATCACAGGATAAAAAATCCTCTTCAGAAACTGAATTTGCGGTGATGATCTTCATGAGAATCAGATCCTTTCTACAATTCTGTGAAATAATTTTACATAGAATAGAAAAAGATGTCAAGTGGAAGCTTCGATTTCTGACAGGGAAATTGATGGATAAAACTGCTACGCAGCTGGAATAAGGGCGTTTTTTGCCATTCATCATAAATGGCGAATAAGATATAATGATTTTATGCGGTAAAGCCAGGAAAAACTTGAGAAGGAGGATATTTTATATGAGACATGGAAAAGTAAAAAGACTATGTTGTCTGATACTTACGATTGCGCTTGTGGGAAGCTGTTTTATGCAGTATACCGGTACAATCAGGGCTGCCGATGATGAACCGGGATATGATCCGGCGGCAAGTGCGCTAAAGTATAGCAAAGACACTTTGGAGATCGGAGCAAGCAGTTCATATGACTTTGGAGTAACGATTCCGGAAAATCAGACGTACTATATGAGTTTTACGCTAAGGACAGACGGTGACCTGTATCTTGATTATAGGGGAGTCGGAAAAGTACGTTTGTATCTGGGACAATCCCAGTATGGTATGATTGGGCTTGTATCAGAACTGTGGCCGCAAGGAGATTTCGGGTTAAAGGACGGCGCAAGAATCACTTTCCGCAGTGAGACGGATAAGACTACGTTGTGGGTAAATGGGGAAAAAACCGTAGAGAATGCAGAGTTGAAGGAAACAGGACTTGCGGGTGTGCCTACAGTGAGTTGGTCTTCTGCAACATCGCTAATGACAGATATAAAAATCTGGGTGGATGAGCCAGTCTATGGTGAAGAGACAGGCAATCTGCTGTACAGCGGAAAAACAGTGGAGATTGGAGCAGGCAGTTCATATGACTTTGGAGTAACGATTCCGGAGAATCAGACGTACTATATGAGTTTTACGCTAAAGACAGACAGTGACCTGTATCTTGATTATAGGGGAGTCGACAAAGCACGTTTGTATCTGGGACAATCCCAGTATGGCATGATTGGGCTTGCATCGGACTTGTGGCCGCAAGGAGATTTCGGGTTAAAGAACGGCGCGAAGATTACATTTCGCAGTGATCCGGATAAGACCACTTTGTGGATAAACGGGCAAAAAGTGCAGGAAGACCTTGCGTTGAGCGAAGCGGCTAGCGGACTTGCAGGCACACCAAAGGTCAGCTGGGCTTCCGCAGCAGCACAGATGACGGATGTGTTCATCTGGACCCTGAAAGACGGCGGCGGAGAAGAACCGCCTGTATCGGATGAACCACAATATAATGAGGAGACGGACCAGC
>CALWDR010000017.1 GCA_944376745.1 uncultured Lachnospiraceae bacterium
TGATTTCACGAAAACGATTAAGTAACTGTTTTGGTAAAAGGACAGGAGGAAGCGCGATGACGTCCATGAAGGATATCTCGGCGGTCTGCGGGGTATCCGTGGCCACCGTCAGCAAAGCGTTGAGCGACCAGAGCGATATCGGGGAAGAAACAAAAGCGTATGTGAAAAAAACGGCCAGGGAGATGGGATATCTGCCCAATGCCTCGGCAAAGGCCTTAAAGACCAAGCGCACCTTCAACCTGGGGGTCCTGTTTGTGGACGAGGCGGGGAGCGGTCTGACCCACGACTATTTCGCCCATGTGCTGGACAGCTTCAAGCGCACCGCGGAGGCGAAGGGGTACGACATCACCTTCATCAACGGGTGCAGGACCCGGGAGAACCGGATGTCCTATCTTCGGCATGCCAGATACCGGGGATTCGACGGGGTGGTCATCGCCTGCATTGATTTTGACGACCCGGAGGTGACGGAGCTTGTAAAAAGCAGGCTGCCGCTTATCACCATTGACCGGGCGTTTCCGGGCCGGCTGTCGGTTTTATCCGACAATAAAAAGGGGATGCGGGATCTGCTGACCTTTGTCAGGAGGAAGGGCCACCGGAAAATTGCCTACATACACGGCGCCGACTCGGCTGTCACTGAAAGCAGGGTGAGCTCCTTCTATGAGACGGCCAGGGAGCTTGGGCTGGAAATACCGGAATTTTATGTGAAGGAGGCCGCTTACCGGGATACGGCGGCGGCCTATGAGCGGACGAAAGAGCTGTTGGCCCTGGAAAATCCCCCTACCTGCATTTTGTACCCGGATGATTTTGCGTGCTTCGGGGGCATGAACGCCATGAGGGAGCTGGGGCTTCGGATACCGGAGGATATTTCCGTGGCCGGATACGACGGCATGCGGGTGGGAAGGCACATGGAGCCGCAGCTTACGACGCTGCGCCAGGATACCCGGCGGATCGGGACAGAAGCCGCCGGGGGGCTCATCCGCCTGATCGAGCAGCCGGAGGACAGGGCTGTCGGGCAGGTGGTTGTGCCGGGAGAAGTGTTTGAAGGAAAAACCGTAGGGCTTATCAGAGGATAGCCTGAATGTTTCAGATGGAGAGGGAGGAATCTCATGAAAAGACGTGTAGTACAGACAGCGTTGGCATTGACCATGACAGCGGCCCTGCTGGCCGGATGCGGCGGCGCGGGGCAGCAGGCGGACACCGCCGTTGGGGATGAGGAAGCGGAGAACGGGGAAGCGCAAGACGGGGAAAACGCCGGAAAAGCGGGAGACGAAGAAGCTGCCGGGGAAGCGGAAGACGGGGAGAGCGCCGGGGACAGCGAGGGCAAGGTGGTAAATATCTACTGCTGGAACGACGAGTTTCAGAGCCGCTACGAGGCATACGCGGCGGATCTGGCCAGGGACCACGGGGTGGAGGTCAACTTTGTCATCGTGGCAAATGAAAATAACGCCTACCAGAACAATCTGGACGCGGCGCTTTTAAGTCAGGACGCCGCCGGGGCGGACGATAAGGTGGACGTCTTCCTGGTGGAGGCGGATTACGCCACCAAGTACACCAAGTCGGACTACACCCTGGATGTGGTGGAGGATGTGGGCCTTGCGGAGTCGGATCTGGAAGGGCAGTATCCCTATACCAGGGAGATCGTGACGGTGGATGGGGTGCAGAAGGGAACCACCTGGCAGGCCGCGCCGGGCCTGTTCGCCTATCGCCGCTCCATCGCCAAGGAAGTATTGGGCACGGACGATCCGGCCAAGGTGCAAAAGCAGCTTGAGAACTGGGAAAATTTTGACGCCGTTGCCGGGAAGATGAAGGAGGCGGGCTATTTCATGCTCTCTGGCTTTGATGACGCCTACCGGACCTTTTCCAACAATATGTCGGCCCCCTGGGTGGACGGCACGAAGATCGTTCTCGATGAAAATCTCATGAAATGGGTGGATCAGACCAAGACCTACACAGAGGAGGGCTACAACAACAAGACCTCCCTCTGGGCGCCGGAGTGGAGCGCGGACCAGGGGCCGGACGGAAAGGTGTTCGGATTCTTCTACTCCACCTGGGGTATTAATTTCACCCTTCTGGGCAATTCCCTGGCGGACCCGGAGGGGGAGGAGGCCGTGGGAAACGGCATTTACGGGGATTACGCCGTCTGCGAGGGGCCCCAGCCCTATTTCTGGGGCGGCACCTGGATCTGCGCGGCCAAGGGCACCGATAACCTGAGCTTTATCAGGGATATGATGTACCGTCTGACCTGCGATGAGGCCACCATGAAGCAGATCACCCTGGATACCCAGGACTACACCAACAATCAGAGTGCCATGAAGGAGATCGCCGCAAGCGACTATGTCTCGGATTTCCTGGGGGGACAGAACCACATCGCCCTGTTTGCGGAGGCGGCGGGCAAGATCGACATGAGCAACCTAAGCGATTACGACCAGGGGCTCAACGAATCCCTGCAGGGGGCCATGAAGGATTATTTTGAGGGAACCGTGGACAAAGAGACGGCCCTTGAAAATTTCTACCGCTCTGCCCTGGAGAAATACCCGGAACTGACGAAATAGACCTTGGAAATAGCCGTGTGGGTCCCTAGCCGCCGCGTGGAAGGGCCCATGCGGATGATTTCCGGAGAAGGAAGGCGCTTTGATGAAGCAGAGAAATTTAAACAAGGGCAGGTACCGGGGCTATCACAGGTGGGGATACATTTTTCTGATTCCCTTTTTCCTGACCTACGCGGTCTTCGCGCTGCTGCCCATGCTGTCCACCTTTTATTACAGTTTTTTTGAAAACTACATGTCCGGCCTTCGGATGGTGGGGCCGAGGTTTGCGGGCCTGGAAAATTATATCGCCCTGTTCGCCCAGGGGGATCTGCTGAAATACGCCGGAAATACGCTGATCATGTGGATGCTGGGATTCGTGCCCCAGATCGCCGTCGCCCTTCTGCTGGCGGCCTGGTTTACCGATACCAGGCTGAAGCTTCGGGGGACCGGATTTTTCAAGACGGTGATCTACATGCCCAACCTGATCATGGCTTCGGCCTTCTCCATGCTGTTCTTCGCCCTGTTTTCCAACAACGGGCCCGTGAACCATTTGCTGCTGGGGCTGGGACTATTGGAGGAGCCCTTCCGGTTTCTGGCCAGCACGGCGGGGGCCAGGGGTCTGGTGGCCCTGATGAATGTGCTGATGTGGTTTGGAAATACCGCCATTCTTCTGATGGCCGGGATGATGGGCATCGACACGGGGCTGTTTGAGGCGGCCCGGGTGGACGGCGCTTCGCCCTTCCAGGTATTTTCCCGGATCACCATGCCCCTGTTAAAGCCCATTTTGATCTACGTGATGATCACCTCCCTGATCGGAGGGCTGCAGATGTTCGATGTGCCCCAGATCCTGACCAACGGCAAGGGGGAGCCGGACCGGACCTCCATGACGCTGATGATGTATCTGAATAACCATCTGTTTAACAAAAATTACGGCATGGCCGGGGCGCTGTCGGTGATGCTGTTTTTCCTCACCGGAGCCCTGAGCATCCTGATCTTTCGAAGCCTTGCCAGGGGCCGGAAAATGGGAAAGGAGCGGGTATGAGTAAGAACAAAGCGGGGAGGCGGGGGCTGTCCCTGGGTCTTCGGCGGGAACAGCTCCCGGGATTGCGTGGGGGACTACCCCTGAGACGGCGGCAGGGAATATCCCTGAGGCTGCGGCGAGGAATCTGCTATCTGGTCCTGGCGCTGATCTCCGCGGTCTGTCTGTTTGCCTTTTACATACTGCTGATCAATTCCACCAGGGCCCACAGCCAGATTCAGAAGGGGTTTTCCCTGCTTCCCGGAAAATCTTTCCTTGCAAATTTTGCCAGTGTATGGGAAAATAAAACTATCCTCATTGTGCGGGGGTTGTGGAACAGCGTTCTTGTGGCGTCGCTGACGGCTTTGCTTTCCGTGTATTTTTCCGCGCTGACTGCGTATGCTATCCATGTATATGAGTTTCGGTTCCGGCGGGCGGCATTTTACTTTATTCTGCTGGTGATGACCATTCCCACCCAGGTCAGCGCTTTGGGATTTGTGAAGCTGGTTGGGGCCATGGGCTTAAAGGACAGCTTCCTGCCGCTGATCGTGCCCTCCATCGCGGCTCCGGCGGTGTTCTTTTTCCTGAAGCAGTACATGGAGAGCGCTCTGCCCCTGGAAATGGTGGAGGCGGCCAGGATCGACGGCTCCGGGGAATTTTACACCTTCAACCGGGTGATCCTGCCTGTGATCAGGCCGGCCCTGGCGGTGCAGGCCATTTTTACCTTCGTGTCAAGCTGGAACAATTATTTCACGCCCTCCCTGGTGCTGACTGACAGCGGGAAGAAGACGCTGCCTTTGTGGATCGCCTATATCCGCAGCGCCGATTTTACCAAGTTCGACATGGGACAGCTCTACATGATGATCTTCTGCTCCATCTTTCCGGTGGTGCTGGTCTATCTGCTGTTGTCCCGGTTCATCGTGCAGGGGGTGGCCCTGGGAAGCGTGAAGGGATAAATTTTACAGAAAGGATGGAATACAAATGCAGGAAATAACCATAAATCAGAGAAAAGTGGCCATGATCGGCTGCGGCTTCGTGGGGGCGGCCACCGCCTTCAGCCTGATGGAGAGCGGACTTTTTACGGAAATGGTCTTGATCGACGCCGATAAAGACCGGGCGGAGGGGGAGGCCCTGGATATCAGCCACGGACTGCCCTTTGCCCGGCCCATGAAAATTTACGCGGGGGACTACGACGACATCGTGGACGCCGCTATCATCATCATCACGGCGGGAGCCAACCAGAAGCCCGACGAGACCAGGCTGGACCTGGTGCAGAAAAATGTGAACATTTTTAAGGCCATCATCCCCAAGATTGCCAGACGCCAGTGCCCGGGAATCCTGCTGGTGGTGTCAAATCCGGTGGATATCCTCACCTACGCGGCCCTGAAGCTTTCGGGATTTCCCGAGAACCGGGTGCTGGGGTCCGGGACGGTTCTGGACACGGCCCGGCTGAAATACAATCTGGGCGAGCACCTCGGCGTGGACAGCCGCAGCGTCCATGCCTTCATCATCGGCGAGCACGGGGACAGCGAGCTGGCGGCCTGGAGCAGCGCCACTGTCTCCGGCGTGCCCTTAAATACTTTCTGTGAAATGCGGGGCCACTACGATCACGACGAGGCCACCGAGCGGATCGCCGAGAACGTGAAAAACAGCGCCTACGAGATCATCAAGAAGAAGAAAGCCACATATTTCGGCGTCGCCATGGCGGTGCGCCGGATCTGCGAGGCCATTATCCGGGACGAGAAATCCATCCTGCCCGTGTCCAACCTCATGCACGGGGAGTTCGGGATCTCCGATATTACCCTGAGCATGCCCGCCATCGTGGGCGCCTCCGGGGTGGAGCGGCTGGTGCCCATTTCCCTGGACGAGGAGGAGCTTTGCAAGCTCCGGGAGTCCGCCGACCTGCTTCGGGGGCTGGCTTCCCAGTTTGTGTAGGAGGGAAAGTTGGCGGCTAAATACCATTTGTGAGAACTGATGCAGGGGCTGCCGCGGCAGCCCCTGTTTTCGGTTACTGTCTTAACGTCCTGACGGTCCTGTTTTCGGGGGAATGTGCCCCGGAGGCTGCCGCCGTTATTGGGTCACATCCTGGAAAATGGTTTCCACGGCGCGCTCCAGCGAAAGCTCCTCGGTAAACACCTTTTCCGGGAGGATCTGGATAAAATCCTTTTCCTTCCACCAGCGGCGCATGTCCGCTTCCCCGAATTCAAATCTTTTCGCCTTCGTCTCGTGGCGTTTTAAGGTTTCCTCAAAGGGAAGGTCATAGTAATAGGCGAAAATATTGTCTCCAAACAGCGTGATCGCCCGCTCAAAGAGGGGCCTGTACCAGTCCGCATCCAGGATTCCTTCGAGGATCACGTACTGGCAGTGGGCATTTCCGTATTGGAGGAGCGTGATCAGAAGGGGCAGGGCCGGCGTGTCCTTTCCGTCCCGGACCATAAGCATTTCCCGCCGGATGTTGTCCTGGGAAAGCAGCAGGGTGTTGCTGCCGAGCTTTTGCTGGAGCGCCTTTGCGACGGTGGATTTCCCGCTGCCGGAATTTCCGCGGATGATGATGAGGTTTGACATGATAGTTCTCCGATTCGTTTTGTAAAAATAGTGGTTGTTTTGCCAGGCAAGGGGACTTAGCCACATAGCGCAGTGGTATAAATTTCTTCCACCGGAAAGGTTATTTTTACTAATCCGATGGAGACAAACGCACCAATGTAAGATGAGGCCTTGTTTTCCATTCTAAAAATTTTGTGCTTAATTTTTCATCGGCGACTCGTTGGGCCAAATGGAGCAGTTTTTGTTCTGTTTTTTCATCATAATATAATTCGATGGCGTATTGCATATGATTTTCCTCCTCTGTAGTTGTTTTTTGGTTTAGTCATTTATCTAATCTTTTTCGTAATACTTGAGAGTAAAAAGTTTTCAATAAAAGAATAGACCTTTTGCATGGATTCGTGGTATTCTTTAATCACCACAAAGAAAGAGATACCATCCACACAAAAGACCTATTCCATGTATGAGTGTACCA
>CALWDR010000018.1 GCA_944376745.1 uncultured Lachnospiraceae bacterium
CAGGTCATAGGGGAAGACCTCGTCCTCCTCGTAGCGCATCTCATCTTCTTCCTCGTCGTATTCCTCTGACTACAGTTTTTTTTTTTTCAGCAGGTCGGAGAACAGCGGCAGCGCCTCAGCCTGTTCCATCTCATCCCCGTCGTGGAAGCACTGGAGAATGCAGGCAAAGAAGTCCAGCAGTTCCCCGGCCAGGAAATGGGCCACAGGGTTTTGCCCGCTCTCTGCGAGGGCCTTCTCCAGAATCCGGCTCAGGAACACCATGCCCAGCGTCAGGGCGGTCATTTCCCAAAAGTTGCCCCTGTTGTTATATCCGCCCCCGATGCAGCGATTGATCAGAGCGACCACTTCCTGCTCCTCGGGCTCATACATCTCATAGAATTCTTCAAACATCGGTGTAGCCTCCTTTACAGCCCAGCCAGAACTGCCGCGATCCTGGGACTAAACTCCGTGGAAACTTTCCGCTCCAGTACACCTCGATAGGCCAGCACCGCCTGCCAGGAGTAGTAATAGAAGCTGTAGAATAGGTCATCGGGGAAGACCTCGTCCTCCTCGTAGCGCATCTCATCTTCTTCCTCGTCGTATTCCTCCGACCACAGGTATTCTTCCTTCAGCAGGTCGGAGAACAGCGGCAGCGCCTCAGCGTGTTCCATCTCATCCCCGTCGTGGAAGCACTGGAGAAAGCAGGCAAAGAAGTCCAGCAGTTCCCCGGCCAGGAAATGGGCCACAGGGTTTTGCCCGCTCTCTGCGAGGGCCTTCTCCAGAATCCGGCTCAGGAACACCATGCCGAAGGGGGTAGCGTGCCACAGGGTACTCTGGTGCTCCATGTTGGTGGTGAGCTCGTAAAGGGACTCTTTGACGGACGCCAAATCACACATCTGATCCAGCACCGTCAGGTGCGCGGGAAAATCTGTCCCCCGGCCATAGGCGGTGGTGAGCCGGTGCCACGGAACATCAGCGACCTTCAGATGGGTGATGTAGATTCTGTTTTCTTCTGTCATGTTGTCGGCCTCCTTATCCCGCCGTCTGGCTGCGGTACTCCTTCTCCAGCGCGGTGTACCACCGTTTCAGCATGGTTTCCAGACTGGTTTTCCCCTTACGATCTGTAAAAACAAGGAACTTTTGCATCAGTCTGGGGAATAGATATTTGCCCGCTTCTGTCAGGTCCCGGTTGATATAGACCATCCTCAGGATACGGCCCTGCCGGTCCAGAGGGTTCTTTCTCAGCAGCTCCTTTTCAAAACAGAACCGCAGGAACACCACATTCTCGTCATAGAAGTCCTCCGCCACAGCCGCGCCGATGCTGGTGTATGTGATGTCGTACACCAGACGGCTCCAGTCGAATTTCTCGGCATAGAGCAGTTTCAGCGCCTTCTCCCAGTGTTCCTCCGGGATCACCAGCATCCTGTGCCGGGCAGTGGTGGAGTAGCCCTGGTAGACCGGCTCCGGGTGTCCCAGCAGCTTGCTCACACTGTCGGCATAAACAAAACATAATTTCTCGTCAAACAGGCCTCCAATAAAATTCCCATTACAGTACAGCATGAAGTTCTTGGACTTCGCCGGAGAAAAAGAAAGGTTGTATTCCTGCGAGTCTAGGCTTTTATGTACCTTGTTCAGAAAGTCTATTGATGTCATGGTTGTTCTCTTTATTCCTCAAACTCGCCCTCGATCATCCTTCAATCCCACCAGAAATACCAGACGGAAGACTGCCGCAGGGTATCCGCCAGGGCGCCCACCGTGGCGTCCTCCGGCCCCTGGTCGATCACATCAGGGCAAAATCCGTACTGCTCCGTGGCCAGCTCCATGGCCCTGTCCGCGGACACAGGGGCCGGAAGCTCAAATTCCAGCACGTCATGGGTCATGGCGGCGGGCGCCGCGCCGTACTGCTCGAACCAGTATTTTGCCGCAGCCATCAATTCCGGCGTGTCAGGGCATTCATTCCAGCCCCCGAAGGGCAGATAAGCAAAAATCTCCCAGGGATTCTTCACCGGAATCCTGGCCAGGATGAGGGGGCAGGTCATCTTTGTAGCTTCGCACCAATAAGAAGCAAAACGGCAGTTGAGTTCATCCTCTGTATCTGGTTCGTCATCTTCCTCCATCCCGCCCAGGATTTCCTCCTCCCAGTCCATGTCGTCATCCTCGGCCTCCGCTCTGCGCTGACCGAGCAGCTCCTCCAGGACCGCCTTTCCGTCCTTGACGGGGGCGGCAAGCATCTTCTCTCGATATTCCGCCACCTTATCCGGGTCAAAGGCATAGTCCTCCTCACCATCGCTGTCCGGGTCGGAATTCATGATGAGGCACTCCCACAGGGTTTCGTCTGCATTGATCAGCACCGGCACAAAGCCTTCATGGGCGCTGTCCCGCTTTGCGTAGCTGTAGGCCGACATAATGGGATCGTCGTCCTTCATAGCGGGAAAATAAGTGCATTCGCAGTCCAGATACTCCATGATGGCCTGGGCGAGCTTTGAGGGCTCCAGGGTATCCTCGTCAAAGTCCTGCCCCTGCCAGTTCACAAAGCGTTTCTCTATGACCTTTGCCATGGCCTGATAGTAATCCTCGTCAAAGGGAAGGAACAGGTATGCCTCGTCCTGGATCTCGTCGGAGTAATTGCGCTCCTGTCCGATGATGCCGATGGCGTAATTGTCGATGTCGCTGGGGAAATAAGGACTGTCCATCTCCCCATAATAATAAGAGGCAAAGGCCCGGCCCTTCTTGTTAAACAGCGGGCCGACAAGCTGACCTTCCAGCTCGTCCCGGAGGAATTTCCGCAAATCCACGCTGGCGGCATTATCCTTGACCTTCCTCACCACCTCGCCGTATTCCTCCAGAAATTCCTGGCCCATCAGGTCGTGCTCTATGCACCAGCGCAGGTAGATGGCCATATGGTTGTAGGCGCTCAGCTCGTCCACGGCCAGGCCCTTTTCCCGGATGGTTTCCAGATGCCAGGCCCCATCATCCATTTCCACCACATAGTCGTCCCCGTCATCCTCTCCGCCATTCCAGTCACCGTCCCAGTCATCCTCTCCGCCGTCCCAGTCGCCGTCCCCGCCATCCTCCGGGTCGCCGTCCGATGACTCCCAGGAAATCTTCAGCGTCATCTGCTCCTCCGGGAGACCGACACCAGGACTGCGGGTGATGCTGTGCTTGTCGTCCGCCGCAAAGCCGATGGTCTCCCCTTCGTGGAGCTCCACATCATTTTCCAGCACATAGGAGACAAGGCTGGCTAGGAAATCCCGCAGTTCCCCCGGCTCAGCGTCGGCATCCAGCACCTCCATCTCGTCCTTGCCAAACACATCCATGCCATAGGTGTAGGCATTCATGCCGCCCTCGCTCCGGTACAGGCCGAACCAGATCCAATTGAAAATGGGCAGCTCATCCTCCTTCATCATGTCCGCAAAGCCCTCATAGAACCGGGGCTCGAACACCACGCCGCTGGTATAAACACCGGCAGCGTATTTCTGGCGGCAGCAGGCAGCCGCCAGCTTGGTGTAGAGTTTGCCTTTTTCCAGAACGTCATCTTCCTTGCCCAGCACCGCCACCGTGATGTGGGCTCTGTGCTTTCTGGCCGCTTTCACGGCGTCCGGCCACAGATAATTGTTCTCCGCGTTCATCTCGGCCTCGCCGCCCGGGATGGGGTAGGGCATCAGGCTGACGGCGGCGATCATGTCGCCCACGTCGAATACCGCCGCGTCGTCCCTCTTATCCTCGTTCTCATCCTCCTCCACGGTGACGTCCCACATTTCTTTCATGTCCCGGATAAACTGTGCCTTGTCCCATTTTCCTCTGGACAGCAGGACAAAACCCGCAAAAGTCCCTTTATGATCGAACTCGCCTTCTTCCTCGCCGTCATACGCGTCCTTATCTGCTTCATCCTCGCCGTCATACGCGTCCTCGTCCGCTTCGTCTGTATCTCCCTCGTCCGCTTCGTCGGCATCCTCGCCGTCATATGCGTCCTCGTCCAGCTCATAGACGGACTCGTTCTCCAACCCGCGGATAAATTCCTCGAAGCTGTCCGCCAGGTGTGTGATCTTGTAGTCGTTCTCCTGGTCCACGTGAACCACGGCGGGCTCGCCCTGGGGGCCGCAGGCGCGGTAGTCCAGGAAGATCATGTCGTGCCCGGCGCTGGGGCAGTCGCAGACGGCCACGCCGATAGCCGGATACTCCCACTCGTCGATCATGAACTGACTGCCCAGCTCTCCGCAGAGAGAATAGGCTTTCCCCCGTCCGATGCCGAAAATCCCGGTGATGGCCACATGGTCCTCTGCCCAGCTTGTGGACTCGTCGGTGGGATAGCAGGTGTTCACCGGCATCCCGCCGTTGTGCTGTTTCATCAGCCAGATATAGGAGGCGGGCAGCTTATAACCCAGTTCCTTCTCCACATCGGCGATCAGCTCGTCCGTGGGCGGATCGCTGACATACTCTTTTAAGGCATACGCATTATCATCCCAGAAATTTGTGAGATCGAAGCCCTCAAAGGGAATGTCACCGGGCACAAACCGGACCTTCTTTTTCCTGCTGGCTCTGCGCCGCCGCTTGGCGATCTCCTCCTGGCACTCCCGGATCACCGCCTGGGCATCCTCGTCCTCCGGGTCCAGCTCCGCCCACCGCCGGGCGTAAGGGATGGCCTTCTCCTCCTGCTCCTCATCGTCCTGCCCGCGCTCCGGTTCCCCGGCCTGTGTACCCTCATCCTCCGGCCTTTTCAATCCCACCGTGCCCGCCTCCCGGCGGAAGGTATGGAAGCTGGCCCAGGGGAGATCCGTATCGGCAAAGAATTCCCTGGCTGTGCGCAGAACAGCGTCCAGATCCCAGGCGATAAAGTCCACATAGCCGCAGAACAGGCCGGTGGCCCCTCCGACGAGGGTGAGCACATCCGGACCACAGGCGCTGCTTAAATATTCCTCCAGCTTGTCCCGAAAATCAAAAATCTTCTGGCTGCCCTCCGCCTCCCGCAAAGTATCCAAAGGATAGCAGAGAAAACCCGCCGCCGCACCGTCGGCGTGGAGATCATCCATGAAATCGTTATCGCTGCTCATATAATCGTTGATCAGAGCGGCACAGCAGGTGGAGCCGGCGATCACATCCAGCCGCCAGTCGGCCTCCGGGTCCTGATCGGGCTCCATCTGGTAGCCGATATAGCTCTCCAGATAGGCGTCCGGATCGGTGGACAGCTCAAGGCCCATGTCCCTCAGCCTGTCCGGCAGTTCTGAGAGGAGGATGGGCGGCTCCTCCCTGGGCGTTTCCAGCACATCAAAGGAATCTATGTACCGCATGTGGGGGATTTCCCCCAGCACCTGATCGGTGAGGGTGGTGAGCATCCACCAGGCCCGGCCCTCCTCCTCCCGGAGCAGGGGAAGCAGCTTTTCGCAGCAGACGGAGAGCGCAAAGCTTTCCTCTTTCAGCTGCTCCACCCAAACCTGCACCTCATCCCCGGAAATCTCCCATTCCTCTATCCGCAGGCCGGTGTTCTCCGCAGGCTGGCGGCCCACCAGAATATTCCAGTGCTTAAGCACCTCCTCCGGGGCATGCTTCTGAAAGTAAACCAGCTCAAACATCTTCACCTTATCTCCTTCCGGCGTCAGGATCAGCTCATGCTTTTCCCCATTGAATCCCATCTCAAAGCAGACATCCTCAAAGGCCAGGTTCAGAATTTTCTCGCACTGCCGGATCAGCTCCTCGCCCCGGTCATGGTTCTTGTCCTCATCCATGATATGGCGTAGCTTTTCCTCCTGCTGAGCAAAGCTTTTCCAGGCCTTCACCGTCCGCTCCCGGAAACACTCCCCAAACCAGGGCAGGGAGATGCGGGACTGGCAGTCGTCTATAAGCTCCTGGGTATCCTCATCGCCGGGGCGGGCCTTCAGTGCCTCGCGAAAATAGGGCAGCGCCCGGCCCTCCTGGTCCAGATAGTACCAGGAATAACCCATGCGGAAATTCCAGCAATGATCGCCCGCAAAATATTCCTGGTGAGGCGCGAGCAGGTCTATGGCCCGCCGAAGCATCTGCCTGCCGGCCTCCGTTTCCGGGTCAGCCAGGTTGTTGTAGGCCCGGGCCAGCTCGCTGTCCATCTCCGGGGTGCGCTCCTCCTCTGGGACAGCCTCCAGAGCGTCGATGATCTTCTGATACTCGTCATTTTCATGCCATTTTTGGCACTGTTCCAAAAGTTCCATAGTGTGTTCCTCCTCCGTATGATTCATCTATTTTTTAATGCGAAAAAGCAGAACGCCCTTCCGAAAAATATGTCCCGCAGCTTCCCCATAACCTGGTATCAAGATTTTCCTTTCGCAAATCCTCCACCCTGCGGTATACCGGCTTTCCGCGGATACAGGCTCCTATAAAATAGATCGTGCCACAATTGCGGCATCGCAGATAATGGCAGACCGTATAGTGCTGCTCCGACGCCAGCACCGCATCCGTATCCTCCAGCGGGCAGTCGCCGGCAAACAGCTCCATCACACCCTGCCGCTCCAACTCCATCAGATCATGGAGAATCAGATCGTATTGGCGGTAAGAGCCTCCCCTTGTTTCCTTCATCTGTGCAGATAACGGGCCGCAGGAGGGACAATTCAAGTTCAGATCTTCGTTCTTCATTTACTTGCCTCCTGATTCTTTTTCGGTATTCCAAAAGTTTTATGGCAGCAATCGTTTCAGATAGCGGGCGGGAACCTCCTTTGTCAGCCATACGCCGTTGACAGACAGGTAAAAGAGATATCCGTCCCGGCGCATCTGCCCGGCATTGACCAGGTAGATCACCGGTTTTCCATGCCTGCGTCCCACCTTTTCCGCTGTTTCCGCATCAGGTGAGAGGTGGACATACAGGCGGCTCCTGGGGAGCAATCCCTGGGCCTCGATGGAGGCCGCAAACCGTTCGGCGGTTCCATGATACAGCGTTTCCGGCGGCTCGGTCACGGGAAGTTCTACATCTACCTGGATGGAATGGCCCTGATTGGCCCGGATCTTCGTTCTGTCCTCATTGAAAGAGTACCGCTGCTTGCCATCCGTTCTCACGATCTCCTCCAAAATGTCCCGATCAATGGGATACCTTCTGCTGATGCCCGCCAGAAGCGCGTCCACATCCGCCCAGCCGTGGGCGTCCAACTTGATTCCAATTACCTCCGGCTTGTGCCGCAGGATCAAACTCATATATTTGCTGATCCTTGTGAGATCAGGCGTTGTTTCTCTCATGTTTTTTGCTCCTCATAGGTTCATCGATGATTCCGTTCATACGTCTGCGCCTTCGTTTTGCTCCAGATAAAACCCCCACACACCGTTGGAAAACTCCCCGGCGGCAAAGCGGCGGATCTGCCCGTCGATCTCTGCCTCATAGACATGGAACACTTTTTCCACGCCGTAATGGGGATCGATCACTGCCGCCGTCCCCCGGCAGTCGTGCCACCGGTAGTTGAAAATGTTCACTCCAAACAGCTTACACAGGCCGTCCGGGCCTGCGGTTTCAAATTTCCAGGCCATTTTTCTTCCTCACAAAATTCTTCCTGAATCTGTACTTTCCTTTTCCATGTCCGGATACCGGTTCGATCATCCCCTGCTCTGTCAGCTTCTTCAGAATCTCCGACGCTCTGGATGACTTAATACCGGTTATTTCCATCAAATCTAACCGTCCAAAGATCCTTTGATCGGGAAATGCCTCACAAAGTTTGAAAATATGACTTGCGGTTTTCGGTTGGAACATTTTCTCAATGTCCGCTTTTGCCGCTTCAATGTCCGGTTTTGCCGCTCCAATGTCCGATTTTTCTGCTCCAATGTCCGGTTTTTCCGCTTCAATGTCCGGTTTTTCCGCTTCAATGTCCGGTTTTGCTGCTTCTTTGAAGATGCCGCTGATATGCAATGTCCGGTTCTGAAGCGGATGCCGCTCATTCAACAGAAGATTTCTTAAGAATCGTTCCAGATACTCCGTTGTCTCATGAATCCCGTTTTTCAGATCATTATAGTTTGCCCGGACGAGAGCGTTGCGAAAGTACCATGCGTGCTCAGCAAAAATATCATTCGTCACATCAAAGCCGAGGGTGCGCAGATATTTGATAAAGAACACCGCCGTTGTTCTGGTGTTGCCTTCTCCGAATACGTGAATCTGCCACAATCTCGAAACGAACACCGCAAGGTGATGGATCATCTCATCCATTGAAAGATTTCGATAAGAGAACTTTTTCTCTTCGGAGAAATCGTAATCCAGCGTTGCTCTCAGTTCCGAAGCGCTGCCATAAAGCACCGTCGCCCCATCAAGCACCCATTCCTTTTTCGTAATGTTATAATCCCGGATGCGCCCTGCATGTGAATAAATACCAATGAACAGCTTTCTGTGAATGGAAAGATATTCATTTGGTGTAAAACTAAATGCCTTCTCAGACAGAAGCGCCGCAATTCTGGCAGAGACCTTGTCAGCCTCCTCGGTGCGGTCTTCCGCGCCATGCACAGGATTCTCTTCGTAATAGGCCTGCAAAAGCGCATTTGCCTCTTCAAAAGAAATCTCGCCCTCGATATTACGGACAGCAGTGCGCACCAGATAATCCGATGTTTTCAGTCCATCTACAGCCTGCAATCCAATGGCAGTATGCCATGCATACCCCTTTTCCCGTTTATCCGGTTCAGACTCTCTGATATATTCTTTAAAAGGATCCTTATTCACGATACATCACCTGTTTCTGCATTTTTGTATGCTGTAAAATAGCCGCCGTGTCGACTCAAAAAACAGCCATTTTTATGTATAGTATACCAAATATACTATGAAAGCGCAATTCTACAAAGTCTGATAAAATAAAATTCCATAAAGGAGCGCAAACCCGCTGAGGCCAAGCGCCCCCACCGTCACGAAGCTCACCGGATTCAAGCCCACGCTCACGGAGATATCCGCAAGTTCCAACATCCCGTTGCAGAGATAAATGCTGACAAGCCCCATCACCGCCCGGGCCAGAAACTGGAAAAAGATCCTTGATTTCTGCTTCAGGGCGCCGATCGCCAGCACCAGCACGCAGATCAATACGATTGCCGCCACACCATATCCCATCGCCCGCACCTGTATGTCTTTTTCTAAAATATATACGAAATCTTACTTTATATACCTTTTTTTGTATAGATTGGAAAATTCTGATTATACTTAGTAAAAAGAGGTAATTCGTTACCGTGAAGGATGTGATGACTTGATTCGTTTTTTAAAACGGAACGCCGAACAGGAGCGGACCTACGCCCTACTTTTAGATGACATCAAGAGGACCAAAAGCGATCTGGAGCTTGCCTACTCCAATTTTGAAAATGTGGTGGACCCGGATCTGATCGACTGCTGTATCTACCAGGTCAACGCCGCCCAGCTTCGCTACAAATTTCTGCTTGGCCGGGTCAAGCAATACGAAGATTCCTGTGCCAAGAGTCCTCTGAAATTAGAGGGGCTTCCCCATGAAAAATGTACCTGGTAGCGCCGGCCTGCTTCCTGCCAGCATCATTTTGCTTTGGTGCGTGGAAGTGACGCCCATAGACAGCAAAAACTGTTTCATTCCATGCAGCCTCATATAAAAAACAGAAGTGGCTGGCCCTCCTATGCGGCCCGCCGCTTCCGTTTTTTGCTTTCACGATAGTCAGATTTTTTCTTCACAGCAGCCGGAGCTTCCCGTCACAGCAGTCAGAGCTTCCCGATCCGCCGCGGGCCTACTCCTTCAGATACCCCACAAAAACGCTCCCCGCCGCCGCGAAGTATTCCTCGCTGTCGTCCAAGCCCATTTGCCTGGTATCGTTGGTCTGCGGATCGTACAGGGTCACGTTCCGGGCGTCGTAGCCCACGATCAGCAGCGGCGCTCCGCCCTCCCCCAGGGCCAGCACCGGATTGCCCTGGTTGACAAAATACAGGACCTCCGAGACACTTAAGCCGTTCAGTTCCAGGACGTCGGCCCCGGGCATGGCCTCCCGCAGAAGCTCCACATAAGATATCCCGGCGGCCAGCCTGCCGCTGACGTCAAAGCTGATCCCCTCCTTATTAAGCAGAGCGGCCAGACAGCGGTCCATGGAGCCGGTGACGGCGGAAAGAGTCTCTTCACTCAGCACTGCCTCATCCGCCACGGAGGCGGCGGTGTCCCTGCCCCGGCGCCAGATATAGCGCTGGTCGTCCGTGACGACGGCCCCGGACCAGTCGTCCGCCTCCGGGATGGCCTTTGCCGCCGCGAAAGTGCTGTACACGATCCTGCCCCGGGCATACACATAGTATTTATGTTCCACAGGGGCGGTCTCAAGGCGCACCTCCAGCCGTTCCTCCGCCTGCACCTCCTTGGGCGTCAGCACCTGGGGCGCCTTCCCGGTAAGGCTGTGGCTTAAGGTCAGCGTCACCTGGGTCTGCTTGGCCCCCTCCGAAAAGGTCTCCGCCTTCACGTTCCGGGAGGCCGCAAGCTCCTGGCTCTTGATGGTGTCCGTCTCCACGGGAGTGTAGACACCTCCCTGCTGCCATACCCGGTCAAGAACTACCGTGGAATCCTCCACATAGGCCCTGGCCACGTAATAACCGTCTCGCGCATACTCCTTCACCACCTGCTGCTCCTGGTCCATGATGACGATCTTGTACATCAGATCGCCGGCAGCCGTGCCCATCTCCGTCTCCCGGGCAATCCCGTAGACAAAATCGCTCTCCACAAAGCCCACCGGCAGAAGTATCTCGCCCTCCGCCCCGGTGGTCTGCCATTGCCCGCGGGTCTCCAGATCCATCACGGTCAGAACATTTTCCCTGCCCTCCTCCTGCCAGGCCAGATACCTGCCGTCATCGGAAACGGCAAAGCGCTCCTCCGAAAATCCGGTCTCAAGGACCTCCGCCTGGCCGTCCGCCAGAGAGATCCCGTATAAATCTTCCCCGGCGAGCATGTAAAAGCAGTCGTCGCCGCTGACATAAAACAGCTTTCCCCAATTTTCCTTCAGCATCTCGTAAGCCTGGTCCGCCTCCACGAACAGCCGCTCCTCCACGGTGTTGGCCGTCCTGTCGTAGTGGTACAGCCCGATGCCCACCCGGCCCTCGTAGAATCCCCGGTTCATATAGCCGTACACCGCGAAATCCACGCTGCCGGAATCATTCACCTTCACGATCCGTATGGCGTAATTCTGGTTGTTGTTCCGGCTGTCCATGCCCTCGATGCCCCGGAAGCTGAAGATCAGGGAGAGCTGGTTGGTATTGCTGTCATAGCCCCACAGATCCCCCTCCTGGACGAAACTCACGATGGAGCCGTTTTCATTTGCCAGGTATTCCACCTCCGGATCACGGATCCCCAGAAGCAATCCCGTCTCCGTCAGGTTGTCCCCGTTTCCCCGAAACAGCTCGTTCATGGTCCGCTGGTAGTCCAGAAGATACATCCGCTCATTCTGAGGGCTGTAGCGCAGACGGAAATATTCCTCCACATTGTAGAACTCCGTCTCCCCGTTCTCCCCCTTCCCGGCCATCATATACTTAAGGACCACCGTGTTGGAGGAGCTTCCGATCTCCTTGACGGAAGGGATGGGCTCGTTAAGGACCTCCCCCTCAAAATCCCCCCAGGCAAGCTGGCTCATGCTGGAATGAATGGTCACGCTCTGAAGCGTGGTGTTGTCCCCCTCGCTGTTTGGCTCCATATAAGTGGAGAGGGCGGAGACATTTTCCGAAAAGGTGGTCCCATGAAAATACAGGGCGAACTGAACGGACTCCTCCGCGTTCCACTGGGGCGCCAGGATCAGCCGCGTGTAATAGTGGATCTCCTCCCCGCCGCAGGTGAGGGTGATGATCAGCATGTACTCCTCCCCCTCCGTCAGAAGATTCTGTATCTGAAACTGAGTGCTGATCACCCCGTCCTCCTGGGAAAAGGCGCTGACCTGGGTGTCCTCCAAAAGCCGCTCCATATCAAGGGTGCGCACCTGGTAGGAGATGCTCTCCACATAGCTATCATGGGCTTCAATGGTGACCGGAAGCTCCAGGCTGTCCGCCAGGGGCGTGATGGTGTCCCGAGTGCTGGCCGCGTCCATCTCATCCCTGTAACCGTAAAGCTCATTGATGGGTTGATCCCCGCAGCTTAAGCGGATGACCGGCAGGGTGGATTCCGGCATTTCGGATACCAGATTCACATTTTCCGTATGGGTCAGCATGGAAAATCCAAACAGCGCCGCCAGAAATACCAGCGGCAGAACCACGGCTTTGATGATCTTTTTACTCATTCCGGTTGTCCTCTCCTTCCCGCAGCAATACCGCCAGCTTGGGCGTCACATGCAAAAAATCCATCAGCTCCCCGCAGTCTGATAAGGGGCCGGGTGCATTTTCTCCCTTCACGGCCCGAATCAGGATATTCTTGGGGGTGTGTTCCATATCGATAAATTCCAGAAGCTGTACCTCGTAGCCTCTGCTCTCCAGAAGCCGGGCCCGGATAGCGTCAGTGAACAGGGCGGCCATCCGCTCCTTGATGATGCCGTACCCAAGGGCCGGAGCCAGAATCTCGTTGTGGATCTGTCCGTTTAACTCGTGCTGACAGCAGGGCACCGACAGTATCACCCGCGCTCCCCAGCGGATGGCATTGTAGAGGGCATAGTCCGTGGCGGTGTCGCAGGCGTGGAGGGTCACCACCATGTCCACGCCGCCCTCCCCCTGATATTCCGCAATATCCCCCACGGAAAAATGCAGGCCGTCGCAGCCGTATTTTTCTGCCAGACCATTGCAGGCTTCTATCACATCCTCCTTCAGATCCAGGCCGTGAATGCGGACCTGATACCCCTTCAATTCCTTCAGATAATAATACATGGCGAAGGTCAGATAGGACTTGCCGCAGCCGAAATCCAGGATGGAGATCTCACGGTCCCGGGGAAGCCTGGGCAGCACATCCTCGATAAATTCCAGGAAACGGTTGATCTGGCGGAACTTATCGTAGCGGGCGTTTATGATCCTGCCCTCTTTTGTCTGCACCCCCAGATCCACCAGAAAATCCACCTTCCGGTCCGGGTCGAGAATGTAGCGCTTCTTCCTATTATGAGATAAGTCGGCGGGTTTTACACCGGCAGCCGGCCTTTTTTCCTTGATGGTAATTTTTCCTTTTTTGCTGACGAGGACATGGGCCTGCCCCTCGGTGGAGGCAAGCTCCAACTGACGGTAGCTTTCCATCCAGTCAAGGGCCCTTTCTGCGGCCTCCTCACGGGTCAGGTTGTGGTGGTAGACCTTATTTCCCCTGTACTCGCTGGCCTGATAGCGGATCTCTCCCTTCAGCGCGACGGGCCTAAGATGAATCTTGCCGGCGGCCTCCCTGCTTCTGGGATTGCTTAAAACCGCCTGCTGCAGATGGGGGGTTATGTATTTTAACAGTAAATCTCTCAGCTCTTCCATGGTAACTCCTTGTAAAAAATCCTGTGTAACGAATGCGCCCAGGGGGCCGCCGCAAATGCACCCGGGCCCCGACACGTCCCAGGCCCCCTCGTGCCAAAGCTTTGGCGGATAGACAGAAAAGCACATGCCTGCGCAAGGAAGCTTGGCAGTCATATGCTTTTCCACCCGGCTCCGCCCTTACGAAACATTATAACAAGAGTTTCGCAAATTGAACAGAGTATTTTCCGTTATTCTTTTATTCTCACTAATGGCCGCTGTGCTTGATCAGGCCGAAGGCCTTGGACAGCTCCATGACCACCAGCGGGACCAGGATGAGGCCCACGCCCAGCAGATACATTTCCCAGGGTAGCAGCACCAGCTCAAAGGCGATGCCCACCGGCGTAAAGAGCACCAGGCACACCAGCAGGACGGAGATCAGCGCCGCCCAGTTGAGCTTGTGGTTGCTGAAGGGCCCGATCTTGAACAGGGAGTGCTCCGAGCGCATGTTGTAGGCCTGAACGATCTGGCAGAGGGACAGCACCATGAAGGCCAGGGTCTGGCCGCCCTGAAGCGTGCCCGTGGCCTTCTCGCCCGCCACGAAGCCGATGAGGGTCAGGATGGCGAACATCAGGCCCTGGAGCACCACCCGGATTCCAAGACCATGGGCGAAAATGCCCTCGTTCTTGGGCTTGGGCTTGCGCTCCATCACGTCGGGCTCCACCGCCTCCATGCCCAGGGTAATGGCAGGCAGGGAGTCTGTCACCAGGTTGATCCACAGAAGCTGCATGGACAGAAGGGGCGTCTTGTGCCACAACAGCATGGCAGCGAATACCGTGATCACCTCTCCGATGTTGGTCCCCAGAAGGAAGCCCACCACCTTGCGGATATTGGCGTAGATGCCCCGGCCCTCATGGACCGCGTCCACGATGGTGGCGAAATTGTCGTCGGTGAGGGTCATGTCCGCCGCGCCCTTGGCCACGTCGGTGCCGGTGATGCCCATGGCACAGCCGATGTCGGCGGCTTTCAGGGCAGGGGCGTCGTTGACGCCGTCGCCGGTCATGGAGACCACCTGGTCCTTGCGCTGCCAGGCCTTGACGATACGGATCTTATTTTCCGGGGAGACGCGGGCATATACGGAAATGTGCTCCACCTCCGCGTCCAGCTGCTCGTCGGTCATGGCGTCTAACTCCGCTCCGGTGATGGCCTTGTCGCCGTCCCGAAGGATACCCAGCTCCCTGGCGATGGCCGAGGCCGTCACCACATGGTCTCCGGTGATCATCACGGGCTTGATGCCCGCCTTCCGGCAGGTAGCCACGGCGGCCTTGGCCTCCGGGCGGGGCGGATCGATCATGCCCACCAGTCCCATCAGCGTCAGATCCTTTTCCAGCTCCTCCGGCGTGGGATTTCCCGGCACCGCGTCGATCTCCTTATAGCCCACGGCCAGCACCCGCAGAGCGTCGCTGCTCATCCTGTCGTTCATCCGCTGGGCGGCTTCAATGTCGCCCTTCACACAGCGGGAGGCCATCACATCGAAGGCTCCCTTAACGATCACCATATGTTGCCCTTCCATCTTATTGTCGGAGGTCATCAGCTTCCGGTCAGAATCAAAGGGGATCTCCGCAAGGCGGGGATAGGCTTTCGCAAGCTGCTCCTGCTCCATGCCGTTCTTGTGCGCCGCCACAATGATGGAGGTCTCGGTGGGATCGCCGATATGCTGCTCCTTCCCGTCCTCCCCGAACACCACGGAGCCGTCACAGCAGAGGGTGCCGTAGAGGAGAAGCTCCCTTGCGCCCTTAGAATTCTCACTGCTGACGTCCTCCAGGCTCTCCGTACCGTCCAGCCAGACCTTGGTCAGCGTCATCCGGTTCTGGGTCAGGGTTCCGGTCTTATCCGAGCAGATGACCGAGGCGCTGCCCAGGGTTTCCACCGCGGGCAGGCGGCGGATCAGAGCATTTTTCTTCACCATCCGCTGTACGCCGATGGCAAGCACGATGGTGACAATGGCGGGCAGGCCCTCGGGAATGGCGGATACGGCCAGGGATACGGAGGTCATGAAAATCTCCAGTATCTCGATGCCGTTGAGAAGGCCAACCACGAAAATGATGGCGCAGGCGGCCAGGGCCAGGAACCCCAGATACTTGCCGAGCTGAGCCAGCTTCTTCTGCAAAGGCGTCTGGCCGTCCTCCTCCCCTTCCAGCAGACCGGCGATCTTGCCCATCTCCGTCTTCATGCCGGTGCCGGTAACGACGGCAGTGGCGGTTCCGTAGGTGACGCTGCACCCGGAGAACACCATGTTGCTCCTGTCGCCCAGAGGCGCCTTCTCATCCACCAGGGCCTCCGCATCCTTCTCGGAGGGAACCGATTCCCCGGTCAGCGCCGACTCCTCGCTCTTCAAGCTTGCGCTCTTCAGCAGCCGGGCGTCCGCCGGAATGAAGTCCCCGGCCTCCAGACGGATGATGTCGCCGGGCACCAGTTGAACGGCGTCGATGACCTGCTCCGCTCCGTCCCGAATGACTCTCGCCCGTGGGGCGGACATATTTTTCAGAGCGTCCAGCGCTTTCTCCGCCTTGCTCTCCTGGACCATGCCCATGATGGCGTTGAGCACCACGATGAGCAATATGAGCGCCGGCTCAAAAAATTCCATGGGATTGCCCTCCACGCAGGCGATCACGAAGGAGATCACGGCGGCGATGAGCAGGATGATGATCATGACGTCCTTAAACTGCTCCAGGAACCGCACAAGATTTGTCTTTTTCTTTTTCTCGTTTAATTTGTTTTCGCCGTACTGCGCAAGACATTGGGCGGCCTGTTGGCTGGTAAGCCCTTTCTCCTGCGAAGTGTTCAAGCTTTTTAAAAGCTCAGGGCGCGATTCAGAATATGGTATCAAACAATGTCCCTCCTGTTTTCTGGGGCAGAAGCTCTGCCCTTGGCTTTCGCGGATAGCTCCGCGCTTTGTAGTGTCATATGTTTATTGTAACACGATACCGCCGCCCTGTCATTAGACAAATAGGTAACTTGTCACAATTTTGACCGTATTTTAGAAATTGTTACCTTTTGGGACACCGGAGCAGGTTTGTCCCAAAGCAGGGGGGGACTGCTTTGCTCAGGATACCCGATCATGCTTCGGTCAGGGAACAGCCTTCCTGTTCCTGGGGTGGGGAAATTGGCAACTAGCAACAGTTTTGTCAAGAGGACGCCCTGGAAAGCGATTTGTTAACGCAGACACGGAACAGTTCCCGCAGCGTATCCAGGAAAGAAGTCCCTGCAAAACAGAAACTGCTTTCTGTGTTTTACAGGGACTTAGATCTTTTCCTTCAGCCAGAGCTTCCGACGCCGCGGGCAGCCTCTTTCAGCCGGAGCATCCGATGCCGCGGGCTGCTTCCTTCAGCCGGAGCATCCGGCGCCGCGGGCTGCTTCCTTCAGCCGGAGCATCCGATGCCGCGGGCTGCTTCCTTCAGCCGGAGCTTCCGGCGCCGCGGGCTGCTTCCTTCTTACCACCAGCGCCGGCAGCGTTTGTGGCGGCACCTGCGGTTGAACATCTCGTTGAACAGGAGCACGTCGATGAGGTTTGGCAGGCCCTGGTTGGGATTGTGCTGGGGCGGGCGCTGATGATGGGGCGGGCGCATGGGCGGCGGGCCGCCGTGGGGGCGTCTGTCCACCATCCGAAGCTCCTCCGCCTCCACAGCCTCGTACTGCTGGGCCTCAAAGTCCTCGGGCTGGGCGGCCTTCCGGTAGATCCGGTCACTGATCTGGCGGAGCATCAGGCGGTCCGGCACTTCGTCGAACATCAGACTGCCCTCGTACTCCATCTTGTCGCATTCCTCCTCCACCAGCCGCTGCACCAGGGCCGCCTCCCTGGGGTACATCCCCTTCAGCCGCTGCATATCCCGCTCGTACTCCGCTTCCTCCAAAAATACATTCTGCATGGGATATGTCATATAAAACGGCATTTTCTGAGGGCCGCCGTTTGTCATTCTGTAAAAATCATCCTGGTTATAGTCCACTGATCTTCTCCCAAAATCTAACATCCCTATAGTATATGTCGAAGACCCGCTTCCCGTCACAACTTCCGCCGGCGGCTCGGAGGAGCCGGAACGCCTGCGAAGCCGGCGCCTCTGTAGAGCCGGCGGGCCTGCGAAGCCGGCACCTCTGTAGAGCCGGCGGACCTGCGAAGCCGGCGCCGCCTAAGAGGCGCTCCCCTGCATGGTCAGCAGAAACAGCGCCGCCGCCAGCTCATAAGAGGCAAAGGCCATAAGGCCAAGCTGCTCCTTCAGATCCACCTTCCCGGCCCGGTAGGCGTGGAAAATACAGCCGACGATGTATTTGCTGTCCCGCTTCCGCTTAAGATCCGCCAGCCTGGCGGCCAGCTCCACGGCCCCCAATCCCTCAAAGAGCTTAAGGTCCGCCTCCTGTGCCGGTATCAGACTGTCCAGAAGGTTCTCCGTAAATTCGCTTAAATACCAGGGCTCCTCCGCCGGCAGTCCGAAAATTTCCCCGCAGATCTCCGCCCCTCCGATAAAATAATCCTGCCGGGTGTAGGGCTCCCGGGGAATATGCTCCTCAATATTGCCGCACAGCCGCTTGCTGTCCCCGGGCTTTACAAATTTGCTGAACATGCCCTCCGTCAGATAGCTCTCCGTCCGGGCCACCCGGCTGACGAAGGAGAGGATCTCCGGCTTGTACTGGTCCAGGTCCTCCTGATAAAACATGTAGGTAAAGCCCGCGATCCTGCCGTATGCCTTCAGGGTGTCGTAATAGCCCAGCCGCCGGTTGGCATCCAGCACGGAACGCTCGAAATTCATCATGGTGCCCAGGGGCCTGCTGGGAATGATGTATTTTACATAGGGCTTATTGACATAATTGGGATGCTGGGGACTGGTGTGCAGATCCACCGCCACCACCTCGTCCGCCCCCATTTTCAGCGCCAGGTCGATGGGCAGATTGTCGTAATAGCACCCGTCCAGATACAGCTCCCCGCTGATCCGGTGCATGGGAAACATGGGGAAAATGGAGGAGGACGCCATGATATAATCCTTTAAAAGTCCCCGGGGAATCTCTTCCTTGGAGAGCTCCAGCCCCTTCAGGCCGGGAACGGTAACGGTGACAAGCCCGAAATCCACGTCGGAGGCGCGCACCTTGTCCTCGTCGATGAGGCAGTCGATAAATTTGTAGAAGGGAGAAATGTCCGCACCTTTATTTTTCACATATTTTTTCAGAAACGCCCGGATGGCCTCCCGCTGGTTGTACATACCCTCGATGGTGGCGGTCAGATTCAGGCCGTCCGCCATCACGTCGCCCATCTCGATGGTATCCCAGATCTCACAGGCCTTTTCATAATCCCGGGTGACCATCAGCGCTCCGTTGATGGCACCGATGGACGTGCCCGTCACGATCTCATAATCGATCCCCAGCTCTATCAGAGCTTTCCAGACCCCCGCTTCATAGGCTCCTTTGGTTCCGCCTCCGCTTAATGCTATGGCTCTGCGCATAGAGTTCCCTCCCTTTCCTTTTCCGTCTCCGGCCTGCGTTGCACTCCGGTCGGCGCTAAACAGGTGCCTCCGGCACCTAGACCCTGGTATTATCATTATACCGCCAGCTGGCCTGTAAATCAACTATAACCAGACGCACCTCAGACACAGAGCCACTGCACCTTGTGGGCCTCAAAGCTCTCCGGCGGCGACATTTTGCGTAACATCCTGCGGATTTCAGTTTCCGGGACGATTGCCTTGCGTCCGGCATTTCTTCGCATCTGTTCCTCCCAGCCGGTCTCCAGATAGACGATCCGAACGGACGCATGATAGTCTGTAAAAAGCCGTACCTGTTTCCCACAGATCGCCGGCGTCAGGTCTGTTGCATTCCATACAAACGGGATCTTTTTCCGGAGGTATGATCTTGCCTGTTCCCAGGCGGCACTGACCACTTTCCCCTGATTTTCCCGGGGAGAAATATTCATCTGCCGCCTGAGACTGTCCAGCGAAATTTCCGCAAGCCCGCTGCCATGGGACTTGATCCAGGTATCCTTCCCGGTTCCCGGAAGAGCGCTCAAAAGGATTACCTCACCCCAGCTTTCGTCAAACAGCTTCTGGCCGGGAAAAATATTCTTCCCGGAAAGATATGCGTACTCTGAACAGGGATCCGGAAAAATATGCTGCGGCCCGTCAAGGCAGCCGGATTCCTCTGCCTGCAGCCGGAACAGTTCAACCGCTTCCAGCGCTTCTTCCCTGTCTATGCATGTCCTGCCCTTCACGTCTGCCAGCGCAAGGATAGAAAGCAGCCTCAGCGAGAAGTCGCCCGTAAGCTTTCCCATTGACGCCATTTTTGCCGCACAGCGGCTTGGGTCTTCCTGTTCCAGCATATGCAAAGGAACCGAATGGTACCGGATCAAGGAGCATACCGTCTCCCGAAACCTCATAAGGCTTGGTTCCCCGCAAACCCCATATTCCAGCCAGAGGATTTCTCTCGCCATCCGCGAACCGACAACAGAGTGATTGGGGGAGACCCACGCGCCATCTTCCATGCGCGTACAGGGAATTTTCCCTATATCATGCAGGAGTGCCGCCACAAACAGCTCTTCCCGCTTTCTTTTGTCCAGCGCGCGCCATTGGGGAAAAGCCGCCAGTTCCTCGCATACCATCTCCGTATGCATCCACACATCTCCTTCTCCATGCCATATTGGATTCTGCGGTATGGATTTCATCCGCGCGATCCATGGGGCAAAAGCGGATTCTTCCATTTCCCGCCAGTGAATCTTCCACAATGGCGGTTCCGGGACAACCCTGGGAAGATTTCTCCATTGTTCCATCTCAGTTATCTCCTATATAAAGATGTTGGGGTCAAAAGGTATTTTGACCCCATGATACCTACGAATTGCTCCGCACTGCGTGCTCCCGCAATTCTAAAACACCTCAAATCCGCTCATTTTTCTTCGAAAAATGGCTACTTTTCGGTGTTTTGCGGGGTGCTAAACGTCCAGTGGACGTTTGCTCAGCACCGACCGAAGCGGAGCGTAGATCCCAAAGTCATGCTTTTTCATGCAAGCATGAAACGCATGACCTTTTGACCCTGGTATCATGTATGAATGTATTTGTAACGCTCCATCATCCAGACAAACATTTTCAGCTCTCTGAATGATTTAATTTATTTTAGCATCCACAAATTTTCGGAACAAGAAGAATAAAATGACAACTATTAGCAAAATCGTGCGCTAAAACAGAAGCTCTCCTGGTCTGCCCGGAAGCAGGTTGTAAAAACAGGACGTCCCCTGTTTTTCTGGTAAATATATTTGTTTTTTTGGGAAAATTTTTGCGTTGACTGGTATTTTTCTTTCCGTGTGCTATACTGTAAAAAAATCTTGCGCGGCGAGACCGTGGGCCCCAACGGTTTGCGGCACAATGAACTCCATCGAGAGGAAAGGAGCATTTTTCATGTCTGTCAACGATTACATCGCCTCCCACCGGGAGGAGCTTGGCATCCACCAGTTTGCCTTTATCAAAACCTCGGATCTGATTTTTTCCGACGGCGTGCGGAAGCTCTGCGAAATGAATTCCTGCGGCCAATACGGCAAGACCTGGGCCTGCCCGCCGGGGGTGGGAACTCTGGAAGAATGTAAGGAGAAGCTTCTGAAATATGAAAATCTTTTTGTGTTCACCACCATGCATCCCCTGGAGGATTCCTTTGACTTCGAGGGCATGGAGGCCGGAAAGGCCCGGCACACCCAGCTTTGCCCCGCCATCGTCAAGCTGTTCCGGGAGCAGTATGAGGATCTGCTGATCCTCTCCGCCGAGGGCTGCGGACGCTGCCAGACCTGCACCTACCCGGACGCCCCCTGCCGCTTCCCGGATACCCTGTACCCCTCCATCGAGAGCTACGGCGTGGAGGTGAACCGGCTGGCCGCCAAGGCCGGCGTCAACTACATCAACGGGGCCAACACTGTGACGTATTTTGGGTGTATCGCTTACTGATGTACGATGGGAGGGGCAATGAGCGGCACGAGCTTGACAGTCTGGCTTGTTGCCGCGGGAATAAAATAATGAAAAAGGATGGACAGGCAGGCTTAAAACCGTAATGAATTTTATTCCCCATGCCTGTCCATCCCTCTTCAAGATCTGCCATCACAGCACCTCCATCTGCAAAGTTTCCAGCACCTTGCCGCTTTTTGGAGCCGCAAGCGCATAATCTTGTATCAACTGAATATTTAATCTTGGAAGCATCTTCCTGTAATTCAGAATGATTTCTTTGTAATAATCAAAGGGAAGCTTTGATTTATACCTCAGAAGCTCTATGAGCATTCTTTCCTTGCTGTATATTGGAACGGTATATCCTTTATAATCTATCTGATCGATTCCCTCAATGAAGAAACCATCTGCCACAAAATACTGTTTTACCCGTTTATCTGGAATTTTAGCGGCATTCCTCGTGGTCGCCAGATCATATTCATCCGGTATTATATCCGTTAAACCGTGCATATAGAAAGCGCTTTGCATTGTAACTGCCGCATGGGGATACTTATACGTCAGAACTGCAATTTCCGGTACACACCGCTTCAAGGAATAAATCCCTTTGTCAATCCGAAATAATTCACCGGACTCCACTCTTTTCTGAATATAATAGTCTGAACCATATTCCTGTAAGCACTGTTCTCTTGTCATCATAATGGCGCTCTACCCTCCTTGAATTTGAATTAGTATCCGCATTTTTTTATATTTTGCGGATGTTTATATAAATTATAAGATTCTAGTAGACTTATGTCAAGTAGAGTTTTTAATCATCATCCGCATTCTTTTGTGTTTTGTGGATCATTTTATAATTTTTTAAATTGATATCTGGCATACGCCGTTGACCTTGAAATTAAAATGTGCTAAAGTTTATAAAACGAATAAATGTCGAGGAAGAAAGAAAATATCCAAAACTCCCAGTATCTCAAAGGTGAAAGGTTTCCGAAACTACACGCCTTGTGAAAGGAGAAGTTTTATGACCATTCATGACACCATAGATGCCCGCTATAAGGAGCTTGGCATCCATCAGTTTGCTTTCCTGAAAACCACGGACCTCCGTTTTTCCGACGGAGTGCGCCAGCTCTGCAAGGAAAACAGCTGCGGCCAGTATGGCAGGACCTGGGCCTGCCCGCCGGGAGTGGGCCCCCCTGGAGGAATGCAAACGACAGCTTCTTTCCTATGAAAATCTGTTTGTGTTTACCACTGTCCACCCTCTGGAGGACTCCTTCGATGTGGAGGGCATGGCCGCCGGGAAGGAACGGCACGCCCAGGTCCGTCCCCAGGTCGTGCGTCTCTTTGAGGAGCAATACGGGAATATCCTGGTGCTCTCCACGGGGGGCTGCCAGCTCTGCGCCTCCTGCACCTACCCGAACGCACCCTGCCGCTTCCCCGGAAAGCTTCAACCCTCCCTGTCCAGCTACGGCGTGGAGGTGAACCGCCTGGCCGCCAGGGCCGGGATCAATTATATCAATGGGGTGAATACGGTGACGTATTTTACCTGTATCCTCTATTAGGTAGGTTACAAAAAAGCGCGATTTAAAGCAACTGTACGGAACAGACTCGTTCTGATCTCAAAGGCATAATAAAATTTTAGAAAAGATTTTAAAACCACCCAATCAAACTCTTTTTTGTGACACTTTATAAGTGAAAAGGAGATGGGAATGATGAAGACAGAGATTATTGAAGATTATGTTGAAAAGGTATATGGATATGCTGTTAATCATACATACACCCGCTATGAGGCCGACGAACTGTCGCAGGAAATATTGCTTACGGCAATTCGCGAGTTATCAAAGCTCAGGGATGACAGCAAATTTGAACCTTGGTTGTGGGGGATTGCTAATAACGTAGCAAAATCATTTCGTCGTTCCATGGGTAAAAATCGTGCAACGTATTCCTATGATGTTCTGGAAAATGTTCCTTATGAAGAATCTGACGATGAAGAAACTACAGAAATATATGACTTTCTTCGCACCAAAATAGCAATGCTGTCTGAAATTTACCGTAATATCATCATTCTTTACTATTACGATGGAAAAAGAAAGCCTTTTCCTTCCGTCTATATTGACGATGCGTTGTCACAAAATATTCTATACTATTCTTATGAGAAGTCTTGTACGGTAGAAGAATTGGCAAAGCTCTGTGGGGTACCGGCATACTACATTGAAGATAGAATCGTCCACCTTTTGAAATACGAAGCACTGATTGAGACAACGAAAGGAAAATATCAGACAGATTTTATTATTTGGTCGGATAAATACGGCATTTACTGTGAAGAAAATGCCGAAAAAGCATTAATGCCGATTATGGATGACCTTTTGACGGCTTTGAAAGAAATCTCCAGGCAAGCTATGAAACTCGATTTTTATAAAGCTGAAAAGAGCGAAACAGATTTGTTTTATTTGTTTGGTGTACTCGCTTTTTCATACGCAAGTACAAAATACTGCTCGCTTCCGTATCCATGGTTCAAAAAGAGATTTGATGGAAATGAGTGGTCTTACATTGGAAACATGGAAACCGGCAAGCACAAAAGAATCGGGATTGGCGTACAGCACAGTGCTAACCTGGGAAGCCGCGGCGGCTGTTCACACAAAGCATTCAATTCCATGAACGGCATAACGTTTCGTCCGATGATGTACGATAATTATATCAATGTTTGCCAAGATATTATATTTGACGGCAAAACGGATGACATTGACTCACTCGCAAATGCGATCAAAGACGGATATATTATAAAACGAGGGGATGGAAGTCTATTTGTAACAACACCCGCATTTACCATTGATCAGACTGAAAGTTTCAACAAAATTGTGGAAACCTATTTAATCCCCCATATTGATAGGTACGCTGCTCATGTATATAAGTTTGTTAAGGGATACAAAGATCTATTTCCGAAGCATCTTCACGAGGATGCCGACCGTATGTGTCATAATATGTTTTTAGGGATGTATTCTGTTATTGTTGAATATGCGCAAAGAACCGGGCAGATAAAAATGCCGTCGAAGAACTGCTTCTGCGATGTTATTCAGCAATTCAAATAAGGTTCAAGCATACCGCCTGTGCTATGCAATAAAACCGCAGAGAGTAACCCTTTGATTACCCCCTGCGGCTCTTTTTCCCTTAGAAGCTAAAGATCGCCACCCCATACGCCGGCAGCTCATAGCCGATGGAGTAGGTTCTTCCGTCCCACTCCCGCTTCTCGGCCTTGTAGATCAGGGGACGCTCCCTGCCGCTGCCGCCGAAGCGCGCGTCATCGCTGTTGAAGATCAGCTTGTACTGGCGCTTATAGGGCACGCCCACCCGGTAGTCCGGGCGCGCCACGGGCGTGAAGTTAAAGACGAACAAAAGATTCTTCCGGCCTGTACGGCTCTTGCGCACGAAGCTGTAAATGCTCTTGTCCGCGTCGTTGGCGTTGATCCACTCGAAGCCGTTAAAATTGTTGTCGTCCTGATACATACAGGGGAAGCGGTTGTAGATGGACAAAAGCTCCCGCACCACTTCCTGCACCTGGGCATGGGGCTCCTCGGCCAGCAGGAACCAGTCCAGCTCCCGCTCCTCGCTCCACTCCCGAAGCTGTGCAAAATCCTGGCCCATGAACAGAAGCTTCTTGCCGGGATGGCCCATCATAAAGGCGTAGCCCACCTTCAGGTTGTCGAATTTGTCCCGGCCAAGGCCCGGCATTTTGTTCAGCATGGAGCATTTCAAATGCACCACCTCATCGTGGGACAGCACCAGGATATAATTCTCGCTGCCGTTGTAGCTCATGGCGAAGGTCAGCTTGTTGTGGTTGAATTTGCGGAAATAGGGGTCCAGCTTCATGTAGTCCAGGAAATCGTGCATCCAGCCCATATTCCATTTAAAATTAAAGCTCAGGCCGCCCTTTTCGGCGTCCCCGGTCACCATGGGCCAGGCCGTGGATTCCTCGGCGATCATGGCCACGCCGGGATTTCTGCCCCGCACCAGGGTATTCAGGTGACGGAAAAATTCAATGGCGTCCAGGTTCTTGTTCTCGCCGTACTCGTTGGGCACCCACTGGCCGTCCTGCTTGCCGTAGTCCAGATAGAGCATGGAGGCCACCGCGTCCACCCGAAGGCCGTCCACATGGTAGTGCTCCACCCACAGGAGGGCGCTGCCGATGAGGAAATTCTTCACCTCATTTTTCCCGTAATCAAAAATCTTGGTACCCCAGTCCGGGTGCTCCCCCTTTCTGGGGTCCGCGTACTCATAGAGGGCCTCCCCGTCAAAATCCGCCAGCCCGTGGGCGTCCCTGGGAAAATGCGCCGGCACCCAGTCCAGAATGACCCCGATGTTGTGCTTATGAAGATAATTCACGAAATACATGAAATCCTCCGGGGTTCCGTAGCGGGAGGTGGGCGCGTAATAACCCGTCACCTGATAGCCCCAGGACCCGTCGAAGGGATACTCCGCAATGCCCATCAGCTCCACGTGGGTGTAGCCCATCTGCTTTACATACTCCGTCAGGCTGTGGGCCAGCTCCCGATAGGTGTAGAAGCCGTCGTCCTCCCGGCCCGGATGGCGCTTCCAGGAGCCGGGATGCACCTCGTAAATGGCCATGGGCTGTTCCTGAATGTCCTTCATTTCCCTCCGCTTCTTCATCCAGCGGCTGTCGCTCCAGGTAAAGCTGTCGATGTCCGCCACCCGGGAGGCCGTCCCCGGACGAAGCTCGCTGTAAAATGCATAGGGGTCCGCCTTGTACAGGCACTGCCCATTTTCGGTCTCAATGTAAAATTTATACTCGTCCCCCTCCGAGACTCCGGGGATAAAAAGCTCATAGATTCCCAGCGGCTCTAAGCGCTTCATCTCGTTGGCGTGCTCCTTCCAGTCGTTGAAGTTTCCGATCACAAAGACCCGCTTTGCATGGGGAGCCCAGACGGCGAAGCGGACGCCCGCCCTGCCTCTTCTTGTCTCCAGATGGGCGCCCAGCTTCCGGTAAATATCATAGTGCGTCCCCTGTCCGAACAAATACATATCCAGTTCTGAAATTTTCCCCATAGCCATTCTCCTTCATTTTTATTCGTCAAAATCCTTTTCCCGAATGAGCGTAAGGCCGCTTTCCGGGCTCCGCTTTCCGCCGAACAGCTTCTTCAGGCCGCTTTTGGTGGCGCGGTAGATCGCCCTGTCCATGATTTCCTTCACTTCCGTCAGCGTCGTGGCTTCATCCAGCTTCTGAATATTGCTGATGCTGTTGTAAAGGGCCAGCACGCCCATATCCTCAATCTCGCATTGATTTTCCCTGGCGTAGACTCTGGCAAAGGCCACCAGCTCGTCGCTGGTGAAAATGGGGATGCGGATCCGCTCCGTGAACTTTTTGGCGAAGCCGGCGTTCCGGCCCAGCACCTTTTCCACGCCGTCCCGGTCATCCTCCAGGATCACCAGCAGTCCTCCGGTCTCCTGCTCCATGAGCCTTGACAGCTTCTCCACGGACTCCCGGGAGAGATCTCCGGCCCGCTCGATGATCAGGCACCCGCCTCCCAGGGCTTCAAACAGCTTCTCCATGTCCTTCTGGTTCAGGACGGAAGCGGATATTTTGCCCACCTTGCCGCCGGAACGGTTCGCGTACCGCTGAAATGCCTTCACGAAATCGGTGGCCAGCACGGTCTTTCCGCTGCCCTTGCCTCCCTGAATGGCCAGGTTGCCCGCCGCGGAGGTTTGAATATTCTTCTTGCGCTGCCGCGCTCCCTCCAGGGCCTGGCACAGCTGCCTTTCCATGCCGCTGATCAAAGTAAAATAAGAAAAAATCTGTTTCTGCTCAGGATTTAAGCTGGTCAGGGGGGCTTCCTCCACCTCCTCATGCTCCAGCGTGATCTCCTCGCTGAGCATCCGCACCAGCGATTCCTCCGCCGCTTCCTCTGCTTCCGGCTGGGACTTTGCCGCCTCGTTCTCTGCCTCAGATTGAAGATCCGCCGCCGCTCCCTCTATTCCCAGCTGGAGATCTGCCGCCGCTCCCTCTGCTCCTGGCTGAGATTCCTGCGCTCTCATGGATGTCAAGTCGGGCATCTCCTGGGTCGCCGCCAGAGGCACCCGGCTGCGCTCCTCTTCCTGCTGCTGCATGGCCTTCACCGCAGCCTTCAGGGTCTCCTCCGGGGGAAGGCTGTCGGTGAGGCGCTCCATCAGGCTCTCGGCCTCCTTCAGGGCTTTGGCCTTGGCTTCCTCCAGCTTCCTGCGTTCCGCCTCGGCGATGGCGATCCTGGCCGCCTCCTTGGTCTTCTCCCACTCCGCCAGGATATCCTCGATGCTCATCTGACCGGTGATCTGCAGGTCCGGCTTCGGCGCGTCCGGCACACGCATGCGCATCTGCCCGTCGTAATCCTCCGCCAGGATCCCTTTGAAATCAATATTCAGCGTGGGCTCCGGAAGGTCGTCCTCCGACTGGGACTGCTCCTCCGACGGCTCCACGGGAAGCAGGTCTTCCCCGGACGCCCACGGCTCCGGCTCCTCGCCGGGCTCCGAAGCCCCCGCGCTGGCTGGTTCCTCTGCAAGAAACAGTCCTTCCACAGGTGCCGCCGTCTCCCTGCCGGTTGGTTCCTCCTCCGCCTGCGTTGCCGCCCCGGCCTTAGCGCTGGCCGCCTCCAGTTCTGCCGACGATTCCATGACGAACGCTTTCCCTGCCCCCGGCTCCTCCGACGGCTCCATGGCGAACGCTTTCCCTGCCCCCGGCTCCTCCGACGGCTCCATGGCGGACGCTTTCCCGGCATCCGGCTCCTCCAGCGGCTCCATGGCGGACGCCTTCCCGGCATCCTGGTACAGGGGCATCTCTCCCACCATCTTCTTGATGCTGCTGATGGTCTCGTTCACCGTGTCCTGCTCCGTGGCGTCGATGATCTGCTGCATGCTC